>NZ_CATKVU010000006.1:600000-850000 GCF_949820605.1 Segatella copri
GTTTTACAATAGAAAATCTTGCAACAACGTATATGCCTCGATATACTACAGGCAAAGCCAATGCTGACACCATTCAGCAGCGTTGTCGATTCTTTGGTTATAAGCGCGATTACATCAAATCGTGCAGAGTATTCCTGCCTCAAATATCTATCCAGAATTATGTAGAATATATCAAGCATGAGGAAGAATTGCGTGCTACGCTTAAATCTTGTGATTCTCTAGCAGAAGTTGAGCGAAAAATCATGTTATCACCTCGACTAAAACCTACAAGAGCTAACGTGCTGCCTATTGATGTGGTAAGCACCCAACTAAAGGGTATCAGCGAGTTACAGGCTTTCCAGACTCGTTCTCTTATCGAGAACAACAAAGTCTTTGTCAAAGCTTTCCTCGAACAGCATAAGAATGACTTTGAATACGTTCAGTATAGATATCAAACTGCCGACCGTCAGCATCGTAGTATGATGTTGACAGTAGAAGAAGCCATAGATTTCTTGCGTAAGTTCAGATTTTCAGATTTGAACGAACAGATGAGAAAGATAGATACAATTAGATATTTGCGATATCTGGACTCCCAGAAGATTATCAAAAACGTTAGATTCATTCAGATGGCATGGCAGGAGAATCCTATTCGAGAACGTTCCTTTATCAAGGATAGCAAGTGCGTTACATCCCTGTTTGCGGGTCAGAGTGAAGATGGTGTAATTTATCCTGGTGACCGAAAGATGTGCGATCCGGATACGATTACTATTCAGTTGCACCATGTAAAGTTCATTGATAGTACTCTAGAGTTACCACCAGACGCTTATGCGTTGGCTATCAACTATCCTGAAAAAATAGCAACCAACTACATTAGTACCAGGGGTACAACTGAGGATGTTGACGACGATGAAGAATAATTAACATCTTAACAAAAATAACAAACAAGATGGACATAAAAGATATCATAAAACAATTTAGAAACATAGAGCGCCCTTCTTCTAATGATGACGTCTTGCCTGTCGTTTCTATCGGAGGTATGCTTCACAAGTTGAGTGTATCTCCTGAGGGATTCCCACGCTTTTTTGTGGCAACTAGCACTACTTCTTCTCCTTCTCAAAATATCATAAGAGAGTTGTTGTCTGTAGAATATAACTTAGAATGTACCATCTCTAAAGATGATGGTGCTAAAGAAGATAATATTTTTACCGTAATAACACTGAGAACTCCAGAGCATGCACTACAAGATTATTTTATAGAGATTGTTGTAATGATGCTGGAGAAGTTTCAGAAAGAACCAACTTGTCATGAAGTAGCAGTAGAGGTTGAGAATTTGATATCGATATTCTCGGCATTGAATAATCCTCCACGAAAGAAGATACAGGGACTTTGGACAGAGTTGTTAGTCATAGACCAAGCATCATTCCCCAATACGCTGATTACAGCTTGGCATAATGACCCTACAGCGAAATATGATTTTACCCTGGGACGTGACAAGATAGAAGTGAAGAGCACCGCTAGTGAGAAGAGAGTGCATCACTTTTCTTATGACCAGTTGAATCCATCTGTTCATTCGCAGCTTCTTATAGCTTCTGCCATCGTTAGAGAATCTGGTGAGAACGAGAATGGTCTTTCGATATATGACCTCTATGAGAAAATCTATAAACGGCTGCATGTTACAGATTATCGTTTGAAATTGTATAAAGTGATAGCCGAAACCGTAGGAAGTGATGTTGTAAAACTCAAGGAGGTGCACTTCGATTATATACAGGCAGTTGATTCCTTAAAATTCTATGATGCGCGAAAAGTGCCTCATATTAATGAAGATGGGATTCCTGCTCATGTTAGCGAAGTGAAATTTGCGAGCGATTTGAGCGATGTCGAAGACGTCCTGTCCGGTGATTCTGACTTTGATTACAGTAAGAGTCCATTATATAAAAGTTTATTCACCCCTAAAAACGAAGAATCATGAATAGTGAAAAAACAAGTAGAGATTCTCTCAAAGAACTCTTATGTGATGCTTTAGGAAGTAGAGAAAGTTTTCGCTGTATAGAAGGTGTAAACCCATGTCTAATTACCCTCAATGGTATTAAGTTTTGGATTTATCAGAAGAATATTACTTCTACAGCCTTTAATAAAGATAGCGATCAGTCTGATGTTAATCGTATCCAATTGCCTGAAAGATCAACCTTCCAGCCAATTAAGGATTCTGATATAGCATTTATATTTCTTGGTTATGACAACGATAATGATGTATATGTGACATGGAACCCATATACAACCAAACAGCGTCTGAACAAAACTAAGAATGTCTCTTTTTATTCACGAAAAAATGCCCAACAATTAGCACGTGAGACTGGTGCTTTTCAGCAAGCGATTCAAACTAATGGAAGCATAGTCTTGGCGTTCCCAAGAACTCGTTTGGCTGATTATCTGTTGAATATTGCTGACTATTTCCCAGAAATGACAGAATACGTTGCTATCGGGTCCAAGAGAAGAAAAGCTGCTGATGAAGCTTATAAAAGATTCGTAGACCTGAAGAATATCAAAGATTTTTTGGCGTATCTGAGAAGTAAAGATTATCTGAAGGAAGAGCAATGTCTGGCGTATTTTAAGGTAATTAAGAAGTTGATTTCAGATGTTATTACTCCAGAAATATCTTGCCGAAAAATCTTTGTTAAATATGATGATATAAAAGAGTATACTAAGGCTATTGTCCCTCTTCTTAATACAAACGAAATCAATATCCTTAGTCCTGAAGAAATTGAATGTGTTGAACCTGCATTGATTGCATATATCACATATCTTAAAAATGTTTCAGTTGATTCAACCACAGAGTATGTTGATTCTAAAGATGAAACAAATGAAAGCTCTGCTGAAGATTTGTATATGAACGATGAAGAAACTGATGATGAGGAGCAAGATGAGGAAGGGAGTGATGTAGAGGGAACGCCAGTAGTTGTGGATCCTGACAAGAAAAACATAAAGAATGGGAAATTGCTCAGAATAGCAAATCCTGACATCATAAATTCTTTGCGTCCATATCTTGATGTAGAGTATAAAAACAGTCAGGGTGCTATGAATATTCTTTATGACTATTATAGCGATAGATGTCCTAACATGGAATTTAGAGACTGGAAGAAGTTGATAGATGCTATTGACTGGAAGAACCCTATACCTGTAGAGGAATCAGATGAAAGTAAGCGCAAGAAAAAATATGTTATTGCAACCATATTTCCAGACAGTAGTTACATTATGTATAAAAATGTAGCTCAAACCTTTATTGAATCTATCGAAGCAATTGGTATTGAAGAGTTTAAGTCTCTTAATTTATCAGCAGCAAATGTTCCTGTCGTTTCAGAATATGCCGATAGTAAATATGCGTCTGCTCAACATGTAACAGATTCTGGTTACTACATCATGACTAATATGTCTACATTTCAAAAAGTGAATATGCTGTTTTATGCGATAAATCAGTTTCATTTGGATTTTAAAATAGCGGTAATTCCACTATCTCATTTTGAAGATGAAGACTTAGACTTTAGTCCATATATAGTGAAAGAACCTTTTGTACCAAAGACATCATCAAATAGACTGAAGATTAGAATTTCATTCTCTGATGGTACCTTTATTCAAGAGAATCAGGTCTCAACAACTTTGGTAAAAGCTGTACAATTAGCTGGAGCCGAAAGAGTCTTGGGGCTTAATCTTAGAATAGGTAAAAGGTTTTTCATGTTGAATCATCTTTCTGAAGAAGAACAGAAAATGACAAAATTCAAGAAAGTGGATGAAAATCTATGGATTGACACCAATAGTGATACCGAGAGTAAATATAATACTTTGGTAGAAATCAATGAAAAATTGAACCTTGGTTGGTATATAGAAAAGGTTGATCCACTTCATAACAATTCATATTAAGATGCAGTCTGCTTGAATGCAAACAGATTGTTCTGATTGCTCCATGCAAACTCTTAAATAAAAGCCATTGCTTATGTCTGTAAAAAGATATTATTATAGTGATACAATTTCCGATTTTATACAAAAAGAGGAAAAAGCTATAGTAGGAGAACTAGCTCTTGCTTATTCGCACGACATCAATGAAGAAACTAAAAGATCCTGGCTTGATGAAATACGAGTAATGCGTTCTGTTTTAGGTAAATATAGAGACCGTGGTAGTGTGTATTTTGAATACAATATACCACGAATGGGGCGGCGTGCTGATGTTATTGTTCTGATAGATGATATTGTATTTGTTCTCGAGTTTAAAACTGCAGAGTCAAAGTTTACACGAGATGCCTACATTCAGGTTTGGGACTATGCTCTAGACTTAAAAAACTTTCAGGAAGGAAGTCGCTGTCGTAAGATGATTCCGATTCTTGTTGCACCTTCAGAAAAAGATAAGCATTGCGTGATGGATTTGTCTCATTTTGAGGACCTTGTTTATAAGCCAATGCAAGTAAACGGAAAACAATTGCAAAATGCGATAGATAACGTTTTAGCGGAAATAGGAGAAGAGGTTGTATTCTCGGCTGATAGAGATAATTTTTGGGCCAAGAGCGGCTATGAGCCAACACCTACGATTATCGAAGCAGCTATTGCGCTCTATGAAGAAAATACTGTAGAGGATATTACCAAACATGACGGTGATATTGATGCTACCTCAAAATGTTTGGAGAATATTATCAACGAATGTCGTGAAAAGAAACAGAAAGCAATCTGTTTCGTTACAGGAGTACCAGGAGCAGGGAAAACTCTTATTGGATTACAGACAGCTATCAGCCAGTTTGAGCAGAATGAAAAAGCGGTATACCTGTCAGGTAACTTTCCTCTGGTAGAAGTCTTGCAGGAAGCTCTTACGCGCGATTATGTGAGGAGATGTAAGGAGAAAGGTAAGCGTTGTACCAAGGCAGAAGCAAAGAGTAAAGTGAAGGCTTTTATCCAGATGATTCATCATTATCGGGACTTTTACCTTAACGGAACTGAAGTGAAAAATGGGAAAATAGTTCCTATAGAAGGCTATTTCCTGAGTCATACTGATAAGTCCTATATCCCTACTGAACACGTTGCCATCTTTGATGAAGCTCAGCGTGCATGGACAAAAGAAGAATTAGCTCGCTTTATGAAAGAAAAGAAATCTATCAAAGATTTTCCTTATAGTGAGCCTGAATACTTGATGTCTTGTATGGATAGACAAACAGATTGGGGATTGGTTGTTTGCTTGATTGGTGGTGGTCAAGAGATTAACAAGGGTGAAGCAGGTATCTCAGAATGGATTACCTCTCTTAACAGGAGTTTTAGCGATTGGCATGTATATATGAGCAATATGCTCACTGAAAAAGAGTATGCTGACGGTAAGGCTTTGGAATTATTAGACATAGACAACAGCCAGATTCATGTTGAACAATCGTTGCATTTATCTGTAAGTATGCGTTCTTTCCGTGCAGAAAAGGTGAGTATGTTTGTGCACCAACTTCTCAACCTACAAAAAGATGAAGCAGCATTGACGTTGAGGGAACTTCAGAATTATCCAATAGTTCTTACAAGGTCGCTAGATACAGCAAAGCAGTGGCTAAAGGCTCATGCTAGAGGTAGTGAAAGATATGGTCTTTTAGCTAGTAGTAAAGCTGAGAGGTTGAAGGCTATCAGTATCAACGTGCGTTATCAGCCAGATTTTGTTCATTGGTTCTTAGAAGACGAAAGTGATATCCGTTCTTCCAACGCTCTTGAAGATACCCTCACCGAGTTTAAGGTTCAGGGGCTGGAAATTGATTGGGCTTGTGTTGCTTGGGATGCAGATTTGAGGCTTAATAAAGACCATACAAAATGGGAGCACTATCAGTTACGTAGTGGAACCAAATGGCAAAATATCAATAAGCCGATAAATCGGGAATATCAGATTAACGCATACCGAGTTCTGCTGACTCGTGCCCGTCAAGGAATGGTTTTAGTTGTACCGAATGGCGATCATGGTGTACCGCCAGATGAAACACGCAAACCGGAGTGGTATGATGGTATTTATAACTATCTGAAGGAAATAGGTATAAAGGAAATATAGCCTATTAAAATGGGGCGGGCAGTCTTACATGCGTCTCATGTAAACTGACCGACCCATTGATTGAATATTTGAGGTATCTTATTATTCATCCATGATTTTCACTATAGGCACAGTCTTTTCATTATACGATTGGGACATATAGCTGTAATTTCCAATTTGTTTTGCTACCTTTCCCTTCGGAATTTCAATCTTTTGGTTATCATAGAAAGACGTACCCTCGTTTCCCAAAAATAGAACAACCATACCGATATTATCATCAGAAAAATCATCTCCACTAGCCAAAGCACTTCCGTCAGGAAGTACTTGTATAACTCTAAAGGCTTTTCCGGGTACAGTATTGCGTGGATTATCAAACATAACAATATCTTCCTCTGGGGATGAAGATGAAGAATTTTCTGTATTAATAATGCAGCCTATAACAAACAGTAATACGCAACCCGTAACAATACCTGCTACATAGGTCAAAATAAATTTCGTTTTTGATTCCATAGACAATTCAATTAAATTAATTATTTTATTGCGGTAAGTTATAATCGCTCGTCAATTATCCGCTAAAGCAAATTTACCTATATAGAATTTCTCCTTAACATCGTTTATGATAGCTTCTTTCTGCTCCTCGTTGGAGTCTTCTTTCTCGAACGCAAGTATCAGATAATCATTGGATTTCGTTGGTGAGAATATCTTGCCGATAAGCTTTCTGAAATTCTGGCTGACGAATTCTTCTACTTGCGTATCTTCTTTCGGCGTGAGGCGATAGAAGTCGTATCTTTCGTCCAGCATCTTCTGGATTTCATCACGGAACATCTTGCGAACCCGGTTTTTCCAGGCGAATTTCTGGTGCTCGTTATGACGGGCATACAGAGATACTACATAGAGGAAGTTGACATCGTAGTGGAAGACGAGAAGGGTGTCGCGGTCGAACAGGCGGTCGTTGAAATGCTGGGTGTTGAAGCACTTCTTTTCCCTGTCGGTTGACGAAATCTGGTCTGAGAAAGAGAGATTCTCTGCCATCTTTGCGCTGATGAAGAAGTTCGGAATGATGTTGTAGCCTTCCGTCAGGTCATCGCGAAGCTTGGGTACGTTGCCAAAGTTACGCTTGTCGTATTGCAGTTCTTCATCGTCCTTATCGTCGTTCATAAAGAGGTTCAGGTTCCACTGGATGATGTTCCTGGCGTACGTAAACTGCTTATACACAGATTCCTTTCCGATGGAATGACCTAACTTGTAATACTTGCTGTCGCCGATGTAATAAACTGGCTCCTGATTTCTTGTTGTAATCAGGTTCTGGTAGCTGTACAGATGGTCTATGCGTTTGCCGTCGGCCTGTTCTTTCAGGCCGGCTGGAATGTTCTTCTCGCCTAGAAGTTCATCAATAATGGCCTCGAAAACGATATTGAAACTCTTAACCAGAAGATACTCCTTGCGTTCCTGCTGAATGTTCATGCGCTTGGCATTATCAAAGAAATCGTAGCATAGTTGCCAGAGGTGTAAAGCCTTGTCTGAGAAGTATTTATACTTAATCTGGAACAGTCTGGTCTTTCCTAATCCATCCAGATAGGTCTTGAAACGATAGCCTGTTATCAGCTGGAAATTGCAGTTGATATGATTGGCAAAGCCGTATCTTTCGCTGATATAATTCAGGATGGAATAGAAGATAATCAGGAGTTCTTCATCAAAATTGATCTGCTTTTTCCTGTTGACAGGATGGGGATAAACAGGGCTGTTTTTGCTGATGATGGCTCTCTTGGTGGCTATGGTCTTTGACCAATGAATGCGGTTGTAACCGGAATGGATGTTCTTCAGGATGAAGAAGATGAAATCCTGGTTATGTTTGTTGAAGTCGATGAGAGCCAGCAGAATATCGAGGAATGTGTTGTTGATTTGTCTGTTACTTTTACCGAGGCACGCTATTTTCTGGTGATAGACAATGCCGTTTCTGGTGGTATTGTTGTAAACCTCGATGGTGCGGTAAATCCAGACAGAGAACTCATAGATGAAGTCTTTCTCCTGTTGAGAGAGTGGGTTGTTCTGGTTCAGGTTGACGATGGTTTCCGGGGCATATTTGCCGAATACTTTTTCGCCCTCAGAGGTGTCTTCGAGCAGTACTTTCGGCAAAATAAAGACGCAATCGTTGAGCTGGGTATTGTAGTAATACCCAACGTAGTTGATGCTGACGTTGCCATCAATGTCCTGCATGACGTCAATGCCGTGCAGAACATCCCTAATCTGATCAGCCTGATACTGATGTTCTTCTATGAGGATTCTCATGTTATGTCATTTTACGGATTCAACAGTACATCCTTTTGTTCTCGCTAAATGAAGAATAGCTTGGATGTTTCCTTTGCCCCATTGTGTTGTAAAATAAAATTTGACGTTATCTATTGTTGTTAAAGGGTAATCGTCGTACCAACGTTTACCTTTGTCATTTTTATATTTTTCTTTCCAAAGAGGATAGTCCTCAACTTTTATAACTATTCGATCTGTTTTTGAATTGATAATCCTTGATATATCTGATAATATTTCAGAATATGTTTCTTTCTTATCATTAACCAGATATTCCATTACGGCAAGAGCCATTCTTCCTTTTCCTAGGAGTTCGCTACTTCCGTTAACTCGATATTTAGTGTAATCGTATGAATTTGAATTGCTATTGTTGTTATTGTTAAGGTTCCAATCAGATTCTTTTTCGTATGAATCTTCTGAATCCTCTTCCTCTCCTTCATCAGAAAAGAAATCCTCTACTCCCAAATTCTCCAAGAACTGCTCAACGATAGCTATATCAACGTTAGTTTTGCCGTTCTTATCCTCATAGAATCGGTCGAAAGACAAAATCTTGCCTTCTTCATCCTGAAAGTCCTTATCATCGAAACCATAGTCCTTGAACACATCATTCCAGAGATAGAAGATAACCTTACTAACGAACAAGTCGGCATCAATTTCGCCATCCTTTGCCTTGCAGAAGAAATAGCCGAGCTGCTTGTCTTCTGAATTGGTAAGTGAACCAATCAGCTCATTAACCTTGCTGATAAATGACCACCAATTGTATTGCTTATCACCCGTGTTGATGTACCAGTTGAGAGGAACGTTGGTTTCTTTGTCACGACCTTCACGAATAGGCACATACTTCCAATCCCAGCGGCGCTTAAAGGCAGAGTCGATAGGGAAGAGGCTCTGGTCGCTGGTGTTCATTGTAGCCCAAATATAGAGGTTTGAAGGCAGAACAAGGCGCTCTCCCTTCATGATGAGGTTTACCATATTGGCTTCGCCATAGAGCTGGTTGATTTCGTCTTTATTCGTAATCTCCCATCCCGCAAATTCCTTTTCGAGATACTTCTGCATATCCTTATCTGCAACGATAGGATAATCAGAAAAACCATATTCGTTGCGGTCGAGCAATTGGAACAGATCACCAAAGATTTGGGCGCAATTACCTCGGTTTATTTCTTCGATAATAAGAAATTGCTTCTTGCTGGAGCCTAGTTTCTTCCACGCTTTCACATAGGCTTCGAGAAAAGCCTGAGGAATGAACTTGTAGGCAATTCTTTCTTCCTTTACGACTTCATTCGTTTCTTCATCGATTACCCTTTTGCCATTACAATCTCGGAGTACAACTTCTTCTGTGATAGGTTTGTAGGTGCCTACAAAAGAGGCGTAATCAGAGTCTGGATGGAATGTAGTACGAATCACGCTCTCTCCGAAAGTCAAGTCCTTGATGGTCTTTGATTTGCCTGTGCCAGGAGCACCAAAGTAAATCTGCTGTAGAGTAAGATTTGAAGGGAACTTTACTTTTTTTGCTTCGTTTGAGAAAATTTCCTTAGCGCATAGAAAACGCATGTATGTCTTTAATGCGTTAGAATACTGGTAACTACCAGTCTTCTCATACTGCTTGAATTCTTCATTGTTGTTAAGTGAATCAATGATATCTTGTAGCTCTTTGGTATGTACACAAGAGTAGATATCAAAGGAATCAACTCCTTTGATTTGGGCAATAGTTTCATTAATGCGCTTAAAATCACTATAGTTGTTGACACTTTTGGGTGATGTAGTGCAATTCAGTATAAAACTTTTATATTGTTCTTCTGTTGTCATATTTCTACAGTTTATTTTGCTGCAAAAATAAGAAATATTTCTCTTTTCTGCAAGTTTTTTGGGGGATTTCTTTTGTGTTTTCGTGAGAAAAGAATGTTTTACTGATGAAAATAGTGGATGGATTGACTAAATCCATTTAAAGATAGATAAGATGTCGGATCGTTGGTATCCCCTATCTATCGCTCCGCTATTACTTCAATCCCCTCTCTCTTAATTTCCTTGAGCAGGAAGGGGTTGAGGTGCTTGTGCTTCCGGATAATATCAACAGGGCAGCCCAGAAGGGCTTCAAGGTATGCTTTCAGACGGACTATCAGGAAAAACTTAGGGGGCATTTCTACATAGATATCTACATCGCTGCCATCGCGGTGCTGGTTTCTTGCTACAGAACCAAAGAGGCGCAGGGAGGTGATGCCGAAGGTGTTTTGCAGTTCTTCGGCATGAGATGTGATGAGGGCTATGTATTCTTCTCTTGTTTTCATTCTTAATATCCTTTTTTAAAAGGCTTTTGCCCTTACAGGGCGCAAGGCTGATTGCGCTTATACCCAGGGTGTTACCCTGGGCTAGGAGCTTCTGGGCCTTCAGCCCGTGCCTGAACCACATGCGGAAGTTCAGTTCCTAACATAATTATATAATTTAAAATGTTTGTAATGCAAACGAGCGCAATTAAAGCTTGCTTTCAAATTGCCGAGTGCAGCTTTTCTTATGCAAATATATGAAATATTTCTCTTTTCTGCAAGTTTTTGGGCTTTTTCTTTTGTGTTTTCAAAGGAAAAATGTAAATTTGCAGAAAAAAATAAGATAGCGTATGGGAAAGTTTATAAATCCATTTTCTGATTGGGGTTTTAAACTGATCTTTGGACAGGAAATCACTAAAGATTTACTGATTAGTTTCCTCAATGATCTCCTGAAGGGTGAGCATACGATAACGGATATCACCTTTAAGGACAAGGAGCAATTGCCCGAGGCAAAGAATATGCGTGGTATCATATATGATATATATTGTACTACAGATCAGGGACAGCATATTATTGTGGAGATGCAAAACCGTTATCAGGAACATTTTGTAGATCGCTCTCTTTATTATGCTTCGCGTGCTATAGTAAAGCAAGGCGTGAAGGGGGAATGGGACTATCACCTCGCGCCGGTCTATACTGTATGTTTTATGAACTTCAATATAGAGAGTAGAAGCCCTGAGAAGTTTAGAACAGATGTTTGTCTTGTGGATACAGAAACAGGACGGGTTTTCTCTGATAATCTCAGAATGATATATCTTATGCTTCCCCTCTTTACTAAGGAGGAGGATGAATGTGAAACTGATTTTGAACGTTGGATATTTGTTTTAAAGAATATGAGTACATTGGAAAGAATGCCGTTTATGGCAAGAAATGCCGTCTTCCAGAAACTGGCTGAGATAGCGGATATCACTGCACTCAGTAAGGAAGACCGTGAAAAATATGATGAAAGTATCAAGGTGATGCGTGATAACATTGCTGCATATAAAGGAGCTATCATAGAAGGTAGAATAGAAGGTAAAAAAGAGGGTAAAATAGAAATGGCTAAGATTATGCTGATGGAAAACGAGCCTATTGATAAAATTGCAAGATATACAGGGCTTGCCAAGGAGGATATTTTAAAACTCAACTAATATTTGAACGAGGTTGCTGGTAAGAGTGACCTCGTTTTTATTTCTAAGTTACGTTAAAAGATGTATTTGTAAATAAAGAGTATGCCGGACCGTTTGACCATAGAACAGCGCCACAACAATATGGCGGCAATAAGAGGCAGGGATACTAAACCGGAGATTCTTGTCAGGAAATTTCTGTGGAGTAGGGGATTCAGGTATCGGCTCAATCATCCGCGGTTGCCGGGCAAGCCGGACATCGTGCTGAGGAAATATCGCACCTGTATTCTGGTGAACGGGTGCTTCTGGCATGGACATGAGGGATGCAAGTATTATGTGGTGCCGAAATCGAACACCGGGTTCTGGATGGAGAAGATCAGAAGAAACCGGGAGAGGGACCATGAGGTGCTGCACCGGCTGGCTGAAATGGGATGGCATACCATCGTGATATGGGAATGTGAACTGAAGCCGGCGGTAAGGGAAAAGACGCTGGAGTCGCTCGCCTTTACGCTGAACCATATCTATCTGGAAGATCATCATATCAGAAGATATGAATTGCCGGAAGAAGTGCCGGAAATGGTGGCGGAGCCGGAGGCGGAAAGACGAGAGGAATAGGCAGGGATTTCACGGAAATTTAAAGTGGACTCTTAACTCAAGTTTCGCATGTGGTTTAAGTACGGGCTGAAGGTCCACAAGAGGGTGTGTCATAAATCAACAGTTCGCCAACGACTCAAAAGAGTTCGCTAACTCAGAAAAACAGTTCGCCAACGACACCAAAGAGTTCGCCTACTCGGAAAAACAGTTCGCCAACGACACCAAAGAGTTCGCCAACGAAAAGAAAGAAACAGCCCAAGAAGTCAAGCTAAGAAAAGAGTTCGCGAAGGCTAAAAGAGCCATCTACAAACTTATCACTTCTAATCCAAAGGTGACAACTGCGCAAATAGCAGTTGTCTATCCCACGGACAATCTCCCCTGAGCCGCAAAAGTACGACTTTTGGGTGAAAGTTATATTGCACATTATTGTTTTTCTTTGATAAGTTTGATGATGCTATTTAAAAAGTCATGAGCTGGTTGCTGCATATTCTCGACATCTGAATTACTTACATCATATTCGCAGTTATAATCAGCTTTCATTCTTAATTGTTCCATCCTGGAGAAAAATGCACCAAGTTCTTTGTCAATTTTACCTGTCTTAACGAAATTCATACCAAATACGCCTAAAGTACCAGCATGAGTATGTGCCGAAAGCCCATAATGTATTAATAGTGCCTGAGCAGCATGGAAACAAGAATAGTAAAACCTATTAGCTGCCAAATCCCATAATCCCATAGAAAGCATTTGCTCTGCTTCTGCTATAAATCTTTTTGCTTTTTCCAGACGAAGTTCTACTAAAGAACTTCTTTCATCGTTTGTTAGCCCCATAAACTTACTCCTTCCTTTTCAACATTTTTATAAAATGGTGTAATCTTATATTTCTGCCACTCCTTAGCGGAATACATTACTGGGTTTATTTCTTTTCCTAAATCCCAACCTAGTTCGGTAAGAGGATAGGTAACTTTGTCATAATCAGAAGGAAGAAGCTGTTCCTTGTCTAAGATAACAAGAATGTCCCAGTCGCTATCATCTCTAGCGGTACCTCTAGCTTGTGAGCCAAAAAGTATCGCTTTCCCGTATGGTGGCATATTCTTTGCCAGGCATTCACGGATGGCTGTCAATGTAAGTTCTTGTTCCTTCTTCATATTGCAAAGATAAGATAAAAACCTGAAACTTCCAAATTAAAGCCTTCTTTTTTATGAATTATTACACGATTTATGAGAAATTACTGATAAGCTTATATTTCCTTTGCCATCTTTTTTTCTGCAAAAATAAGCAATATTTCTCTTTTCTGCAAGTTTTTAAGGGATTTCTTTTGTGTTTTCAAAGGAAAAATGTAAATTTGCAGAAAAATGTAGAACGTTTTAATGTGAAGGTTATGGCAGCAACGGTATTGAATAGTACACAAGTACACCTCTTGCAAATGTTTCAAGTAGATGATACTCAGAAAGGTTTGGAAGAATTGAAGGAATTGTTGTATTCTTATTATTCAAAGAAAATGGATGAATCTCTGAATGAACTTTGGGATTCGGGCGTGCTTGACCAGAAAAGACTTGACGAAATCAATAATATGGATTTGCCAAAGTGAATACGGAAATGCTCAAATCGATCATTAAAAAAGACATATAATATGGCAGGAAATATGACATTGGCAGGAAACAGCGAGTTCAAAAGTTGGGTTTCGCAGTTGAAGAAAGATATACGCCATGCACAGGTTAAGGCGGCAATCAAGGTTAACACAGAATTGCTCCGCCTTTATTGGCGTATGGGTGCAGACATCTGTGAAAAGCAGAAATCTGCATCTTGGGGCGATGGCTGGCTCAAAGAATTGAGCCGTGAACTTATGGCGGAGTTTCCAGATATGAAAGGGCTTTCATACAGGAATCTACAATACATTAGGCAATGGTATCTCTTTTATAATCAAGGAAATATAATTGTGCAACAAGTTGTTGCACAATTACAAAAAGGACATGGGCAACAACCTGTTGCCCAAATAAACGAGGACGTATTCTTCTCCGTTCCTTGGGGGCATCATCTGTATATCATATCGCAATGTAAGGATGTTAACCGTGCTGTGTTCTATCTGAATAAGACCGTAGAAAATGGTTGGAGTCGTGCTGTTCTGCTTAATTTCCTTGACACTAATCTGTATGAGCGACAGGGAAAGGCTGTGAATAACTTTAACAAGCTGCTGGCGGATTCTCAAAGCGAATTAGCAGCACAAACATTGAAAGACCCTTATAATTTCGATTTCCTCACACTTGACGGTGAGTATCGGGAGCGAGAATTGGAGCAAGGACTTACCCAAAATGTAACACGCTTTTTGCTTGAATTGGGTACAGGTTTTGCTTTTGTTGGAAGTCAAGTTCCTCTACAAGTAGGGGGAGACACTGTATATCCCGACTTGCTTTTCTATCACTTGGAACTGCGCTGTTATGTTGTCGTAGAACTGAAGATTACAAAATTCAAAGCTGAACATTTGGGACAGTTGGGGATGTATATAAGTGCTGTAAATCATATAAAAAAGAAGCCTACTGACAACCCTACAATTGGATTGCTTATCTGCAAAACCAAGAACAATGTGATGGCTCAATATGCTCTTGAATCAACCAATCAGCCAATAGGCATCTCCGAATATCAGTTGTCTAAGCTCATGCCTGAAAACATACAAAGCCAGTTGCCTACAATCGAAGATATTGAAGCAACGCTTTCTGATATAAAGGAGACTAAGGATTGATACGTAAGATATCAATATGAAAAGCCTACGGCTGCGGATTGCAAATCCGCTTTAAAGTGGTCGAACCTTTTAGTCGGCATAGAAGACTTAAAGTCTTTCGGAAAGAGTTTGGATAGTTGATATTCTGATATTCCCATCGGTTCCTTGTATGATCTGATAAGGGTCTTTTGTTATCTGTTGCGCTAAGTCACTCTGCACAGCAGGGAGCGTGGATTGGAAGTTTGTGATGGCTTTGCCGTCACGCTCATAAAGGTCGGTATCAAGCCAGTTGAGAAGAGCGTCACGTCCCCAATTGTAAATAAAGAGTATGTCGGACCGTTTGACTATAGAACAGCTCCACAACAATATGGCTGATTGCGCTTATACCCAGGGTGATGCCCTGGGCTAGGAGCTTCTGGGCCTTCAGCCCGTAAGGGGGAAAAGTGGAAGCTAAATAGTAGAAAAACAAGCTTAATTATATAAATAATCCTAAAAAACAAAATATTTATGGAAGAAACTATTGTATTTCAATATTTCTATATATCTTTGCAATGAAAATTTAAATCATGGAATTATGAGAATTATTTCGCATAGGAAACTAAAAGAGTTTTACGAGACCCCTGGGCGAGAAGACTCAAAAGTAGCTCTGGAAAGATGGTACCAGATTGCGGAAGAAGCAGAATGGCGCAACTTTTCTGATATAAGAACTGACTTTCCTGATGCTGACTACGTAGGTAATCAACATTACGTATTCAACATTCGAGGAAACAGGTATAGGTTGGTAGTGGTAATTAAATTTACAATAGGCCGACTCTTCGTAAGATTTGTCGGAACACATAGTGAATATGACAAAATAGATTGTTCCACCATTTAATAAAAACAATTATGGATAGAATTACGAAAGAACAATATGAGTTTGCACTCAACAGAATAGAAAATCTCCTGCCATTGGTAACGGACGATACGCCTGCCAACGATAAGAATGCCATAGAACTGACATTAATGTCGGACATTGTTGAGTCATACGAAAAGAAACATTTTCCTATCGGAAAGCCTTCTGTTTCTGAACTTATCGAACTTTCTTTAAATGAAAAGAAAATGACTCAAAAACAACTGGCTTCAGAAATTGGAGTAAGTCCTTCACGTATTAACGATTATGTAACAGGGCGCTCTGAGCCTACTCTAAAAATAGCTAGATTGCTATGCAAGGTTCTGAACATAACGCCTGCTGAGATGTTGCAATGTTAAACAGATGTTGATGATAAATTAAAGATGTCGGACCGTTTAACCATAGAACAGCGCCATAACAATATGGCGGCAATCAAGGGCAGGGATACCAAACCGGAGATTCTTGTCAGGAAATTTCTGTGGAGTAGGGGATTCAGGTATCGGCTCAATCATCCCCGGTTGCCGGGCAAGCCGGACATCGTGCTGAGGAAATATCGCACCTGTATTCTGGTGAACGGGTGCTTCTGGCACGGACATGAGGGGTGCAAATATTATGTGGTGCCGAAATCGAACACCGGGTTCTGGATGGAGAAGATCAGGAGGAACCGGGAGAGGGACCATGAGGTGCTGCACCGGCTGGCTGAAATGGGATGGCATACCATCGTGATATGGGAATGTGAACTGAAGCCGGCGGTAAGGGAGAAGACACTGGAGTCGCTCGCCTTTACGCTGAATCATATCTATCTGGAAGATCATCATATCAGGAGATATGAATTGCCGGAAGAAGAGCCGGAAATGGTGGCGGAGCCGGAACCAAGGCATCGTGATTAGTAACTGCTAGGCTTATGAAAGATATGGATAAATATTGGAAGAACGTGGATTCACTTTTCGATTCTAAAGATAATCGAAAAGTGATTTGGATAGGTTATGTAGTTGGTCTTGTATTGGTTACTGTTTCCATATTTACGCTATGCCTTAGGTTATTGAGGCATGAAGAATTTACTTTTGGGAGAATATCTTCATTATTTTTAATGTTAATGGTAGGTATTTCTTTGGTTTGTTTCCTTTTTTATAGGAAGAAAATATCGATTAAAATTAAGTTTTACCTGTTGTGTCTGATTTTTGCGTGTGGCGGCATTGATATGTTTCTTCATCCGAAAGTATCAAGTAGGGTGCCATCTGAAACATATTGTCAGATAGTGGGAGTAGTGGGCTGTCTCTTCTCTGGGGGAGGCGGTCTGTGGGTATTGTACAATGACTACAAGTGGCATAGGAGGCGTAGAGACGAGGAGGAATAAAGTGTACCGATGCGCAGACCTTGCGGAACCTGTCGAGTTTCTTACCGCTCATTTCTGCTATGGATAAGTTCTCTTTGTTCACATCATCCTTGCATTTGTCGATGATACGTTGATGATGAAACCATGGAATAAAGAATAGAATTTTGAAATCGTCTACACCGTGTAGACGATTTTGTTTTTTATCTCTAACTCGCTGAATATCTGTTTTATACAAGTCCTCTTCAAAATCGTCAGCAGCTTGCTGACGATTTGCAGCCAATGGAGCATAGAGCTTATAAAAGTAGCTCATGTACTTCAAGTTGGTTGGCGAGAATCCCTTCACTCCAGGCATTTCATTTTTCAAATCTTGACTGAGATTTTTGTAAAAGCCAGAACCATAATTGTTGGTATATTGCTTAGCTTCAATGTCTCGTCCCAGCTTATATTTTCTTTTGCCATCGTTCTTTCTTTTTATTTGCTGCAAAAATAAGCAATATTTCTCTTTTATGCAAGTTTTTAAGGGATTTCTTTTGTGTTTTCGTGAGAAAAGATTAATTTTGTATCGAATAAAATTCGAGACCATTTACCGCATAGAGCGGTACGTTTGTAACCCAATTTATTCTTCCATTTCAGAAGTTCATTGATAGCTAATCTTTCCATAATCCGTATCTTAAAATCACATTTTATGAGGGAATAATCATCTATTATCCCACATTTTATGAGAGAATAACGCTGCAAATATACACATTTTATGAGGGAATCCTATCATGCTTTTGCACATTTTATGTGGAGCACCCATTTTTTAACTGATTTTAAAGGATGAAAAATGAAGTAACTACTCGGCACCCTGTTAGAGTGTGTGGAGCTTACTTGCGAAGTTCAGAAGATTATAGGAAATCAGGTTTAGAGATATTCCTTTTTTCTTTACAAAACAGGATGGAGGGAGAATGAGAGGAGAAGGATTGAGAGAGGCGTCACAACTGTCACGCTTTTGGGGTGAAAATGGGTTCGGTGGATGATGATGGATTTCTTGCTTCCTGTTGATTTCGGGATGAGAAAGCATAGAGAAACTTTTTACATCACATAGTTTTCTCGCACGATAAATTATGAGTTGGCAAGATTAACCGGATGTACCCGAAATGTTAAATCCGTTTAACATAACTCTGCAGGGTGAAATTTGGTAGTATCAGAAAATTGCCGTACCTTTGCAACGCAGTTTCGAAGAAAGGCTGCACTCGACAAAGCTTAAGCAAGCTTAGCTCTGTTCTCGTTTGCACTTTCTTTGCACTGTGATTCAAGAAAGGCTGCACTCGACAAAGCGCACCCCCACCAAGTCAACACTCAACATTCAACATTTATATTAACCCTTTAATATTTTAATATCATGGAACAGAAAGGAACATTGAAGTATCGTAAGTTGCAGCGTACCCCACAGAGCGGCGAGAACGCTGGTAAGAAAAAGTGGTATGCCACAGCGGTAACCGACCGCGAGGTGAATTTCGAGGGATTCGTATCCCACATCTCTGACCACGGTTCGCCTTACTCCCGAGGTACTATCCACGGTGTGCTGATGGATGCACTCGACCATCTGCAGGAGTTGATTCTCGACGGTAAGAGTGTGCGTCTCTCTGACCTCGGCCTGTTCTCCATCGGTATGACTTCGAAGGCGGAGGATACCAAGGAGAAGGTAACGGCTGCCAGCGTAGAGGGTGTACACCTGATTGTGAGAAACACAAAAAGCTGGAGCAACTCGGAACTGCGCAAGAAGTGCAAGATTCAGGAGTACGGCGGCTATACCGGCACCGACGGGGGTGGCACCTCTGGTGGTACCTCAGGCGGCACTGAACAGGGCGGCGACACCAGTCAGGGCGGCTCCGGAACTACCGGCGGCGGTACGCAGGAAGGCGGCGGGCTTGAATAAAGCCCTCGCCTGAGGGCAACCCCCCAACCAAGTCAACATTTAATACTTAACATTTAAAAATTAAAGATTATGAAAGCAAGTACCTGGAAAACAATTTTGCAAATTGCAATCTCCTTTCTCACAGCTATCGCTACCACACTCGGTGTAACTAGCTGCAGCAGCCTTTAAAGGTAAAAAAGTAAAAAGCCCCGGTGCGTGATGCATCGGGGCTTTTGCTTTTATCTGCTTTTCTTCTGCGTTATCGGATGTCTCTTCCTTCCTGGCTGTATCCTTCGAGCATCTTCGGGCTGCTGATAGGCTTGCGCGAACAGTAGTCGAAATCTACCTTCTTGTAGCCCTGGCTGGAACGCCAGCGGATGGTAAGCTTCACCGTCTTGCCTCCGGTATCAGGCACTACTCCGTTCAGATTGAACGCTACGAGGGCATCACGCCAGTAGTTCTGAGGGTCGCCATTAACATTGTGGCGCAACTCTACCTCGTAAGGATTCTCTGGATTCACACCCGTAACGAGGTTGATGTAATGCACCTTCTGACCGCCCCAGAGAGCACGGAAACGGAGGGTGAGATAGCCATCTTCGGCTACCGTTACCCAGTCGCGAACGATGTCGACCATGTCGTTGCCATACTTCTCGCTGTTCAGGATATCAGAACCGAGCGAAGGAACTGGCTTCTTGGTCAGGATGCTGTCTATCCAGTTGACGTGAATCACCTGGTTATACTTCTCGCTCTTCTCCGAGGTCTGCGAGTAGTTGACCAGGGCGCGAACCTCCTTACCGTCAAAGATGGTTGGTTTCAGGTTCTTGGCGAGCAGCGTGGTGTTGTCGTCGAGCTGCAGATAGCAGGCATCGCCACTCTTCTTCACGGTTACCAGTGCGTTAGGGAAAACGCGGTCCCAGTCGGTATCGTTATCGTTATCGCACGACTGGAATGTGAGGCCCGACAGGAGCATCATCGCTGCCAGCCCAATCTTCTTGAAATCAATTTTTCTCATATATAATGTTCCTTTCTTTTTTTAAATTTTCTTCTTTCTGATAATAAAATGAGAAAGGAACAGAAATCTTGCTTCTGATTTAGAAAAAGATTGTTAAAAGCTCAAGTTAAAAATAATACGTGCAGCCGATGGTGGCAGCGCGATTGCCGAAGTGCTGGCTCGCCATATCGTGGAAGCGGCCTTCGAGCGTCCAGTGCTTGCCCAGATTCTTGTATACCCCTACTTCGGCATAGAGATTAGCCGGGGTGTAGGCTTCGCTGCGGCGGCGGGTACACCAGATGAGGTTACCCGTAAAGCGCCAGCCATCGGCCATTGTGAGCTGCGGTGCCAACTTGAACACGGCAAAATGATTATACTCTGCATTGCGCTGCTGAGCCTCCTCTGAAGGGATTTCGCTGCGCTGCCAGAAGTAGTTGACTCCGGCTGTGAGGCGAAGGATGCCCTGATGCCAGAAGGCGGTGGAGCCGATGCCGAGCGTATTGTCGTGGATGGCACTGAGCAGGTGCTGGTGGATGTTCTTCACCGAGGTGCTGAGCACGAAGGCAGGGCGGCTGTAGGTATGCTTGAGCTCTACCACATTCGCCATGCTGTTGCCGATATCGGCGGTATAAACCGGCTGCCAGGTGCCCTCCATATCGCCCGCGGTTACGAAATCGCCAAACTCGGGATTGAAGATGCGGCGGCAGTAGGTGGCCTGCAGGGTATGACCCGGCGTGAAGCGGTAATAGGCGCTCGCCGAGTAGATATGGTTGCGCGTGGTATGCTTCCAGTGCTCTTCCGGCGCAATCTGCTTAGGACGGAAGTTGATGATGCGGAAGCGGTCGCCTGCCATGAATCCCCACTTGCCGATGTTGTAATCCAGCTGGGCGTAGAAATCCTGGTAGTTGGAATGGTTGATGTAATCGGCGATGCAGTTCTTCTCGATGGAGAGACCGCCCTCGAAACCTGCCGTAATCCAGAGATCAGGGGTGATGACCGGAGTGGCGTATTCTACCACCATGAAGGGGTAGGTGGAGTGGTTCTGGTAGGGCGCAGTCTGGTTTTCTTCCAGCGTACGGCCGTTGTCGCTGATATGCTCGGCACCGAGGGTAAAGAGGATGCTGGAGCCGTTGTCGGCGAGCGTGTGGGTATAGTCGGCCTGCAGATGATAGGCACGCACGTAATCGGCCGGGGTGTGGGTGAAATGGTTGCGGGTATAGGTCTGCATCGCATCTATTTCGAGCACATCCTTTGCGGTAGGCGTCCAGAGCAGATTGAGCTTGGCACCCTCGTGGGAGTAGTGGTTCACGGTGGTGCCTGAGATGCCCTGGTAGGCGTCCTTATCGCTGCTGGAGTTGCGCTGGAAGTTGCCTTCTACATGACTGAGCACGCGGAGTTTATCCTGTTGGCTTATGACGCTGACGATGCCTTTTGCGCCACCGTAGGTATCACCGAAGATTCCCCATCTGCCGGTGGTTCCGTTCTCCTTCTTGCGCAGTGTGATGTCGATGACTTTCTTCAGACTGCTGCATCCCTTCATCACTTCGGCGTTCTGGCACACCTTGATGGTTTCTATCTCCCGAGCCTTGAAATGGTGGAGGAAGGTGGCGTAATCGAGTCCGTATTCCTGGTTGTCGATACGGATGACGAACTTGCCGTAGAGGTTGGCGAATGGATCTCCGCCGATGATGTTGTTGCCGTCGAATGAGATGACTTCCGGGCACATCATGAGCACATCGAGGAGTGATTCTTCGCCTGTGAGTTCCATTTCTGGAATATGCATGATGTATCTGTCGCCGATATGTTCTATCGGGGCGGCCTGTGTCTGGCAAGTAGTGCTGGCCATCGCGAGTGCGATGATGAGCAGGCTTTTCTTCGTACTGTTGTTTATCTTCATTTTTTCTAATTTATATTATTGGTAAAAAGGATTTCTTCGTGCCAAATTTATTTGCAAAGATAAGCAAAAAACGGGGAATAACGAAAAAATGGAGATTTATTTATCGTTCAATGCGTAAAAAAGGTGTCATTGCAGTAAGATACGCAAGTACGCCAGGCATTTCACCCTTCCTGCATTACGAAAAGAGGAGGGTGATGAGCGGGATGGTGATGATGCTGCCAACCGTGGTGATGAACGTCATCTCGGTGATGAGCGAAGGATTGCGGCCGTATTTCAGACAGAACATCGTGCCGAAACTCGCTACGGGCATCGCAATGACAACCGTATTGATGTCGTTGACCTGATTGCTTACACCACATACCTTGAACAGAAAATAAATGCTCAGAGGTACTACCACAAGACGCAAGAACGAGGAGAGGTATACCTTAGTACTGCCGATAATCTCCTTCACCGGCAACTTAGCCATCGAGGAACCGATAATCATCAGGGCTGCCGGAACCGTTATGTTGCCCACCATCGTTACCGGACGCGCAATGATATCAGGTGTATGAACCCCGAAAGCTACCAGGAGGGCGGCAACGAAGGCACCAAGAAGAGCCGGAGAAAACAGCACCTTAGGATTGAACTGCTTGACGCTGTACTCGCCCTTGATGAGCATGACACCTGCCGTAAAAATAAAAAAGGTGTTCGGCATGTTGAGCAGCGCGGCATAAAAAATGGCCTTCGGACCGAATATGCTTGAAACAATAGGGTAGCCGATGAAACCTACGTTGGCAAACATCAGCGCAAAACCTATCATGCCCTGGTCATCATGATTGCGCGTGATGAGACGCGGCACCCAGAAACCGAATACCAGCAAAAGGATGTAGGTAAGGAAACCTACGCCCAGGAGGGGAAGGATGAGCGTGCGGTCGGGCAGCTCATCGCCCATTACTGACGAGAGTACCAGCAGAGGACAGGTGATATCTACCACCATGCTGGATAGCTTCTTGTCAAACTTGTCGCCCATATATCCCAACTTGCAGGCGACGTAACCTAAAATCACGATGATGAAAAGTATCACCATCACTTCCAAATTTTCCATTTATCCTGAAAATCTATACCTTATATATATATGTATGCCGGAATCCCGATATTCTCTCAGAATTTCCGGCAAAAATGGGTTAATCGATAAATCGCTTGGTGATATCCCCGTAGTTCTCGATGCGGCGGTCGCGGAGGAATGGCCACCAGCGGCGCACATTCTCGCTGTGCTTCAGGTCGATATCTACCACCAGGCTCTCTTCTTCCTGATCGCTGGCACGGTAGTGGAGCTCGCCCTGAGGACCGGCTACGAAACTGCTGCCCCAGAACTGGATGCCCTCGGTCTGACCGCTAGGATCAGGCTCGAAACCTACGCGGTTTACGGCGATGACCGGCAATCCGTTGGCTACGGCATGGCCCCGCATCACGGTAGTCCACGCCTCGCGCTGGCGCTGCTGCTCCTCCTCGGTATCATAGGTAGCGTAGCCGATGGCGGTAGGATAGATGAGCATTTCGGCTCCCTGCAGCGCCATCAGACGGGCTGCTTCGGGATACCACTGGTCCCAGCAAACCAGCACGCCGAGCTTGCCAACAGAGGTCTGGATAGGGTGGAAACCGAGGTCGCCCGGAGTGAAATAGAACTTCTCGTAGTAGGCAGGATCGTCGGGGATGTGCATCTTGCGGTATTTTCCGGCTATGCTTCCATCCTTCTCCATCACTACCGCCGTATTGTGGTAGAGACCCGGAGCGCGGCGCTCGAAGAGGGAGGTGACGATGACGACGCCGAGATCCTTGGCAAGCTTGCCGTAGAAATCGGTCGAAGGACCCGGAATAGGCTCTGCCAGGTCGAAGAGGTCAACATCCTCTACCTGACAGAAATAGAGGGAGTTATGAAGCTCCTGAAGCACGATGAGTTCTGCGCCGCGATGGGCGAGGTCGATGATGCCTTCTGCCAGGCGCTGCTTGTTGTTGGCGATATCTGCCGTATTATGAAGTTGTAATAAACCGACGTTCATTTTTTACTTTTAATGTTAAATTTTTAATGTTAAATGTGGAATGTTGAGTCTCTGAGGGCGCCTTCGGGCAACTGCATGGTGATGCAGTGGATGCTGCCGTGCTGGCGGATAATGGTCTGCGAATCTACGCCGATGATTTCGCGGTCGGGGAAGGCGAGCTGAATCTGCTTGCGTGCCTCCTCGTCCTTTTCCGGCTGATTATAGGTTGGATAAATCACAGCCTTGTTCAGTATCAGGAAGTTGGCATAGGTGGCAGGCAGGCGGTCGCCCTCGCTCTCCGGGTTGGTGGTGAGGCAGTCGCCCTCATCATAGATAGGGTCGGGCATCGGCAGTTTGAGCAAGCGGTAAGGATATCCCTCCCAAGTAAAGAGGCCCTTGAGCTGCTTCTCCAGCGCCTGGAAGTCTTCATACTGCTCATCTTCCGGATTATCGCAGCCTACATATAATAAGGTGTCGTGCGGAGCCACTCTCACGATGGTGTCGATGTGGCCGTCGGTATCATCGCCTATCAGATTGCCGTGATCCAGCCAGACGACTCTCTTGAGCTGGAAGAAAGTCTGCAGCAGATGGTCGATGCTGTCGCGGTCGAGCGGCTGGTTGCGGTGAGGCGCCAGCAGGCACTGTGAGGTAGTGAAGAGTGTACCCTTTCCGTCACTCTCGATGCTGCCTCCTTCGAGCACGAAGCCCTGGTGGTTCTCTATATTGGCATTGAAGGCTGCCTGATAGTATAGTTGCAGGGTGATAGCATTATCCTTCTCCCATCTGAACTTTTCGCCCCAGCCGTTGAACTTGAAGTCGAGTATGCGGTAAGGCACCATCCAGGTGTTCTGCTTTTTGCGCAGCACCATGGTGAAGGGGCCGTGGTCGCGCACCCAGGTATCATTGCTTTCTACCTCGTAGAGCAGCACGCGGCTCATCTGTTCGGCAGAGAGCTTTTTCTTGAGCTGGTATCGGGTGGCAGGCACATCGGGTGTAGCTACAAGCAGCTGCTCGTAGCGCGTGATGATATCTGCCAGTTCGAGATAAGTATCTGTAATTTCTGGCAGATACGGCTTCCAGTCGGTGCCGGCATGTGGCCAGGTGAGCATGATGGCGCTCTGTGGCTCCCATTCGGCAGGGAGTGCGAAATCGCAGGGTAATGTAGATTGATGCATAAGCTATACTATTTTATGATACGATGTTCTAAACCAATTTATTATACTCTGTTCTTCATCGGGAACCTTTCCTTGGGGACGGCTCCGTTCTGCTTTTATGAAGTATGCTTGCAAAATTAATAAAAAATCTACAACTATCGGCTGTTTTTGTGAAATATTTTGCGCAAAAGCGAAACTTTGTATTAAAAAAGTTTAAACGGAGGGCTGTATGGAGATAAAATCGGGGAAAAATGAGTAACTTTGCAGTCTAAAAAAATAAATATTGAATAGGAGCGTGAAAATTAAACAGGTAGTTGATGCCCTTGAACATTACGCGCCTCTGCCCTTGCAGGAAGGATATGATAATGCCGGCCTGCAAGTTGGATTGACAGAGGCGGTAGAAATGTCAGGGGCATTGTTGTGTCTTGACGTTACTGAAGCCGTGGTTGAAGAGGCCATCCAGAAGGGATGTAACCTCATCGTGAGCCATCATCCGCTGATATTCCGCAAACTGGCGAGAATTTCGGACGAGAACTACGTGCAGCGTACCGTGCGCAAGGCGATTAAGAATGATATTACCATCGTGGCGATGCATACCAACATGGATGCGGCTGCGGGCGGCGTGAACTTCAAGATTGCCGAGAAACTGGGACTGCGAAACGTGCAGTTCTTTGCAGGCGAGAAGGAAGTGGACGGCGTGAAGGGCGGCGAGGGCGTCATCGGAGAGGTGGCTGAGGACCTGGCAGCCGACGACTTGGTGCTGATGCTCAAGGAGCGGTTTGGCGTGGAGTGCGTGCAGTGCAACCAGTTGCTTCGACGTCCTATCAGGAAGGTGGCACTCTGCGGTGGAGCAGGTGCTTTCTTGCTCGACGCAGCCATCAAGGCAGGTGCCGATGCCTTCATCACGGGCGAGATGAGCTATCACGAGTATTTCGGCCACGAGCAGGAGATTCAGATCTGCGTCATCGGCCACTATCAGAGTGAGCAGTTTACGGGCGAAATCTTCCGCAGCATCATCCTGGAGAATTTCCCTGATGCCAAATGCTGCATCTCGGAGATAAATACGAATCCGATATTGTATTTATAGGTTGGAAGGGCGCAAGCCTCATTCAACATTCAACATTTAACATTCAACATTAAAAAAAATAAAGTTATGGCAAAGAAAGATCCTACAGATTTGACAGTGGAAGAGAAGTTGAAGGCTCTCTATCAGCTTCAGACCACCTTGTCTGCAATTGATGAAAAGCGTGCGTTGAGAGGTGAGTTGCCTCTCGAAGTTCAGGATTTGGAAGACGATATTGCTGGTCTTACCACCCGTATCGAGAAAATCCAGACCGATATTGAGCAGTTTGACCGCGCCATCGATCAGAAGCAGCACGAGATTGAGGAGGCTCAGGCTAGCGTGGAGCGTTATAAGAAGCAGCTCGAAATGGTTAGCAACAACCGCGAGTATGATACTTTGAGCAAGGAAATCGAGTTCCAGGAGCTGGAAATCGAACTTTGCAGCAAGAAGATCCGCGAGGCGCAGCAGACAATCAACGAGCGCCTGTACGACCTTCACAAGGCTGAGGACCAGAAGGCAGACCGCGAGAAGGGCTTGGTAATGAAGCGTTCTGAGCTTGAGTCTATCATGGCTGAAACCCGTGAGGAAGAGGAGAATTTGAAGGAGAAGGCATTCGAGCTCGAGAAGAAGATTGAGCCACGTTTGCTCCAGAGCTTCAAGCGCATCCGTAATGGTGCCCGCAATGGTTTGGGTATCGTTTACGTGCAGCGTGATGCATGTGGCGGTTGCTTCAACAAGATTCCACCTCAGCGCCAGCTCGATATCAAGATGCACAAGAAGATTATCCCTTGTGAGTATTGTGGCCGTATCCTCATCGACCCAGAATTGGCTGGTGTTAAGATTGAGTCTCCTAAGACTGAGGAGAAGCCAAAGCGCAAGCGCGCTATCCGCAGAAGAAAGACTGAGGATGAGGATTAAAAGATACAATGAAGAGGGTGTGTCATAAGTCTGTGACGCACCCCTTTTTATTTTTTGCCTTTTCACAGATACGAAATCTTTAAAAAACATTTTTATTTACAACAAAGCCCAAACTTTCACAAGCTCGGGCTTTGCCTTTCCGCAAAAGATTTGTATTTTTGCAGAAAACTTCTTTAAGTATGGCAAAGATACAAATAAAATCTGAAACTCGGCACGAATTGAGCTTTTTTCCTAACTCTTTCGATGATTATGTGCCAAAAGACAGCAAAGTTCGTATGGTGGATCGTATTGTTCGCAGTATGGACATCAACCCTCTCATGGATACCTATGATGGGATTGGTGCTCCTCCTTACAGTCCGAAGATGCTTCTAAGTTTAGTTGTTTTTGCCTATATCAATGGCGTTTATTCCTGTCGTGGCATAGCGGACGCACTTAAATACGATGTTCGCTATATGTGGATTTGTGGAGGTAAGCAATTATCTTTCGCAACAATCAACCGCTTTAGATCCAATCATATGATTAAATGCATCGACTTTTATTTTGATGCAGTCGTCTCCATATTGGTTGAAAAGGGCGTGATTAGTCTGGAGGAACAATATGTTGATGGTACTAAGATAGAGTCGAAAGCAAACAAGTACACGTTTGTATGGAAGAAGACCGTGGAAAAGAACAGGGCTAAGCTCTTGGAAAAGACCTCTGCTGCATTGGCTCAGATAAAAGAACAAATTCGCCTGAATGGCGGGAGTGACATTAGGGAAGAAGACAGCGAGCCAGCCACTTTCGCCAAGGATGTAGAGAGAAGTGCACGTTTGTGTGAGAGGCAAGTGAAGAACCTTCCTAAGGCAAAGCTTACAGGAAGAGAGAAGCAAAAGCTAAATACTCAGATAGATCACTTGTTCAAAGCCTCGGACAAACTGCGCGAGTATGAAAAATCACTGGATATACTGGGCGAGAGAAACAGTTACTCCAAGACTGATCCCGATGCGACCTTCATGCGCCTCAAGGAAGATGCCATGAACAATGGGCAGACAAAGCCTGCCTATAACCTTCAAATTGCGACAGAGAATCAATATTGGACGAATTTCGCCCTTTATCCCAATCCAACAGACACCCTGACCTTCAAGCCTTTTTTGGATAAGTACAAGAAAAGATATGGAAAGCAATCCAAGAGCGTCACCGCAGACTCAGGGTATGGCTCGGAGGAGAACTACGAGTACCTAGAGATGGAAGAGATGATGGGTTATGTAAAGTACAACTGGTTTCACAAGGAACAGCATAAGCCTTTCAAGGAGGATGCCTTCAACCAAGCGAACTTCTACTACAACAGGGATGATGACTATTATGTCTGCCCCATGGGACAACACATGGAACCTTGTGGACAACGGCAAACGAAAAGTGACTCCGGCTATGTGTCTGTCATTACATTATATAGAGCACAACGATGTGATGGATGTCCGCTTGGAAGTCTCTGCAAGAAATCCAAAGGCAACAGAACCATATATGTCAACCATAAACTGAATGCATATAAAAAGGAAGCCTTCCTGCTACTAACGTCTGAAGAGGGCTTGAAACACAGAAGCCAGCGACCGATAGAGCCGGAAGCTGTATTTGGGCAGATGAAGGCAGATATGCATTATAAGCGATTCAGGCATTTTGGAATGGACAAGGTTTACATGGATCTAGGATTGTTCGGAATGGGATTCAATTTGAAGAAATATTTGGGTATAAAACGATAAAACTCAATTTTGTTTTTTTTATCGTCAGGGATAACTATGCCCTTTTGTGAGCTTTGGGGCTGTTTTGTTATCGATAAAACAAGTAAAGTAAAGTTTCTATACAATATAATAAGATTCCCTTTGTGAAGAAAGACTACGATTCAACTAGAATATATAGAAACACACACAAAAAAAGGGTGCGCCATAGACTTATGACACACCCTCTTTATTTTTTTCCCGTTTCAGGCAGATGAGAAATCTGTCTTTTTTTTTCTAGATTCCTCTAGCCTTGTAAATGCGGTCTTTGGCGTCGTTGATTTCCTGGAATTTCTTCTCGGCTGCACGGCGCACATCTTCGCCTAGGGCTGCTACCTTGTCAGGATGATGCTTGAGCGCCATCTTGCGGTATGCGGCCTTCACCTCATCGTTTGAGGCGTCAGGACTGATGCCCAGAACACGGTAGGCATCATCCAGACTGCCGGTTGAAGAAGCCCCGCTTTCCAGGTTCAGCATCTGGTCTACATCCTCGGCAGAAAGCCCCATGTGGATGGCCATCTCCTTGAGTGCCTGAATCTCCTGGGGATTCACAACTCCATCGGCCTGGGCTATCATGACGAGGAAATTGAGCAACTGCAGGCGCTGTTCATACATCATGTTGGCACGTATCTGATGACAGCTGTCCTGTATCACCGAACGGTACTGCTGCATGCCCATCTGCTTCTGCTGTTCGAAGAGTTTGAGGAGGATTTCCTCGCCCTGCTGCTTGGCTGCCTCGCCGAAATTCTGACGCAGGAAGCGGCGCACCATCTCCATCTCGGAATGCATGATCTTGCCATCTGCATTGATGATGTAGGAGCTGAGCACCAACAGCGAAAACATGAAGGAGTTTCGCTCTCCCTCATAGCTCTGCTGGCGGCTGTAGCCCTGGTTGCCAAAACCCTGGCGGCCGTTGTGCTGCTGGCCGCTGTAGGCATCGTAGGCGTTGTTGTAATGGTGGTCGCTGTCGCGGTTTACCGCATCCAGTCCGTGCTCAAAGAGGGAACCGAGGGCATAGCCTGCCAGGGCTCCCAGCGGACCGGCTGTGATGAAACCGAGCACACCACCAATCCATTTACCTGCTGCCATCTTTTAGTTGTTGAAATAGTAGAGGAAAGAAGCGATGCCTGAGAGGGCTGGCTTGCGCTGACCTTCTATTTCGATGTCAAACTTGATGCTGGTCTTGCAGATGCCACGGATGTTCTGGATGTCGTGGAGAGTGGCTACCAGGCGCACGCGTGAACCGGTGATGACTGGCTGACCGAACTTCATCTTGTCCATGCCGTAGTTTACGAGCATCTTGAGGTTGTTTACCTCGATAATCTGCTGCCAGAGGTATGGGAGTACTGAGAGGGTGAGGTAACCGTGAGCAATGGTGCTGTGGTAAGGGCTCTCTACCTTGGCGCGCTCTACGTCTACGTGGATCCACTGTGGGTCGAGTGTAGCGTCTGCGAACTTGTTGATACGGTCCTGGTCAATCTGCAACCAGTCTGATTCTCCTAACTTCTCACCGAGGTGAGATGCAAATTCCTCGTAGGAATTGATTACTAATTTTGCCATTTCTTATTTTTCTCTTTATTATAAATATTATTGTTTTCTATTTTTCGTCTTCAGCTTCCAGCTTTCAACTATTAACTATTAACTATTAACTTTTAACTCAGATCAGTCTCTTCTGAAAATATCGCGGGTGTAAACCTTCTCTTCCACATCATCCAGACACTTGTCATACCGGTTGGCGATGATGGCCTGGCTCTGCTGCTTGAAGGCATCCAGGTTGTTTACGATGCGGCTTCCGAAGAAGGTGGTTCCGTCTTTCAGCGTAGGTTCGTAGATGATGACCTGCGCGCCCTTTGCCTTGATGCGCTTCATCACGCCCTGTATGCTGCTCTGGCGGAAGTTGTCGCTGTTGCTCTTCATCGTGAGCCGGTATACGCCGATGGTGCAAGGCTTCTCTTCCTCCTCGCTGAAGTTGTTCTGGTTGGCATAATCGTAGTAGCCAGCCATGTTCAGCACGCGGTCGGCGATGAAATCCTTGCGGGTGCGGTTGCTCTCCACAATCGCCTGAATCAGGTTCTCAGGCACATCGGCATAGTTGGCGAGCAGCTGCTTGGTATCTTTCGGCAGACAGTAGCCGCCGTATCCGAAGGAAGGGTTGTTGTAGAAGGTGCCGATGCGAGGGTCCAGACCCACTCCGTCGATAATCGCCTTGGTGTCGAGACCCTTCATTTCGGCGTAGGTATCCAGCTCGTTGAAGTAGCTCACGCGCAGGGCGAGGTAGGTGTTGGCGAAGAGTTTCACCGCCTCTGCCTCGGTAAGTCCCATGAACAGGGTTTCTATGTCTTGCTTGATGGCTCCCTCTTTCAGCAGTTCTGCAAAGGTGCGGGCTGCCTGATCCAGTCGCTCGTCATCGTTCGGTCTGCCCACGATGATGCGGCTCGGGTAGAGGTTGTCGTAGAGTGCCTTGCTCTCGCGCAGGAATTCAGGAGCGAAGATGATGTTCTTGCTGCCCGTCTTCTGGCGGATGCTTTCGGTGTAGCCTACCGGAATGGTGCTCTTGATGACCATGATGGCATCGGGATTCACCTGCATCACCAGACGGATGACTTCTTCTACGTGCGAGGTATCGAAGTAGTTTTTCACCGGATCATAGTTGGTTGGTGTGGCAATCACTACGAAGTCGGCATCCTTATAGGCTTCTTCTCCATCGGTTGTGGCTTTGAGGTTGAGTTCTTTTTCAGCCAGATATTTCTCTATGTATTCGTCTTGGATAGGCGAGCGGCGCGAGTTGATGAGCTCCACCTTTTCGGGTACCACGTCTACTGCCACCACCTCATGATGCTGGCTGAGCAGGGTAGCGATGCTCAGGCCTACATATCCTGTTCCGGCTACGGCGATTTTTATCTTTTTATTCTCCATTTCTTTCTGTTCTTTTAGGCAGTCTATACCTTAATATATATATATTAGTTGCAAAGATAATGCAAACGAGAGCAATGAAAGCTTGCTTTCAAATTGCCGAGTGCAGCTTATCTTATGCAAAGATAGTATAAAAGGAGGAGACTACAAAATGAAAATGTTTTTTTTATTAAAAAATAACGCGAGAAAGAGGATGGGGAGAGAAAGGAGTGCTCAAAAAGGGAGTGGAAAAGGAGTGCTCAAAAAGGCCTCCAAAATTCGCGAATTCTAAAACGGATGGCCGGTTGGGCGGAAATTCGTAAATTTTGAAGGCTGGGGAAGCTCTGTTTAAAAACTTCCGGACTATTCCCCGACGCTCTCATAATGTCAATAAATCGGAATAATCGGGAATGGTCTCTAAAAATACATATTTTTTACTTTCATAATCCATCTTGCAGATGTAATGCTCCAGCCCGTTGCTCACCACCAGAAAGTCGACATGGAGCAGAAGATTGTAGACCGAAATCTGGTCGAATACTTTCTGTGTGATGGGGATGTGAGGGGCTTTGTACTCGATGATCATGCGGGGCTGCAGCTCACGGGAGTAGAGCACACTGTCGGCGCGCAGCACCTTGTCGCCACATTTCAGCTGGATTTCGTTGGCGAGCAGCGAGGCAGGATACCCCTTGTGCTCGATGAGAAAATGAACGAAATGCTGGCGCACCCACTCTTCGGGAGTGAGCGTGATGAACTTCCGGCGCAGCACATCCAGTATCTGGGGATGCTGTTTTGAGCCCGAAACCTTGATGTCGAAAGATGGCAAATTTAAGCGAATCATTTTTCTATACCTTATTATATATAGGGGTTATATTTCTTTCTTTTCTGTTTTCGATATGGTTTCTTTTCTTCTTTTAACCATACCTCATTTTCAAAAAACTACCTCTTTTATATAGGCAGTTCAATTTATTTTTTGTAACTTTGCAGTCGAAGTGCAGCTGAAAACTGCACCTCAGAAAACTGCGAACCTGGAGGCGGAGCAAATGCTTGTCTGCACCCCCGGAGTTTGCTGGGTGCAAAGTTACAAAAAAAAATCCAATGGTAGAAAAGAAAAGTGCAATAAGTTACGAGTCAATCATGAAAGATTTGAAGGCTCGGAAGTATTCTCCCGTCTATGTTCTGATGGGCGAGGAACCTTTTTATATAGATAAGATCTGCGACTACATTTCAGAAAATGTGCTCCAGCCCGAGGAGCGTGACTTCAATCAGACGGTGGTTTTCGGAGCAGATGTTACGGGTGCGCAAGTGGCAGATTTGTGCAAGGGCTACCCGATGATGGCGGAGTATAGAGTGGTGGTTGTGAAAGAGGCTCAGAATTTGCGGAATTTGGAAGCGCTCGAGAAGTACCTCGAAAATCCGGTAAAAACAACCATCCTTGTTTTCTGTCATAAAAACGGCAAGCTCGACAGTCGTAAAAAGTTTTCTGCTCTCGCTGCCAAGGCGGGTGTGGTTTTTGAAAGCAAGAAGCTCTACGACCGAAATCTGCCGGGCTTCATCGAGACATATCTCAAGACCCGCAAGGCAACCATAGAACCCAAAGCTACCCAGATGGTGGCTGATCATGTGGGAGCAGATTTGCACCGACTCACTTCCGAGCTCGACAAACTGCTCATTTCTCTTCCTGAGAATGACCGGCGTGTTACTCCGGAGATTGTGGAGCGAGAAATAGGGGTGAGCAAAGACTTCAATGCCTTCGAGCTGAGAAGTGCCATCATCAGCCGCGATGTGTTCAAGGCAAATCAGATAATAAATTATTTTGACAGCAATCCGAAGAATGGTTCACTCTTCACACTTCTCCCGATGCTCTTTACTTATTTCCAAAACCTGATGATTGCTTATTATGCACCCAACAGGCAGAACGAAAATGAGCTCGCAAAATTCCTGGATTTGCGCTCAGCTTGGGCGGCGCGCGAATATATTACAGGAATGAGGAACTATACGGGCGTGAAAGTGATGGCGATTATTGAGAAGTTTAAGGAGGTGGATGCGAAGATAAAGGGACTGGATAATCCATCCACTCCGGTGGGTGAACTGATGAAAGAACTCATCTTTTTTATCCTTCACTGATGCTGAAGGGCGAGGTGGGGGAGAGTAGGCGAGCTCCTGCTGAGAGTTTTCTCTTGGCAGGAGCTCGTTTCCGTTTTCGCCCTTCTTTGCTGCCTGTTTCCAGAAAGCAGCCAACTAGCATTTAGCATTATAAATTTGCCCAAAATAGGAGATTTTCGGTTCTTTTTTGGGCGCTTACCTGGGCTCATTTTGGGCGATTTTTGGTCAAAAATGGGGGATTTAAGCGATTTTTTGAGCTAGATGCCCATTTTCCTGTTTCGCCTGGAAATAGACTTAACTTTATTGGTTATCAGTAACTTAGCTAAATTAACCCTCTTCATTACTTGCGAATTTGCCCGTTTCCTTGCCGATGGGCTGGAATACGCTAGAAATGGAAAAAATTGCCATTTCCTGTTGTCTGAAATCGGTCGTTAGCATTTGTTAAGGTTTATATTCCCTAAGTTTACGTTTTTAAATTCATAAATCAAAATGTGTGATTTCGATTTATAAACATAAATGCAAGAAAACTAAATACACGAATTTATGTTTTATATTTATAAAAATAAAGATAAAACAGGGCATTTATGGTTATGAATGAATAAATATTCATGCTGCATTTTGAATTTGTAAATAGCGGAAACTCAGTTAGTTATGTATTTTAGTTATTTTATAAACCATAGATTTTTACATAGGTATGTGGTAAACATTGCATAAACCGCTCTATATGCCTTTATTTAGTCGGTTTATTGTATGAATAACCAGTGATTTATCCTAAATCTATAAAGAAAAGGTTCGTCATATATTTTGATTGATGGGTTTACATTTATAAAGCTAAACCTAAAAACCGAACACTGGAGTGAGTAGAATTCAAATTTATAAACAGAAACCTAAAGTTTAAAAATCTAAATTTATTCAGAAATATTTGGTTATTCTAAATTTTTGCTTTATCTTTGTAAAATCAACCGAAAAAGGGCCCAAAAGTGGCTTGTTCGGAAATAAAACATCGTATCAGTAGAAAAATGAACGCTAAAAATTTTAGAGCATGAAAGATAGAATCAGACAGCTGATGGAGGACCAGCACCTCACTCAGCAAAACTTCGCTCAGATGATCGGAATCTCGACCGCTACGCTGAGCAATATTTTCAATGGGAAGACCAATCCATCGCTCAGCATTGTGGATGGCATCCATAAGAGTTTTCCTCAGGTAAACGTTTATTGGGTACTCTACGGTACTCCTCCTATGTATCAGAACCAGGCTTCCCAGGGTGTCAGTGAAGAGGGTGCTGCAGACATGCATCAGGGCATTACGGATGGAGCAGCCGGTGGTGCTGAGGGGATGAAGCAGGGCAGTCAGCCTTCTGGAGCCGCCTCTGCCGAGCCTATGCTCGATTTTGGAGCCGAAGGAGCCGCGGCCTCCCCTACTTCTCCTTCGCTCTTTGACCAGCCTCAAATGCAAAGTGTAAATCGTACACCTAAAAATATCGCCCAAGCGGCGGTAAAATATGTAGACAAACCGCAAAGAAAGATTACTGAAATCCGTATTTTCTACGATGATCAGACCTGGGAAACCTTCGTTCCTAAGAAATAAAGTAGGGATTGGAGAACCCTAAAACAAACACATAGGAGCGGCGATAAAGAAAAAATATTTCTTTTCTTTTCGTAAATTCGGATTTTTGATGTACCTTTGCATCGTAGAAAACGTAAGTGGGCGTAACTGGAAGCTACGCGTACCTATTATAATATACGTACATTGTATAATAAGCATATTAAAAATTAGCAATAAGATGAAAAAATATGTTCTCGACCTGAAGGTGGTTTCTGTAGAGGCGCTTAGCGATAAGCACGTTTTGATTAAGCTTACCGATGAGAAACCTTTGCCTGAAATCTTGCCTGGCCAATTCGTAGAAGTAAGAGTAGACCATTCGCCTACTACCATGCTTCGCCGTCCTATCTCTATCAATTTCGTGGATCGTGAAAATAATCAGCTCTGGTTGCTCGTAGCAATGGTGGGCGATGGTACCCGTCAGCTCGGACAGCTCAAGGCGGGCGATGTGCTCAACTGTATGCTGCCTCTCGGCAACGGCTTCACCATGCCTACCGGGAAGAGCCAGAAATATCTGCTCGTAGGTGGTGGCGTAGGTGTGGCTCCGCTCCTCTATTTCGGAAAACTCATCAAGGATTTCGGGGCTGAAGTTACCTTCCTGCTGGGTGCACGCAAGGCTACAGATCTGCTCGAACTGGATGAGTTTGCCAAGATCGGAAAAGTATGCATCACTACCGAGGATGGCTCGGCTGGCGAGGTAGGTTTCGTTACCAACCACTCTGTTTTGGAGAACGAGAAGTTTGATATGATTTCTACCTGCGGACCTAAGCCGATGATGGTGAGTGTGGCTCGCTTTGCCAAGAAGGCTGGCGTGGAGTGTGAGGTTTCTCTTGAGAACAAGATGGCGTGCGGTGTGGGCGCTTGCCTCTGCTGCGTAGAGAAAACTACCGAGGGTAACCAGTGCGTCTGCAAGGATGGACCTGTCATCAATATCAAGAAACTTACTTGGGAAATCTAAGTGAAGAGTGAAGATTTCGTTGGAAACGAAGAACGAAGAGTGAAGAACGGAGAATTCTCTTGTCTTTGTTTGTAAAAACATTTTTAAGTAAAACAGAAGATTATGGCTGATTTAAGTGTAAAGATAAAGGATTTGGAGTTGAAGAACCCTGTGATGACTGCATCGGGTACTTTTGGCTACGGATTGGAGTTTGCTGATTTCGTTCCTCTGGAGGAGATTGGCGGTATTATCGTGAAGGGCACTACCCTGGAACCGCGCGAGGGAAACGACTATCCGCGTATGGCTGAAACGCCTCAGGGCATGCTCAACTGCGTAGGTTTGCAGAACAAGGGTGTGGAGTATTTCTGCGCTCACATTTATCCTCAGATCAAGGATATTGATACCAATATGATTGTCAACGTGAGCGGACATTCGCCTGAGAGTTATGCCGAGTGTGCGGCGCGCATCAACGAGCTGGATAAGATTCCTGCCATAGAGCTGAACATCTCCTGTCCTAACGTGAAGGATGGCGGCATGGCCTTCGGTGTAACCTGCGAGGGTGCAGCCAGCGTGGTGAAGGCGGTGAGAAAGGTTTATAAGAAGACCCTCATCGTGAAGCTTTCGCCTAATGTTACCAGCATTGCCGACATCGCCCGTGCCGTGGAGGCTGAGGGTGCCGATTCTGTTTCGCTCATCAACACGCTGATGGGTATGGCGGTGGACATTGAGAAGCGCCAGCCTCTCTTGAGCATCCGCACGGGTGGTTTGAGTGGTCCTTGCGTTAAGCCTGTTGCCCTGCGCATGGTTTGGGATGTGGCTCATGCCGTAAACATTCCGGTTGTTGGTCTGGGCGGCATTTCTTCTGCCAAGGATGCCATTGAGTTCCTGATGTGCGGTGCTACGGCCATTGAGATTGGTACAGCCAACTTCATTGATCCTGCGGTTACGAAGAAGGTGAAGGATGGAATCAACGAGTGGCTTGATGCTCACGGATGCAAGAGTGTGACTGAGATTATCGGGGCCATCAAGTAAATGACACCTTAATTATAATAAGGTGTGGCTCATACCTTGACACCCTGTTTTAGGGTGTCAAGTGGGTTAACTCCGTGATATACAACAGAATAACTTTTCGTAAAAATATAAGGTTATGGATTTGAATCAGATAAACCCTGTTCTGTTGCTTGCTACGCTGACGCAGCAGATTGTAGAGCAGGAGAAAGAATTGGCAGAACAGAAGGATTCTGCGGAACACTCGTCTGTAAAAGCCTCTCTGAGCGCGAATCTCCTGAAGCGCGGCAATCTGCTGATGCAGATGGGCGACAAGGATGGTGCCGGAAAGGACATGAAGCGCTACCTGGAGCTGAACCCGGAGAAAGTAGGGGAGCTGACAGGAGAATTCAAGGCTGAAGGCAGAGAACATTGCAGATAAAGGAAGGGGCTTGCCTCACGGATTCCGGTATTTTGCGTCTCTCCCTAGCGCCTAGCTTTTGAGTACAATTTTCTGCATTTTCCCGCATTCTGATGATAAAAAACGGGTGAAAACATGTTTTTTAACATAAAATATAAGGAAAATGAAGAAAAATATATCAAATTGTTTGGCAATATCAAAGAAAAATATTACTTTTGCAGTCGAGTTGAGATTTTTGCAAGTCGAGACTCGAAATCCGAGCACTCCCTGCTCCTTATATAATGAAGATGTGTAGGAAAAAACTCGGGAAAATCTGAGCACAGATAAGCTCCTTATATAATAAAGGAGAAACGGGCTCGGAAAGAACAAAAGTGAGTAACATATAAAATGTAAAGACAATGAAGAAGTTTAACGCATTCTTTTTTAGCTATTACTTTTACTTTGCAAATAATTGTAAAGCGGGAAGTTGCGTGTAAATTTCAACTTAGGATATTAGATTCTTGAAATCATCGAAACGGTCCCGCTCTTATTGAGTAGGACCGTTTTTCGTAACATTAGACAAGATAAAAGAACATGAAGAGAATAGCAATTCAAGGAGAGCTGGGATCTTTCCACGACATTACCGCCCACCAGTATTTCGAGGGCGAACAGATTGAAATCATCTGTTGTGCTACCTTCGAAGAGGTGTTCGAAAACATCAAGCGCGACCCTACTGTAGTAGGCATCTGCGCCATTGAAAACACCATCGCGGGCAGCCTGCTCCACAATTACGAACTGCTCCGGCAGAGCGGAACCACCGTGGTAGGCGAACACAAGCTCCATATAGAGCACAGCATCTGCTGTCTGCCAGAAGACGACTGGAGCACCCTGCAGGAGGTTCACTCCCATCCGGTAGCCCTCATGCAGTGCGGCAAGTTCCTAGCCAACCATCCCGACCTCAAGGCGGTGGAGGCAGAAGATACCGCAGGCTCGGCAGCCTACATCGCCCAGCACAAGGTAAGGGGATGGGCAGCCATCTGCTCTTCTTACGCCGCCCACATGTACGGCATGAAGGTGCTGCAGGAAGACATCCACGACAATCCGCACAACTACACCCGGTTTCTCGTGGTCTGCAATCCGCAGAAGGCAGCCCTGCTCCGTCCCATCGAAAAGGCCAACAAGGCGAGCATCGTCTTCAGTCTGGCTCACGATAAGGGATCGCTCTCCAAGGTGCTCACCATCCTGAGTTTCTACGACATCAATCTCACCAAGATCCAGTCGCTGCCAAATATCGGACATGAGTGGGAATACCTCTTCTACGTAGACATCACCTTCGACAACTTGACCCGATACCGCCAGAGCATCGATGCCATTACGCCGCTCGTGAAGAAAATTAAGGTGTTGGGAGAATATGAGGAGAAGGAGTAAATTAAGTGAAGAGTGAAGAACGAAGAGTGAAGAATTCGCCAGTTCGGAGGGTGAAAGCCCATTTATACATTATTAATTATAAATTATTCATTGAAAATTATGATACAACCAGCCAATAGAGTAACGGAAATACAGGAATACTACTTCAGCCGAAAGCTGAAGGAAGTGGCTAAGCTTAATGCCGAGGGCAAAGACATTATCAGTCTGGCCATCGGAAGTCCAGACATGCCGCCTTCTAAGCAGACCATTGACAAGCTCTGCGAGGTAGCCAACAATCCAAACGCACACGGATATCAGCCTACGGTGGGCATACCAGAGTTGCGCAAAGCAATGGCTGGTTTCTATAAGCGCTGGTATGATGTAGACCTCGACTGGGCTACCGAAATCCAGCCCCTCATAGGTAGCAAGGAAGGCATCCTGCACGTAACGCTCGCCTTCTGCAACCCTGGCGATGAGGTGCTTATCCCGAACCCTGGATACCCTACCTACACCGCCATCAACAAGATTCTGGGCACCAAGATTATCTATTACGACCTGAGAGAGGATAACGGATGGCAGCCCGATTTCGACGCCCTGGAGAAGATGGACCTGAGCCACGTAAAACTGATGTGGACCAACTATCCTAACATGCCTACAGGTGGTGTGGCAAAGCGCGAAACCTACGAAAAGCTGGTGGCATTCGCCCAGAAGCACAACATCGTGGTGGTGAACGACAACCCATATTCGCTCATCCTCAACGAGCACCCTATGAGCATCATGCAGGTGCCGGGAGCTAAGGACTGCTGCATCGAGTTCAATTCCCTGAGCAAGAGCCACAACATGCCAGGCTGGCGTGTGGCGATGATTTCGAGCAACAAGACTTTCATCTCATGGATTCTGAAGGTGAAGAGTAACATTGACAACGGAAGCTTCCGAGGCATACAGCTGGCAGCTGCCGAGGCGATGCTTAACAACACGGAGGAGTGGCATCGCGAGAACAACATCCAGAACTACCGCCGCCGCCGCGACATTGCCGAGGAGATCATGAAGGTGCTCGACTGCCAGTTTGACCCTAACCAGGTGGGCATGTTCCTTTGGGGCAAGATACCTGAGAAATATGCCGATGTAGAAGACCTGACAGAGAAGGTGCTGCATGAGGCACGCGTCTTTATCACCCCTGGCTTCATCTTCGGAACCAACGGCAAGCGTTACATCCGTATCAGCCTCTGTGCCAAGGATGAGAAGATGAAAGAGGCTCTGGAAAGAATCAAGAAGGTTTTTGAAAGGCAAAAGGCCTTTGAAAGGTAAAAAGAGCTTTTCCTCTTTCCGCCCCCGTTCTCAGCGATTCCATCGCTGGTCCCCAAAGAAAAAAAGTAAAAAAATAAAAATATACGACTATGGAATTAGAATTAGAACCATTGAATTTTCCTAGTGATCAGGAACGCCCTTGCGTCATTGCCGGCCCTTGCTCGGCAGAGACAGAAGAGCAGGTTATGACTACCGCTAAGCAGTTGGCTGCCAAAGGTTGCCACATGTTCCGCGCAGGTGTGTGGAAGCCACGCACCAAACCGGGAGGCTTCGAGGGTAACGGTGAAACAGCCTTGCCTTGGATGAAGCAGGTGAAGGAAGAAACAGGCATGCTGACAGCTACTGAGGTGGCTACCCCAGAGCATGTAGAGCTCGCACTGAAATATGGAATCGACATTCTGTGGGTAGGCGCACGTACATCTGCCAACCCATTCGCCATGCAGGCACTTGCCGACAGTCTTCAGGGCGTAGACGTGCCTGTGCTTGTTAAGAACCCGGTAAACCCAGACCTCGAGCTTTGGATCGGTGCCCTGCAGCGCATCAACCAGGCAGGCATCAAGAAACTCGGTGCCATCCACCGCGGATTCTCCAGCTTCGACAAAAAGATTTACCGCAACCTTCCTATGTGGCAGATTCCTATCGAGTTGCACCGCCGCATACCACAGTTGCCAATCATCTGCGACCCTAGCCACATCGGTGGCCGACGCGACCTTATCGCCCCTCTCTGCCAGCAGGCAATGGACTTAGGTTTCGACGGCCTCATCGTTGAGAGCCACTGCAGCCCAGACGATGCATGGAGCGATGCAAAGCAGCAGGTTACCCCAGAGGTGCTGGATTACATCCTCAGCCTCCTCGTAGTGCGCGATGAGCATTATTCTACAGAGGGTCTGCACCAGCTGCGCGGTCAGATTGACGAGTGCGACAACCAGCTGATGGATCTCCTGGCTAAGCGTATGCGCGTTTGCCGCGAGATTGGTACCTACAAGAAGGAGCATAACATGACCATCGTTCAGACCAGCCGTTACAACGAGATTCTCGACAAGCGTGGTGCCCAGGCAGCCCTCTGCGGCATGAGCCCTGAGTTTGCCGCTCAGATTTTCGAGCACATCCATGAGGAGAGTGTCCGCCAGCAGTTGGAAATCCTAAACCAGAAGTAAATTAAGTGAAGAGTGAAGAACGAAGAGTGAAGAATTCAAATGCTTTGAAGGCTAGGGTTCTTTGCTGTAGTTTTTCGTTTAAACAAACGATGCTGTAGAATTCTTCGTTCTTCACTCTTCACTCTTCACTCTTCACTTGAAAAAATATGAGAATATTAATTATGGGAGCAGGTAAGATGGGAAGTTTCTTCATCGACCTGCTCAGTTTCGACCACGAGGTGGCGGTTTACGAGAAAGATGCCAAGCGACTGCGCTTCACCTACAACTGTTATCGCTTCACCAAGATGGAAGAGATTGAGATGTTCCGTCCCGAACTGGTTATCAATGCGGTGACGGTGAAATATACGCTGCCAGCCTTCGAAGAGGTGTTGCCACATCTCTCTCACGACTGCATTATCAGCGACATAGCTTCGGTAAAGACCGGACTGCAGGAGTTTTACGAGAAGAGCGGTTTCCGCTTCGTGAGTACGCACCCTATGTTTGGCCCGACCTTTGCCAATCTGAACCAGCTTTCAGAGGAGAATGCAGTCATCATCAAGGAGGGTGACTACATGGGCAAGATATTCTTCAAGGACCTCTACCAGAAGTTGGGGTTGAGTCTGCATGAGTATACATTTGATGAGCACGACCAGACGGTGGCCTACTCGCTGAGTATTCCTTTCGTGAGCACCTTTGCCTTTGCGGCAGTGATGAAGCACCAGGATGCTCCGGGCACCACCTTCAAGCGCCACATGCAGATAGCCAAGGGCGTGCTCAACGAAGATGATTACCTGCTGCAGGAAATCCTCTTCAACCCATACACATCGGGCCAGGTGGCACTGATCAGAGAGGAACTTGCTGAGCTCATCGACATCATCGACCACAAGGATGCGAAGCGTATGAAACTCTTCCTCACCAAGATACGTAATCATGTGAAGGAAGATATTGAGATTAAAGAAAAATAATTGTTGATTTGAGGGGAAGCCCTTATATTATTTCCCCCTCCAGTTGTTGGTGTTTTGCATGTGAATGCAGAACCTTTTAAGTTGTTTAAAGGCCTTGCATGTGAATGTAGGGTCTTTTTTTATGTGCTGCCGGAAGCGGAAAAGCTTAATGACCTTAATGACCTTAATGACCAATGACCTTAATGACCACCCCGATTAGTGATTAATGATTAGTGATTAGGCAGGTGTGCGTCCCCGGTAAGGCGCCAGCAGGTGGATAATAAGGAAAAAAGGGGGCAAAATGAAAATATGTAAGGAGATAGGGGCGATTTCTGAAATATTATTTGTACCTTTGCACCCACAAATCAAAGGATAGATTGTAGAATCAGTAAAAAGAGAGCAGTTCTATTATGAGCGAACAGAAAGAAACAAAGAATATGAAGAATGCTGCTGAGGCGCAGGTCCCTGAGCAGAATACAACAGAAACAGCAGCTAAGCAGAATGAGGATGCTAAGCAGGCTGATACAACAGAACAGCAGACAGATGCTGCTGCCTTCCAGGTAGTGAACGAGGGCTTTTCTACCCGCGAGGCCATTGAGGAGGCTAAACGCTGCCTACACTGTAAGATTCCGCAGTGCAAGAAGGGATGCCCGATAGGCAACGACATACCTGATTTCGTACACGAACTCTCTATGGGTAACATGGGTGCGGCGATGAGTATCATCAATGCCAAGAGCAACCTGCCGGCCATCTGCGGCCGTGTGTGTCCTCATGAGAAACAGTGTCAGGGCAACTGCGTGCTCGGAAAGAAAGGAAAACCGGTACAGATCGGCAAACTGGAGCAGTTTATTGCCGATTTTGATACCAAGATGAACCTCTCGCGCGAGATGTTGCCACAGAAAACACGTGGCCGTGTGGCTGTCATCGGTTCGGGTCCAGCGGGTTTGACCGTAGCCGGCGATCTGGCGCGTCAGGGCTTCAACGTTACCATTTTCGAGGGCCAGGCTGAGCCGGGGGGCGTGTTGATGTACGGTATTCCTGAGTATCGCTTGCCTAAGTCGGTAGTGCGCGATGAGGTGGCTAAGATTGCTGCCCTCGGCGTGCAGTTTATAACCAACTGCATGGTGGGCGAGAACAATGTAACCATCGACAGTCTGTTCCGTGCAGGCTACGACGCTATCTTTATGGGCACAGGTACCAGCGTGCCTCAGAACATGGACTCTACACCGGGCTCAAAGCTCCACGGTGTGAGCCAGAGTACATACTTTCTGCATAACGTGAATGCCTATAACGAAGGCGCTTTGACCCGCGACATGGTTCCGCTGCGCGACGGCGAGAAGGTGGGTGTCATTGGCGGCGGAAACGTGGCCATGGATGCTGCCCGTACTGCTATCCGTCTTGGTGCCGATGTAACTGTGCTGTACCGCAAGACCCAGGAAGAGATGCCTGCCATCAAGAGCGAATATGAAGATGCTGTGAAGGAAGGCGTGAAATTTGAGTGGAAAACTACCGTCGAGGCCTTTCTGAAGGGCAAAAACGGCCGTCTGGGAAGTTGTGTGCTGAACACTCCTGAGGGTGAAAGGGTAGCAAAATTCGACAGAATCTATCTCGCCATCGGTTCAAGACCAGCCAACCGTATCGTTTCTACCACTGCCGGAATCGAGGTGGATGAGAAGGGATATGTAAAAGTTGTTGAACGTCCGTTCGGTATGACCACCCGTCGCGGTGTGTTTGCCGGAGGTGATGTGGTACACCGTCCGCAGACTGTAGTCCTGGCAATGAAGGCTGCCAAGGAGGTGGCTCAGGGCATCGCTCAGTATGTAGATGCTATCAAGCTTCTTGAAGAGGCTAAGAGAATCGAGCTACGTGGAATAGTAGAATAATCAAATGAATTCAATAGAATTAAGTGAATTATTTCTGCAGTAACGGAACTGCTTTTACTGGGATTTGTCACTAGGCTCGGCAGATGTGCTGACTGCAGTCGGCAGACCTGCTGACTAGGCTCGGCAGAGCTGCTGAGCCTAGTGGTAATATCTGGGAAACTATGTGTTTTGACTAAAAATACTATATGCAAGAACTCTAAAAACTATATGCTTTTACTTATAAAAATATTTCTTAGTATTGAAAACACCATATCTTTCCTTTGAATGATACTATATATCTTTGAATGATGCTATATAAATAGGCCAACTGTTATAGACGCTTAATTTTTTTACATTACTCTTTAAATGAACTTAAACTTCTTTGGGAATTTAATGAAATATCAGATTTAATCATTACTTTTGTATCAGATTCATATTAATAAGAAGTAATTTGTCTGGTACAAAGAAAAGATATAAATCAGAGAAAAAGCATGAAGCGTATCATATTGATTTTAACAGTATTGCTTGCCATGTTAGGGCAGGTAGCCTATGCGCAGAAAACGTGTGTCATCGCATCGGCAGAAAATCATGTGCCTATTCGTGAAGCACTTATTCATACCAATAATAATCATTGGGCAAGAACAGATTATCGGGGCTATTGGACGATGCGCTATCTGTTTGATTCAGCAACTGTATCGAAACCAGGTTTTATGAAGGCAACTATCCGGTACAAGGAACTGCCGGATACTCTGTTTCTCTTGCCGGATGCCAAACAATTAGGAGAAGTGACAGTTTGGGGCAAGAATCAGGAAGGCATCAAAAACATGGAAGGGGATATTCAGGAGAAGATAAACTCTTTGCCAACTTCATCTGCTGGCATCGGGTTTGATGCTTTCGGATGGATGGATAAACAGGGAAAACGTGATAAGAAGCATCTGCAACAGGCTAAAAAGGTATTTGAAAAAATGGAACATAAGGATCCTGTGGTAGCTGCTTATGAAAAAGCAACGGGGAAAAAGTATGAATTGACTAATCCGTATGATGTCTCGGCTTTTAAGAAAGATCCTTCTTCTGAAATGGCTACAGAAGAGAAAAAAGCAACTTCTGATGCTGAATCAAAATCGAAAAAGAAGGAGAATCCTGAAAAATAAGCACAAGAGAAAACTGAAGAAATGAACTCGGGAAAGGCAGAGCGACAGCTATTTTAGCCGACGGGATAAAAAAAAGCATAAACAAGTTGGCTTTCTCGAAAAAAGTCGTATCTTTGTAGCCAAAAATATAAAGAAAGAAAAATGTTTGAAAATTTAAGTGATAGACTGGAACGCTCGTTCAAAATCTTGAAGGGCGAGGGAAAAATTACAGAAATCAACGTGGCGGAAACCATGAAGGATGTGCGCCGTGCACTCCTCGACGCCGACGTAAACTATAAAGTGGCTAAGGAATTCACCAACAAGGTGAAGGAGAAAGCACTCGGCATGAATGTACTTACTGCTGTAAAGCCGGGACAGTTGATGATCAAGTTGGTGCACGATGAACTGGAAGAACTTATGGGCGGCGAAGAAGCCCCATTGAAGCTCGAAAGTCATCCGGCCGTCATCCTCATGAGCGGTCTGCAGGGTTCGGGTAAGACTACCTTCAGCGGAAAGCTTGCCAATATGCTCAAGACCAAGAAAGGCAAGAAGCCATTGCTCGTGGCCTGCGACGTTTACCGTCCGGCAGCTATCCAGCAGCTCCATGTAGTGGGTGAGCAGGTGGGTGTTCCGGTATACAGCGAGCCAGAGAACAAGGATGTGCTCAGTATCGCCGACCATGCTATCCAGCAGGCTAAGACCAACGGCAACGATGTGGTAATCGTCGATACAGCCGGACGTCTCGCCATTGATGAGCAGATGATGAACGAGATCAGCAATCTCAAGAATCATCTCCGTCCAGACGAAACCCTCTTCGTGGTTGACTCCATGACCGGTCAGGATGCCGTAAACACAGCCAAGGAATTTAATGATCGTCTCGACTTCAACGGCGTTGTTCTCACCAAGCTCGATGGTGATACCCGTGGTGGTGCTGCCCTCAGTATCCGTACCGTGGTAACCAAGCCAATCAAGTTTATAGGTACCGGCGAGAAGATGGACGCCATTGACGTGTTCCACCCAGCTCGTATGGCAGACCGAATCCTTGGCATGGGTGACGTGGTATCTCTCGTAGAGCGCGCACAGGAGCAGTTCGACCTGGAAGAGGCCAAGAAACTGGAGAAGAAAATCAGAAAGAACCAGTTTGACTTCAACGATTTCTACAACCAGATCCAGCAGATTAAGAAGATGGGTAACATCAAGGATCTGGCAGCGATGATTCCGGGTGTTGGTAAGGCTATCCGCGACGTAGACATCCCAGAGGATGCATTCAAGGGCGTAGAGGCCATCATCCAGAGTATGACTCCTAAGGAGCGCACCAATCCAGCCATCCTCAACACATCACGCCGCCAGCGAATTGCTAAGGGCTCGGGCACCAACATCCAGGAGGTGAACAAACTCATCAAGCAGTTTGACCAGACCCGAAAGATGATGCAGATGATGACCGGCAACAAGATGGCGCAGATGATGGGCCGCATGAAGGGTATGCCAGGCATGCCTAAGATGCCGGGAATGTAAATCAGTTGATAGTTAATAGTTTATAGCGGCTTTGCCGTATAGCAAACTTGCGATAGACAAGAATGCCCATAAAGCAAGAATGCCCTGTAAACTATAAATTATAAATTATAAACTAAAGGAAAAATGACGTTAATCGACGGAAAGACGACGGCAGCCGCCATCAAGGAACAGATAGCCCAGGAGGTGGCACAGATTGTTGCCGACGGAGGCAAGCAGCCACACCTGGTAGCTGTGCTCGTAGGGCACGACGGGGGCAGTGAAACCTATGTGAAGAACAAGGTGCTGGCCTGCGAGAAGTGTGGATTCAAGTCGACCCTCATCCGTTATGAGGAGGATGTTACCGAAGAAGAGCTCCTGCAGTGTGTAGACAAGCTGAACCTGGATGATGATGTTGACGGATTTATCGTTCAGCTTCCTCTGCCTAAGCACATCGATGAGCAGAAGGTAACCATGGCAATAGATTACCGCAAGGATGTAGACGGATTCCACCCGGTAAACGTGGGCAGAATGGCGCTCGGCATGCCTTGTTTCATCTCTGCCACTCCGCTCGGTATCCTCACCCTGCTGCAGCATTACAATATTGAGACAAGCGGCAAGAAATGCGTCATTTTGGGCAGAAGCAACATCGTAGGCAAGCCAATGGCTCAGCTGATGATGCAGAAGCAGTATGGCGATGCTACCGTCACCGTATGCCACTCTCATTCCAAGAATTTGAAGAAGGAGTGTCAGGAGGCAGATATCATCATCGCAGCCATCGGTCGTCCTGATTTCGTGACTGCCGATATGGTGAAGCCGGGAGCCGTAGTCATTGATGTGGGTACCACCCGCGTGCCTGATGCTACGAAGAAAAGCGGTTTCCGCCTGAATGGTGATGTGAAATTCGACGAGGTGGCAGAGAAGTGTTCCTTCATCACTCCTGTTCCGGGAGGCGTTGGTCCGATGACCATCTGCTCGCTGATGAAGAATACGCTGGCTGCCGGCAAGAAGGAATATTACAGCTAGAAAGAAGATAATTATTTCAGAAAGAAGCAGTGCTTAAGTCACTGCATACTTGATTTTTTATAACTCTCTAATTTGTGGGGGCAGGGTGCAGTGATGCACTCTGCCTTTTTATCAAGCCGAGAGAAAGAGTGTAAAACAGACACAAATAATATTAATCTAAAAATATAGAAACATGATAAAACTAAAGTACGTATTTACGTCGGCGCTGCTCGTGGCAGCTGCCAGTGCCAGTCAGGCTGTCAGCAGACAGCAGATGCAGAAGCAAGTAGACAAAGATGCCCCTGCATACACCATACAGGGCAAGGACTCCATCTGTCAGATATTCATCTATTCGCCAGCACCCAACCAGGGGTTGCATCTGGCTTATTTCACCGACGATGAGCGTTGGGTGGATGTAGGACAGCTCTGCGCCAGCGACTACGGTCCGTGGGGAGCTGAAAAGAAGATGTATAACCCCTTCGTGGTAAAAGCTAACGACGGCACATGGCGCGCACTCTGGAGCGTGAACCAGCATGCACCGCAGTTTGCCGTAGCCTATTCAGAAGACCTCATCACCTGGCGCCCGCAGGATTATCCCATCATCCGCGAAAAGGGCGTGAAGAATGTGGCTGCCTATCAGATGGATGACGGCAACTTCGACATCTATCTCAAGACATCCAAGGGCAAGCGATACGTACAGGCAAGCAACGATTTCCGTACCTTCAAGGAAGATACGCTGGAGGCTTCTGCCGATGAGATACTCTGGCAGCGCGACACCGCAACCATAGGCGGAAAACTCTTCCAGGGCTGCGATTTCGAGGTGCCGGCAGTACATCTCAACTACATTCGCTCCTGGTTCCACGCCCTTTCTGAAGAGGCAAAACTCAACGCCCAGCCGATGCCGAAGACCGATGCTGACCTCGCAGCTTATGCCAAGGACAACCACATCGATCTGCCGAAAGATTCGGAAATCTCTGCCAACCTCAGCATCAATCCACAGAAATCCCACCGTATCTCCAATAAGCTGATGGGTATCTTCTTCGAAGACATCAGCCGCGCTGCCGACGGAGGACTCTCTGCAGAAATGTTGCAGAACGGCGACTTTGAGTATAACAAGGAAGACCACCGCCACCAGTGGAATGCCACCACGGCATGGGTGGGGGTAAAGAAAGAGGGCATCGCCACCGAAAACGGGATGAGCCAGAACAATCCCCATTACGCCGTTCTGGGCGCTACACCTATTTATAATATAGGTTGGGACGGCATCGCCATACGTCGCGGCGCTGCTGTTGAGGGCAAGGAGGGTAAGCATCAGCCGGCCATCTACGAGGTGAACCTGCACGCCCGCTGCATCGATGCCAAGAAGAAAGACCTCACCCTAGCGCTCGTAAACCAGGAAGGATTGCCGGTATGCCAGACCAAGATCAAGGTGCAGGGCGCAGGCTGGAAGGAATATAAGGCGCAGCTCATCGTGACCGATAAATATGAGGGCGAACTCGCCAGTGAAGCCACCACCAAGGAGGGCAAGCTGGGCAAGAACATCCGGTTCGCCATCTTACCTAAGGGCGAGCAGAAAGTGGCGGTAGACTTGGTAAGTCTCAAACCACAAGATACTTACAAGGGTCATGGACTGCGTAAAGACCTTGCCGAGTCCATTGCCGACCTGAAGCCTCGCTTTGTGCGCTTCCCGGGCGGCTGCATGCTCCACGGTCAGGGGCTCAAGAACATTTACCACTGGAAGGAGAGCGTGGGTCCGCAGAAAGATCGCAAGCCAGCCTACAACATCTGGGGATACCATCAGACCCGCCAGCTGGGTTTCTATGAGTATTTCCAGTGGTGCGAGGATATGGGAGCCGAGCCGCTGCCTGTATTGGCGGCAGGTGTTCCTTGTCAGAACTCTGTGGCAGATGAGCGCGGAGTGGCTGGTCAGCAGGGAGGAATCCCGATGAGCGAGATGCCGCAGTATATTCAGGACGTGCTGGACTTGGTAGAGTGGGCGAATGGCGATCCTGCCACCTCTAAGTGGGCTAAGATGAGAGCCGATGCGGGGCATCCGGCTCCGTTCAACCTCAAGATGATAGGCATCGGCAATGAAGACCTCATCTCTACCGATTTCGAGCAGCGCTACCTGATGATCTGCAAGGCAGTGAAGCAGAAGTATCCTCAGATAGAGGTGGTGGGTACTGTAGGTCCGTTCCACTTTCCGTCTTCCGATTATATTGAGGGTTGGAAGATTGCTCGCGAAAACAAGCGCTGGATAGATGCCGTAGACGAGCATTATTATGAGCAGCCGGGCTGGTTCCTGAACCATCAGGATTATTACGACCATTACGACCGCAATGCTCCTAAGGTTTATCTGGGCGAATATGCATCTCGCGGTGCCAATGCGGTAGACAATGCGCTGGCTGAGGGCATTCACCTCTGCAATGTGGAGCGCAACGGCGATGTGGTAGAAATGACATCCTATGCTCCTCTCTTGTGTAAGGACGGATACAGCAACTGGCAGCCGGACATGATTTACTTTGATAATAATAATGTACGCGCGAGCGAGAGCTACAAGATGCAGAAGATGTTCGGTCAGTCTGCCGGTGACCTTTACATCTCATCCGTGCTCAGTCTGCCGGATGCGCTGAAGAAATATGTGGGTACCAGTGTGGTGAAGGATTCTAAATCGGGCAAAACCTGGCTTAAAGTGGTAAATGCCTTGCCTCGCACGCTGAAACTCTCGGTTTCTGGCTTGGGCAACAAGCAGGTAACCATCACAGGCAGAAGCGCTCAGGTTTTCGAACTTTAGCTTTCTTCAGAAGATGTTTTCTGATAGAAACGGATAGAACCAATAATGGCTCAGATTATTCATTTTGAGTAAAATAGAATGGAGAAATAGGATATTAAAATGTTCTTTTTCTCCATTTTTTATGTTTTACAGCATAAAATATGGCCAAAAATTTGGTAGTTAATAATTTTTTTTATTATTTTGCATGTTGAAAATGAAGTTTTAAGTAATTTATATACAATCAAATTTTAGAGAGAAAATGAAAAAGTTAGTATTAATGTTTGCTGCTGCCGTAATGGCAGTGTCTGCATCTGCTCAGACTACACAGGAGAGCAAGTTCTTTGACAATTGGTATCTTGGTGTAAACGTTGGAGCTGCTACAAAGACTACTCACAATGCATGGTTCAAGAACGTAAATCCTTCAGTAGGTGTACGTCTCGGAAAGTGGTTTACTCCAGTTTGGGGTGCTGCTGTAGAGGCTGACCTCTATGCTCGTAACCGCAACCTGCCTTATACACATAAGACTTTGGTTCGTGGTGCAAGCGGTAAGTTCATCGGTACAATCAATGCAACAAACCTCTTCTTGGGTTACAAGGGTGAGCCACGTAAATTCGAAATCATCCCATTGGCAGGCATCGGCGGTTACCACTCTTTCAATCTTCATAATGGCAACCTCAATGCCCTCACAGCTAACGCAGGTGTTGACTTCGCATTCAACCTTGGCGCAAACAAGGCTTGGCAGGTATATGTAGAGCCATCTATGAATTGGTTCCTTCACGACAACAAGAGTGCTTGCAATGGTTGCCAGTTTGATGTTAACAAGTCTGCTTTCCAGGTTAAGGTGGGTGTTAACTACAAGTTCAAGGGTTCTAACAACTCTCACAACTTCACTATCGTAACTCCACGCGACCAGAACGAGATTGATGGTTTGAATGGTCAGATCAACAACCTCCGCAACGACTTGAATAGCAAGGATTCTGAACTCGCAGCTAAGGACAAGCAGATCAATGATCTCCAGAATGCGCTCAATGAGTGCCAGAAGGCTCCTAAGTATGTAAAGCCAGCTACTGCTACCAATTTGCAGCCAACAGTATTGTTTACTGTAGGTAAGTCAAAAGTAGAGCGTAGCCAGATGCCAAACATCGAGATGATTGCTCAGTATATGAAGAATCATCCAGATGCTAAGGTTGAAATTAAGGGTTATGCATCTCCAGAGGGTTCTAAGGAACTTAACCAGAAACTTTCTGAGGCTCGTGCCAATGCTGTAAAGAACATTCTCGTTAAGACTTACAAGATTAGCGCAAATCGTCTTCAGGCTAAGGGTATGGGTGCTACTGACAAGCTCTTCAAGCAGGTTGAGTTCAACCGTGTTGCTACATTCAATGATAACAATGCAGCTGAATAAAGAAATAAGTAGTTTCAGATATTTGGTCTTGTGACCAGATCCTCCTAAACTTCGGTTTAGGAGGATTTTTTTTCTTCTTACCTTTCTTACATGTCTGGCCGCCTCGCTTTATACTTTTTCGTCAGGTAATCTTAATAAGATAAGAGTTCAGTGTGGTTAATAAGCTCTTTCTTGTTTTTTTTTTTGCACAAAATCAGCAGAAATGAGTATCTATTGTGATAAATTGTAAGCATTTTATTTGTTTTTCTAACAAAAAAACGAAGTTTTCTGAAATTTTATACGAAATTAGTTGGCTATTACATAAATTCTCTGTATCTTTGCAGGCAAATTATAACAAATGGGCTCGAAAGAGTCCTTTTAAGCAAGGAAATAAAAGAAAAAAGATATGAAACATCCATTAAGAAGTAGCGTCTGCACTGAAGGCAGAAGAATGGCAGGTGCCCGAGCACTCTGGGTAGCTGCAGGTATGAAACACGAGCAGTTTGGTAAACCAATCATTGCTATCGTGAACAGCTTTACTCAGTTTGTGCCAGGTCATACCCATCTTCATGAAATCGGTCAGATCGTCAAGAAGGAAATCGAAGCTATGGGGTGCTACGCAGCCGAATTCAATACCATCGCCGTTGACGACGGTATCGCAATGGGACACGACGGAATGCTCTATTCCCTCCCAAGCCGTGACATCATTGCCGACTCTGTAGAATACATGGTCAATGCTCACAAGGCCGACGCCATGATCTGCATCTCAAACTGCGACAAGGTAACACCAGGTATGCTCATGGCATCTATGCGACTGAACATTCCTACCGTGTTCTGCTCAGGTGGACCTATGGAAGCCGGACGCTGGAAGGGTGAGAACGCCGACTTGATTACAGCTATGATTAAGGGTGCTGATACAAGCGTTTCTGACGAGGAGATGACGCAGATTGAGCAGTGCGCCTGCCCAGGTTGCGGTAGCTGCTCAGGTATGTTTACCGCCAACTCAATGAACTCACTCACTGAGGCCATCGGTCTGAGTTTGCCAGGCAACGGAACCATTCTTGCTACCCACAAAAACCGCATCCAACTTTTTAAAGATGCAGCACGCCAGATAGTTAAGAACGCTTATGCATATTATGAGGACGGCGACGAGAGCGTATTGCCACGCAATATAGCTACCCGCGACGCATTCCTCAACGCCATGACCCTGGACATCGCCATGGGCGGAAGCACCAACACCGTGCTTCACTTGCTGGCAGTAGCTCAGGAAGCTGGCGCAGACTTCAAGATGGAAGACATCGACCAATTGAGCCGCAAGGTGCCTTGCCTCTGCAAGTTGAGCCCTAACACCCAGAAATACAGTGTACAGGAGTGCAACCGCGCAGGTGGTATCCTCGGTATCCTGAACGAGCTGAACAAGGGCGGTCTGATCAACGGCACCGTAAAGCGTGTTGACGGCAAAACACTCGATGAGCAGATGAAGAAATATGACATTACCGGCACAGAGATTGATGCCGAGGCTGACAGAATCTACCATTCAGCACCGGGCAGAAAGTTCTCTACCCAGATGGGTAGCCAGGATGCTCAGTGGGAGAGTCTTGACACCGACCGCACCGAGGGTTGTATCCGCGACCTCGAGCATGCTTACACCAAGGATGGCGGACTGGCTGTGCTCTTCGGCAACATCGCCCAGAACGGTTGTGTAGTAAAGACAGCCGGCGTAGACCCAGTGCTCTGGCATTTTGAGGGTCCAGCCGTATGCTTTGATTCTCAGGAAGATGCATGCGAAGGCATCCTCGGCGGAAAGGTTAACTCAGGCGACTGCGTAGTCATCACCCACGAGGGTCCGAAGGGTGGCCCTGGTATGCAGGAGATGCTCTACCCAACCTCTTACATCAAGAGCCGTCACCTGGGCAAGGAATGTGCTCTCATTACCGACGGCCGCTTCTCAGGCGGTACATCAGGCTTGAGCATCGGTCACATCAGTCCTGAGGCTGCAGCAGGTGGTAACATCGGCAAGATTAAGGATGGAGACATCATCGTCATTGATATCCCTAGCCGCTCCATCAATGTGAAGCTATCTGACGAGGAACTCGCAGCACGCCCACAGCAGCCGCTTAAGCGCAACCGCGTGGTTAGCAAGGCACTGCGCGCTTATGCCCAGAGCGTAAGTTCGGCAGATAAGGGCGGTGTGAGAATCATCGACTAGTCTTCGAGAGTCTTTGAAAAGACAGTTTTAGAGTCTTTGAGAAAAGAAAAATTTTTGAATTATTCAGAATAATAACATATAAATGGCAAAAGAAGTAATAACAGGAGCCGAAGCACTGATGCGCTCCCTGAAAAACGAGGATGTTAAAACCATCTTCGGATATCCGGGCGGCAGCATCATGCCAGTGTTTGATGCACTGTACGGTTATACGAGAGGTGAAAAGAAGATGTTTGACCACATTTTGGTACGTCACGAGCAGGCTGCTGCTCACGCTGCACAGGGTTATGCCCGAGTCAGTGGCGAAGTGGGCGTCGCTCTTGTCACTAGTGGTCCTGGAGCTACTAATACATTGACCGGCATCGCTGATGCCATGATGGATTCTACACCAATCGTAGTCATCGCCGGACAGGTAGGCGTAGGTGCCCTGGGTACCGATGCCTTCCAGGAGGTAGACCTCGTGGGTGTTACCCAGCCAATCTCCAAGTGGTCTTACCAGATACGCCGTGCCGAGGATGTGGCATGGGCTGTGAGCCGTGCTTTCTACATCGCCCGCAGCGGACGTCCGGGACCTGTGGTGCTCGACTTTACAAAGAATGCGCAGGTGGCTACATGCGAGTGGGAACCAGTGAAATGTGAGAAGGTTACATCTTATAAACCTTATCCTAAGATAGATGAAAAGGCGGTGGCTGAAGCTGCCGAACTCATCAACAATGCCAAGAAACCATTCGCCCTCGTGGGGCATGGAGTAGAGCTTGGCGGTGCACATAATGAACTCATCGAATTCCTCGAGAAGGCAGATATCCCTGCCGGCAGAACCCTGCTCGGCCTTTCTGCCCTGCCTAGCAACCACCCGCTCAACATGGGTATGCTCGGCATGCATGGTTCTTATGCTACCAACATGAAGACCCAGGAGTGTGATGTGCTCATCGCCATCGGTATGCGTTTCAGCGACCGTATCACAGGCGTGCCTTCTAAGTATGCTCCTCAGGCCAAGATTATTCACCTGGACATTGACAAGGCTGAGATTGATAAGGTTATCAAGACCGATGTGGCTGTTGTGGGCGACTGCAAGCAGAGTCTGCCAGCCATTACCCGCCTGCTGAACAAGAATGTTCACCGCGAGTGGAGAGACTCCTTCGAGGAATACCGCCAGCAGGAACAGGAGAAGGTAATAGAGAAAGATATCCATCCTACAGAGGGACCGCTGCTTATGGGCGAGGTGACCAACGTGGTAACGGAAGCTACTCATAATGAAGCAGTTCTTGTAAACGACGTAGGCCAGAACCAGATGATCAGTAGCCGCTACTTTAAGTTTACCAAGAAGCTGAGCATCGTAACTAGTGGTGGTTTCGGAACCATGGGCTTCGGCCTTCCGGCAGCCATCGGTGCCACCTTCGGAGCTCCCGACCGCATCATCTGCTGTTTCTTCGGCGACGGCGGTTTCCAGATGAACATCCAGGAACTAGGCACTATCATGGAGCAGCAGGCACCGGTAAAGATGATTCTGCTGAACAACAACTATCTGGGCAACGTTCGCCAGTGGCAAGACCTGATGTTCGGCGGCCGTCACTCTTTCACCCACATGATGAATCCTCATTATGCAGAGATTGCCAAGGCCTACGGCATACCATACGATGTGGTAATAGACCGCAAGGACCTTCAGGCTAAGGTGGAGAAGATGATCAGCACCAAGGGTCCTTACCTGTTGGAGTGCGCCATCAAGGAGAATGAAGACATCGTTCCGATGACGCTGCCGGGCAAGAGTGTAGATGAGATGCAACTTGAGTTGAATTATTAAAAGCTTTCGGCTATATATAATAAGGTGTAAATTCCTTCATGAGGGAGCATCCTCCGAAAAGGAAAGACTCCGAAAAGTAACCGATTATTTTTAAAATTTGGAAAAATGGAGAATAACAACGAAAAGAAATTATATACATTGCTTGTTTACTCAGAAAACATTGCCGGTATCCTGAATCAGATTACTGCCGTGTTTACTCGCAGACAGGTAAACATTGAGAGCTTGAATGTTTCGGCCAGCAGTATCAAGAATATACACAAGTATACCATCACGGTTTGGAGTGTTGAAGAGCAGATTGAGAAAATCAACAAGGCAATAGAGAAGAAGATTGACGTGGTGAAGAGCGATTACTACACCGACGACCAGATCTTCATCCATGAAGTGGCTCTCTTCAAGATTTCCACTCCGGTATTGCTTGAAAATCCAGAGGTTTCGCGCACCATCCGCAAGCATGATGCCCGCATGATGGAGGTGAATCCTACCTACAGTACCGTGCTTCTGGCAGGACTTACCGAAGACATCGCCGACCTCTTCCAGCAGCTTAACAGCTACAACTGCCTCCTTCAGTATACCCGAAGCGGCAGAATCGCTGTTACGAGAAGTTTTGACGAACCCATCTCTGATTATCTCAAGCAGAATTCAGAAGAATAGATTTCTTTTATATTTTGATGCCCTTTGTTCCTCTGGCTTCAAACTAGCGGAGCAGGGGGCTTTTTCGGTTTAAAACAACAAGACAAACAACAAGATAAAAGGACGAGACAGATATTATGGAACAGAAAATATTAGATAAGGTAGGGCGTTACGAATTTCTTTCGGAGCCTTTCCACTGCGATTTCAGCAGCCACCTCTTTATGGGGCATCTCGGAAATCATCTGCTCAATGCTGCCGATTTTCACAGCAACGACCGCGGGTTCGGCATGAACTACCTCATGCCCCAACACAAGACATGGGTTCTCAGCCGACTGGCCATTGAGATGGCAGAGATGCCGAAGTCTTACGACCGCTTTGTGATAGAAACCTGGTGCGAGAGTGCCATGAAATATTTCACATCCCGAGATTTCAAAATCTGCGGCAAGACATCATCATCAGAAGAAGCCAAGGTTTACGGTTACGGCAAGAGCGTGTGGGCAATGATTGATACGGAAACCCGACAGCCTGTTGATATTTTTGAAATTCACGACGGGCTTATCAAAGAATATATTGATTCGGACAAACCTTGTCCTATCCAGGCAAGTTCGAGAGTGAAAATGGGCAAGGATGCCAAGCTGGTGAGAACCATTGACACCTATTATCATGATGTAGATGTTAACGGGCACATCAACTCGGTAAAATACATCGAACATATCCTCGACCTCTTTGATCTGGATTATTACAAAAATCACTTTTTGCAAAGATTTGAGATAGCTTACGTAGCAGAAAGTCACCAGGGAGACCAACTTCATTTCTATTTGGAAGAAACAAGTGAGGCAGAAAAAATGCAAGAATACTGCATAAAGATAACAAAAACCAGCAAAAATGACGCAAATGAGGTGGAAGTTGTAAGAAGTAAGGCTAAATTTATTAAAAATTGAAAGAAAAATTTGGTAGTTTCATTTTATTTGCTTATCTTTGCACTCAGAAAATAAGAATAAACCCAGAGCCGCCTTCTTGGATAGGGGGTGGACGGATCAAACAGGCTCTCTTTGGATAAGAATTCAGCTCGCATCCGTATGGACAAGTATAACCCGCGGCTCCACAAACGGCAAGCCGCACAAAAAATTAAAAAATATGGCAGAAATGAATTTCGGTGGCGTAATGGAAACTGTTGTCACCAGTCATGAATTTTCATTGGAGAAAGCACGTGAAGTATTGAAGAACGAAACAATCGCAGTTATCGGTTATGGTATCCAGGGTCCTGGTCAGGCTTGTAACCTTCGCGATAATGGTTTCAACGTCATCGTCGGACAGCGTCAGGGTAAGACCTACGAGAAGTGTCTGAAGGATGGTTGGGTTCCTGGTAAGACTCTGTTCTCTATCGAGGAAGCTGCTGAAAAGGGTACTATCATCTGTATGTTGCTTTCTGATGCCGGTCAGATTGCATGCTGGCCAAAGATTAAGCCATACCTCACACCAGGTAAGACTTTGTATTATTCACATGGTTTCGCTATCAACTGGAGCGACCGTACAGGCGTTGTTCCACCAAAGGATATTGATGTTATCATGGTTGCTCCTAAGGGTTCTGGTACTTCTCTCCGCACTATGTTCTGTGAGGGGCGTGGTTTGAACTGCTCTTACGCTGTATACCAGGATGCATCTGGCAAGGCAGAGGATAAGACTATTGCCTTCGGTATCGGTATCGGTGCCGGTTATTTGTTCAAGACAACATTCCAGCGTGAGGCTACTTCTGACCTCACAGGTGAGCGTGGCTCATTGATGGGTGCAATTGAGGGATTGTTGGAGGCACAGTATGACGTGCTCCGCGAGAATGGTCACTCACCATCTGAGGCTTTCAACGAGACTGTTGAGGAGCTCACACAGAGCCTTGGCCCTCTCTTCGGTGCTAAGGGTATGGATTGGATGTATGCTAACTGTTCAACAACAGCTCAGCGTGGTGCTCTTGACTGGGCTCCTCGTTTCCGTGAGGCTATCAAGCCTGTAATGGAGTGGTTGTACTACTCTGTAAAGACAGGTAACGAGGCTCAGATTTCTATCGACAAGAACTCTCAGGCTGATTACCGCGAGAAGTTGAACGCTGAACTCGAGGCTATGCGCAACAAGGAAATGTGGCAGGCTGGTGTTACAGTTCGTAAACTTCGCCCTGAGAATAACTAATTTTTTTCTCGTACATAATGTTGAAAAGGGAATGGCCCGAGAGGTGTCGTTCCCTTTTTTCTGTTTATAAGGGGCTTTAGTGATTTCATTTGGGAGCGGCCTCATAAAGTATAACTTATGATTCACCTTTCTACTATTTCATTTATGGGGCATGAACGATTTTGTCTCCCTCGACATAAAACATATTCTCTGCAACCATTTCTTCAAGAACTGCAGCCATATCTTCTGAATCATATTTCAGTTGGTTTAATTCTGTAATGTCATGTGGCTTTCCGTCTTTCAGCAAGTCTAGAATTTCTGATATAATAGTTTGCTTCTGGGGTATTTTGTGGTCTATGCAGACATCACATATCCCGCAGTCGTCCTTCATTTTCGTTTTTTCGCCAAAATAACTCAGAAGCTGGCGCGAACGGCAGATGCTGTCATTCTTTGCATAACTGATAATGCTCTTGATGTGGGCAGTAAACTGTTTCTTGCGTACTTCCCATACCTCCTCAGGGATGATAACTCTGAAACCATCTTCCCTAGGACGCGTGTAGCTGATATAAGGTGTCTTGCGGCGGGGAATGAAGTCGATGATGTGGCGGGCACTCAGATTTTTCAGAATCATGTATACCTGCTGACGGTTTAGTTCGCTTACACGCTCTATCAGCGACTCATCAATGTAAACATAGTCGGTAAACAGACCGCCGTAATTACGCAGAAGCCCCGTAATAACAGACTCTTCCTTCTCCGAAACATTCTCTAGCAGATAGAGATCATTTCGGCTGATGTTAAATCTGATTCTTGCTTTTCCGTCAGGATTGTCCTCGTAGTGGATATAGCCTGAGCGCTCCAGAATGCGCAGAGCCGAGTCTACGCGAGTAGGGAAGTACTTGTAGGTGAAGCAGAACTTCTCTATCTCGAACATGAAAGTCTGTCCCATTCCGCTTCCAACTGCCACCTGAAAAAAGTAAGCAAGATGCTCGTAAACGTCTTTGATGAATTCTTTGTCTGGGAAGGTTTCGTCTATGCGTTTCATGAGTTTGTTTTCATCGCTCTGGTTGTAGAGCAGCACAGCATAAGCCTTTTCGCCGTCTCTTCCGCCTCGTCCCGCCTCTTGAAAATAGGCTTCCAGTGAGTCTGGACAATCTATATGAATTACCATTCTCACATCTGACTTGTCTATTCCCATGCCGAAAGCATTGGTTGCTACCATTACCCTTATCTCGTCATTTTGCCAGTTTTTCTGTCGGATATCCTTCACGTCGGAATCCAGTCCGGCATGGTAAAATGTAGCAGAAATACCTTGTTTGTTCAGTAGTTCTGCCATCTCCTTGGTTCGTTTTCGGCTTCTCGCATAAATGATTGCCGAGCCTTGGGTACACTGCAGGATATGAACCATTTCGGTCAACTTGTCGTTGGTGGTGCGCACCACATAGGCAAGATTCTTGCGGGCAAAACTCATTTTAAATACGTTTTGCTTCTTGAAGTGAAGCTGGTTCTGGATATCTTCTACTACATCGGGAGTGGCCGTAGCCGTAAGAGCAAGGACTGGTACACCGGGCTTCATATCTCTTATTTTTGCAATTTCGAGATAAGACGGGCGGAAATCGTAACCCCACTGGCTGATGCAGTGAGCTTCATCTACCGTGATGAAACTCACCGGAATGTGGCGCAGTTTAGTTTGGAACAATTCTGAAGAAAGACGTTCTGGTGAAACATACAGAAACTTGATTTCACCGAAAATACAATTTTCCAATATTCGGAGAATCTCTTGGCGCGACAATCCTGTGTAGATGGCTTCAGCCAGGATGTTGCGGGCCTTGAGATGCTGTACCTGATCCTTCATCAGCGCAATGAGGGGAGTTACCACAATGCAGACGCCCTTTTGGGCAAGAGCTGGAACCTGGAAGGTGATGGATTTACCGCCACCTGTAGGCATAAGACCGAGGGTATCCTCACCTCGGGCTATACTCTCAATGATGTCTCGTTGTATGCCGCGAAAGTCAGGATACCCCCAATATGTACGTAGTATTTCTTGATATTTATCTGCCATTTTTTGAAACTTTTGCCCTTGCAGATTTCGATGCTTTTGCGTCCTGACGGATTTGCTCTACAAATCCGTGTAATCCGAGTAATCAGTGCCTAATCCATGCATAGGGCTAAGTACCTCATCCTTCGTTTGGACGGATGTCTTCTATCTGAAGTTGAACTTGGTTTTTCTTAAAAATATTCTCTTCTATGGTGAAGGCTATGTCGAAACTTCGCTTACTCTTAATGTAGCGGGCAGCTGCACTCTGACCGAAAGCGATGCCGTTTAAGACCGTGCTCGATTTTGAGTCTACCAGTTCCAACTTGATGTGTTCCTGTTCTCTGCCCACCACCTTGCTGGTACCATAATCATATACCCGGTTGGTGCAGAAAATAGGTTTCTGGTTACATGGACCGAAAGGAGAGAAGCGCTTCAAGTCGGCCTGCAGATGCTTGGTAATGTCTTTAAAGTCAATTTCAGCATCTATGTTGAGCATCGGTTCTGTCTGTTGAGGCGAAATATGCTCTTCTACATAATGCTGGAACCTGTCTCTGAACTCTCTAACCTTATCCCATTTCAAGGTAAGTCCGGCAGCATAGGTATGACCACCGAAATTGAGCAGGAGGTCGCGGCAACTCTTGATGGCTGAGTAGATGTCAAATCCCGTTACGCTACGTGCTGAACCTGTAGCCATATCACCATCCCGGGTCAGAACAATGGTAGGGCGGAAGTAGATTTCGGTGAGTCGGGAAGCAACAATGCCAATGACTCCCTTTTTCCAGCCTTCATCATAGAGCACGATGCTGGAGTTGTGTTTCATGCTTTCCAGACGCGATACGATACCGTTGGCTTCTTCAGTCATCTGCTTGTCTATGTCTTTGCGCTGCTCATTGTACTCATTGATGTGTCTGGCCATGCGCAGGGCTGAGGAATAGTCTCTTTCTACCAGCAGATCTACGCTCAGCTTGCCGTTCTCCATTCTGCCTGAAGCATTGATGCGGGGACCAATCTTGAACACAATATCACTCATAGAGAGCTCGCGTCCGTTCAGTCCGCAGATGTCAATGATGGATTTCAGACCGATACTTGGATTGGTATTCAGCAACTTAAGACCATGGAAGGCGAGTATTCTGTTCTCATCTACCACCGGCACAATGTCGGCAGCAATACTCACGGCGCAGAAGTCGAGCAGAGGAATGAGCCTGGAGAACGGAATGTTGTTGTTCTTGGCAAAAGCCTGCATAAACTTGAACCCTACACCGCATCCGCAGAGATGCTTGAATGGGAATGGATCGTCAGGACGCTTCGGATTGAGTATGGCCACAGCAGGTGGCATCACATCGTCAGGAACGTGATGGTCGCAGATGATGAAGTCTATTCCCAGACTCTTGGCATATTCTATCTCCTGAATAGCCTTGATTCCGCAGTCTAGAATAATAATCAATTTTACACCAGTCTGATGAGCAAAATCTATTCCTTTCTTACTCACTCCGTAACCTTCGTCGTAGCGGTCGGGAATGTAGTAGTCGATGTTTGAATAGAATTGCTGCAAGAATTTGTACACCAGGGCAACGGCGGTGCATCCGTCTACGTCATAGTCTCCGTAAACAAGGATACGTTCCTTTCTACCCATAGCATCGTTCAGGCGGTCTACGGCAATATCCATGTCTTTCATCAGGAATGGATTGATGAGATCTGAGAGTTGTGGACGGAAGAACCGTTTGGCTGCAGACTCTGTTGTAATCTCGCGCTTGATGAGCAAATGGGCAAGAACTGGGCTCATATTTAGCTTGGCGCCTAATTCTTCAGCTGCTTTTTGCTGTTCAGGTGTTGGTGATTCGTAATTCCATTTAAAATGCATTTTAATTATTTTTTATTTCTGCCCCCAAAGTTACGAAAATAAAATGACAAAAGGAAATGTTTAGGGAGGAATTTTACTAAATTACCTAGAAATAAGTAAAAATAAGACTTGTTGGCAACCCAAAATAAGTAAATAAGAGATTTTCTTGGCAACAAAAAAGGCAGCAAACTCATCGGTTTGCTGCCCCTTGAATATTTTTGTTTAGGAGAATGTCCATAGAAAACCTATAGGCTGTTAACTATTAAAACTCTCCTAGATTCCGAGCTTCTTGCGGATGTCCTTAGGAAGGGCGTTCTTGTTAACCATGAAGTCCATAGTCTTGTAAGCTACGAAAGCCTTGGTCATGTACCAGGTTCCCTTGTAGTCACCATACTCGCCCCAAGAGTTCTTAACCATGTAGTACTCCTTGCCGTTCTGATCCTTAGCGATACCGTAGATGTGCATACCATGGTCGTCAGTTGTCTCCCAATTGTCGAATGCTTCCTGACGCATAGCCTGTGTAGGAACAATCTCAGGAGCATTTACGCCGAGAGAATCAAACTTCTCCTTCTTCTCGTCCTTAGAGAGCTTGAACCAATGGTCAGCATCTGTACCGGCCATAGAGCGAACCTTCTTTACGTCGTAAGCGATACCGAGACCCTTGCGAGTGAAACCGTCTTCTGTTACGTCACCTCCCCATGCTACTGTATAACCATTGTTTACAGCGTTGTCGATAATTTTGCAGAGGTCTTCCATAGGAACGTTGTAACTCAAAGGCCAGCGCCAGTTATCCTGTACCTCAACAGCAAACTTGCTCCACATTGGGTGGTGGGTGTAGCTGGTAATGGTTACATAATCATCAAGATTCAAACCGAGGCTCTGGCAGAAGCTCTGTGGAGTATACTGCTTGCCCTCGTATGTAAACTTCTCAGGAGCCTTACCGATGTAAGAGTCGATGATACCCTGAAGACCGCTCTTCCAGGCTGGAGAAAGCTTCTTAGCTGTGCTCTTTGCTACTGCCTCTACGTATGGAGTCATTACATTGAAGAACTCACCGAAGTTAGCCAAAGAGTCACCTGTCAATGAACCTGGTGCAGGCATGGCAGACTCAGGTACAATACCATAGTGCTGCAAAGCATAGAGTACATCGTAGGCGCTACCACCCTCAGAGAAGCTCACGTCGCCGTGCATTCTTACAGCCATTGTGGCGCGGTCCATATAAGTCTTGTTGGCTACGAACATTTCGCTGAGGTCGTAGGTCTTGCCTGTCTTCTTCAAGATTTCGCTCTCGAAGTAGCTGAGGGTAGAGTAAGCCCAGCACGTACCACTGCGGTTCTGGTCCTTGATGCTAGTGATAGGATTCTGCTTTACTACAGTAAATACAGGTTTGTTCTTTGCTACTTCTGCAGAGTCTGCAGCTTTCTTCGCATTTGCTCCTGTGGCTACCAAAGCCATCAAGGCTGCAACAATCATAGTTTTCTTCATGAATTCTTTTCTCTTTATATTAATGTTCTTGTTATATCTTCTCTCTGATTCCTTTTTCTGAAATGATTTCTCTTTCAGGAATTTTATTCCTTGTTGGCTGCCATGAACTCCTCAACATCTTTTGGATGATAAGGTATGCGGTCTTTGCCCAGGAATCTGCAACCATCTTTGGTGATGAGTACATCGTCCTCAATTCGGATACCACCGAAATCTTTATAGGTCTCAATCTTGTCGAAGTTGAGGAATTCTGCACAGTGACCGGATGCCTTCCAGTCGTCGATGAGGGAAGGGATGAAGTAAACTCCCGGCTCGTCGGTTATCACGAAACCTTCCTGCAGACGGCGACCCATACGCAGGCAGTTGGTACCGAATTGCTCCAGATTAGGGCGTACCTCTTCGTCGAAACCAACGTTAATCTGGTCGAGGTTCTCCATGTCGTGAACATCCATTCCCATCATGTGGCCCAAACCATGAGGCAGGAACATGGCGTGTGCTCCAGCCTTTACAGCCTCTTCTGTATCACCCTTTGCAAGTCCGAGCTCCTTCATGCGGTTGAAGAGCAGGCGGCATACAGAGAAGTGTACGTCTGCCCATTTTACTCCTGGCTTGGCTACATCCAGTGCATGGTCGTGGCATTCTTCTACAATAGAGTAGATTTCCAACTGGCGCTGGCTGAACTTTCCGCTCACCGGCATGGTGCGGGTGTTGTCTGAACAGTAGTTGTTCATAGTTTCTGCACCTGCATCACAGAGTGCCAGTCTGCCTTCTTCCAGTACATTCATAGATGGATAACCATGCTGAATTTCACCGTGCTGACTGAAGATGGTTGGGAAACTGACCATGGCTCCGTAAGAGTGGGCAATACCGCTTACCTGACCTGCAACATATTTTTCTGTCACACCCGGACGTACGAGCTTCATCGCTGTGGTATGCATCTTGTATCCGATGACAGCAGCACGCTCCAATTCCTCGATTTCTTCCTGGGTCTTAGTTGAACGCATCTTCACAACAGCCTTGATGAGGTCCATGCTGGCCTCTTCTTTCTGTTGGTTAGGATGGATGCCCAGAAGGTCGAATACCTGCAGCTTGATGTCGTAGCGGTAAGGTGGCAGGAAATGAATCTTGCGCTTCTTTGACATGGCGTCGTTGCAGATAGTCTTGAGCGTTTTCATAGGTGCTGAGTTGTGAACGCCTACCTGCGCTGCAAGATCGTGAACATTGTCAACGCTTCCGTACCATACGATGTCTACGAGGTCGATGTCGTCGCCAATCAGGGTTTCAATATCGTTGTCTATATCTATCACACCTACCAGACCGTCGCGCTGCAATCCGAAATAATAGAGGAATGTCGAGTCCTGACGGAAAGGGTAATATCCGTTATTAGGGAAATTACATGGTGAATTGTTGTTTCCGAAAAGTATAATTACGCCGCTTTTCACAAGCTTCTTCAGCTCCTGTCTGCGGCTGATGTAAGTCTCTTTGCTGAACATATTTTTAGTATTTTACATTATTTTGCTTGCAAAGTTAGCAATTATTTCCCAAAAAATACGTATCTTTGCAAGCAAAATTGAATAAAACGCGTAAATTTATAAATAATTAATATAAAAACGGCTTTTTGCTAGACAAAATGTAAGAAAATTGTCTATGCTGCGAGCAAAATATAATTATTTTCAGAATTTTAAAAGCAGAGAGTGTGTTATGAAATTGAATTTAAAAACAACAGGTTTGGTTCTTGAGGGAGGAGGCATGCGAGGGGTCTTCACCAGTGGGGTACTGGATGCCTTCATGAAGCATGATGTTCATTTCCCTTATACGGTGGCTGTATCGGCTGGGGCATGTAATGGCATGTCGTATATGAGCCGCCAACCTCGGCGTGCCCGTATCTCTAACATCGATTATCTGGCCCGATACCAGTATATCGGTATTCGCCATCTGGTGACCCAGGGGTGTATCTTCGACCGCAAATTGCTCTACGATAAGTTTCCAAACCAGCTCTTACCCTTCGATTTTGATACCTATTTTAAGTATGCCGATGGTTTCGAGATGGTTACTACAAATTGTCTTACGGGCAAGGCTATGTATCTTTCCGAGAAGCATGACAGGCAGCGTGCACTGGATGTTGTGCGTGCTTCCAGCAGTTTGCCATATGTGAGCAAGATTGTGGAAGTGGATGGCATTCCGATGTTGGATGGTGGTATTGCGGACAGTATTCCGGTACAGCACGCCATTGACATGGGGTGGCAACACAATGTGGTTGTCCTGACTCGCAACAAAGGATGGCGTGATATGGGCAAAGACCGTAAGATACCTTATTTATATAAGAACTATCCTCGCCTGCGTGTGGCTCTGAGTCACCGTCATCGGGCTTATAACGAACAGATCCAGCTTGTAGATGATCTGGAGGCTGCGGGTAAGATTACCTGTATCCGTCCAATCCGTCCGTTGGAAGTTGGCAGAATAGAGAAGGATACCGATAAACTGGAACGCCTCTACGAAGAAGGTTTCATGCTGGGTGAGGCTTTCTGCGAAAAATGCGTAGAAAAAGAATAATATTAATAAGGTGTAGTTGATAAATAAGGTGTAGAGTTTTAGTATATGGCTTGAGAATGAGTAGAATAGTGGTTTTTAGGAACGGATTACACCGTGCCTAAAAATCACCGTTCTGGGTATGATAGTAATCAGCAATGATTTCTTCTTATTTCAGCAGGTCAGGGCGCAGGCGCTTGGTTCTTTCCATGGCCTGGTCGAATTCCCACTGGCGAATCTTGGCTTCGTTGCCACTGAGCAGAATCTCCGGAACCTTCCATCCCTTGTAGTCGGCAGGACGGGTGTAGATAGGGGCGGCAAGAATGTCGTCCTGGAAACAGTCGGAAAGTGCACTCTGTTCGTCGCTGATAACACCCGGAACCAGTCGGATGACGGCATCTGAGATGATGGCTGCAGCAAGTTCGCCACCCGTTAGCACATAATCACCTACACTGATTTCTCGGGTAATGAGATGGTCGCGCACACGCTGGTCAATACCCTTGTAGTGACCGCAGAGGATGATGAGGTTACCCTGCATCGACATTTCGTTGGCTATCTTCTGGTTGAAAGTTTCACCATCTGGCGAAACGTAAATCACGTCATCATACTCGCGCTCCGCCTTCAGCGCAGCAATGCAGCGGTCTATTGGTTCACATTGCATCACCATGCCGGCACTTCCGCCGTATGGATAGTCGTCCACACGCTTCCATTTATCTAATGTGTAGTCACGCAGGTTGTGCAGATGAATCTCCGCTAGACCCTTCTTCTGCGCACGTGCCAGAATGGACTCATTGAAGAATCCCTCCAGCATCTCTGGTAATACTGTAATAATGTCTATTCTCATAACATCTGCAAAAATAATAAATAATGCGGAGAGTACCAAAAAATTTTGCTTTTTCTTTCATTTTAACTCCTCTTTTCTTCACTTTCCTTTCTTTTTTCTCTGTTTTCCTGCCTTTCCGTAGCCATTCTTGTCTTTTCATATCATAATCCTGCTTTTCCGGAGAAAGAGAGTGATTAATGTATAAATATGCAACAAAATTATCAAAAAAACAGAAAAATCATATCAAAATGATAAATTTTCGATAAAAGATGCTACTATCTGTAGAAAAAGTTGTATTTTTGCAAATAGAATTGCTTGAAAGAGTGTATAATTAATTAAAATTGTGAACAAGATGATATTGGACATTGAAATGCTGAGAAGCTTTTACGCTTCGTATTCGGAAAGTGTAGCCCAGGCTAAGGCTATGGTGAAACGACCTCTTACTTATGCCGAGAAGGTGCTCTTTGCACATCTTTTCGACCCAACACAGTTGCGACCATATAAAAGAGGTGTGGAATATGTTGACTTCCGACCTAATCGCGTGGCGATGCAGGATGCGACTGCGCAAATGGCGCTCTTGCAGTTCATGAATGCGGGTAAGGACAAGGTGGCCGTACCTGCTTCCGTACATTGTGATCACTTGATTCGTGCCGATGTGGGCGCAACACAAGATCTTCCTGAGGCTTGCAAGACCAATAAGGAGGTTTACGACTTCCTGAAGTCTGTTTCTCAGAAATACCATATCGGTTTTTGGGGACCAGGTGCCGGAATCATCCATCAGGTAGTGCTCGAAAACTATGCATTTCCTGGAGGTATGATGGTGGGTACCGATTCTCATACTCCTAATGCCGGCGGTCTTGGCATGGTGGCAGTAGGTGTAGGTGGTGCTGATGCCGTAGATGTGTTGACCGGTCAGCCTTGGGAACTCAAGATGCCACGTCTCATTGGTGTGCATCTCACAGGTAAACTCTCTGGCTGGTCCACTCCTAAGGATGTGATTCTCGAAATCCTCGGCATCCTTACCGTAAAGGGCGGAACCAATGCCATCCTCGAATACTTCGGCGAGGGATTGAACAGCATCTCTACTACCGGCAAGGCTACCATCTGTAACATGGGAGCCGAATTGGGTGCCACATGCTCTATCTTCCCATTCGACCAGAATGCCAGCGAGTATCTCCGCAAGACAGGCCGTGAAGAAATTGCATCTCTCGCACAGATGAATGCAGCCGAACTCCGTGCTGATGATGAGGTGTTGGCAGATCCGTCTGCTTTCTACGACCAGATTGTTGAAATCGACCTTTCTAAGGTTGAACCTCATCTTAACGGTCCGTTCACTCCAGATGCAGCCACACCAATCTCTCACATGAAGGCAAAAGGTCCTGCCAACGATTATCCGATGGTAGTAGAAGTAGGATTGGTAGGTAGCTGTACCAACTCTTCTTATCAGGACTTGGCCCGTGCTGCCAGCATTGCCCGTCAGGCTTATGAGAAAGGTATTGAGGTGAAGGGACAGCTTATCATCAACCCGGGTTCAGAGCAGATTCGCTATACAGCCGAGCGTGATGGCATCCTCGATGATTTCAAGAAGATTGGAGCCCTCATCATGACCAATGCCTGCGGTCCTTGCATCGGACAGTGGAAGCGTCATACCGACGATAATACGCGCAAGAATGCCATCGTTACCTCTTTCAACCGAAACTTCCGCCGCCGTGCTGATGGTAACCCTAATACGTTTGCCTTCATCGGCAGTCCAGAGCTCACCGTGGCTCTCACCATTGCGGGCCGTCTCGACTTCAATCCGGCTACAGATACCTTGCTGGATAAGGATGGCAACAGCGTGATGCTCGATGCGCCTACAGGTTTCACCTTCCCACCTAAGGGTTTTGCCGTAGAGGATAAGGGATTCATTGCCCCAAGCGAAGAAAATGCCAATGTAGAGGTAGTCATTGCGCCTGACAGCAACCGACTCCAGAAACTTGCTCCGTTTGCTCCATGGGATGGAAAAGACCTGACAGATATGCCGCTTCTTATCAAAACCGAGGGCAAATGTACCACCGACCACATCTCTATGGCGGGTCCTTGGCTGAAGTTCCGTGGACATTTGCAGAACATCTCCGACAACCTTTTAATGGGTGCCGTTAATGCCTTTAACGGTGAGAGCAATAAGGTGAAGAACCAGTTGGATGGTGCTTATGTCGAGGTTTCTACCGCTGCCAAGGCTTACAAGGCAAAAGGCATCAGTAGCATCGTGGTGGCAGAGGATAATTATGGTGAAGGTTCTTCCCGTGAGCATGCAGCTATGGAGCCTCGTTTCCTCAACGTGAAGGTGATTCTCGCCAAGAGTTTCGCCCGCATCCACGAAACCAACCTGAAGAAGCAGGGTATGCTTGCCCTCACATTCTGCAACAAGGATGATTATAATAAGGTGCAGGAGGACGACCGCATCTCTTTGACAGGTTTGAAGGAGTTTGCTCCAGGTTCTAAACTCACCGTCACCCTGAAGCACAAGGATGGTTCTGAGGATAGTTTCGAGGTTGAGCATACTTATAATGATACACAGATTGCATGGTTTAAGGCAGGTTCTGCATTGAACTTTGCTGCAAAGAAATAATAGTAGCCATGCAGCTAAAAAAGTAACAGTTATGAATAAAGAATATTTAATATATAAATTAAGCGATGAGGTAAAAAACTCATGCAAGATTGATAAGGATGCATTCAAGAAGTTCAATGTGAAGCGTGGACTTCGTAATGAGGATGGCTCTGGTGTGTTGGTCGGACTGACTAATATCGGTAATGTAGTGGGTTATGAGCGCGATGCAGAAGGTAAGTTGACCCCTACAGAAGGTAAACTTTATTATCGTGGTTATGAACTTGATGACCTGGTAACTCCTCTCTTGAAAGAGAAGCGCTTCGGATTCGAGGAAGTAGCCTTCCTGCTGCTCTCGGGCCAGTTGCCTGATAAGGAGGAATTGGATGCTTTCAAGGAACTTCTGAACGATAATATGCCTCTTGATCATCGTACGATTACCCATATTATCGAGCTGGAAGGTAGCAACATCATGAACATCCTGGCCCGTTGTGTGCTCGAAATGTACACCTTCGATCCGAATCCGGATGACATCAGCCGTGACAATCTGATGCGCCAGAGTATTGAGTTGATTGCCAAGTTCCCAACCATCATTGCTTATGCATACAACATCTACCGTCACTCTGTTCAGGGTAGAAGTCTACATATTCGTCATCCTCGTGAGAATCTCTCTATTGCAGAGAACTTTCTTTATATGATGAAGCATGAAAACTATTCCGAATTGGATGCCCGTATGCTCGACCTTCTCCTGATTATCCAGGCAGAACATGGTGGTGGTAACAACTCAACCTTTACAGTACGTGTAACATCTTCTACCCGTACAGATACTTACAGTTCCATTGCTGCTGGTATCGGTAGTTTAAAGGGTCCTTTGCATGGTGGTGCCAATATCAAGGTTATCAATATGTTCCACCACTTGAAAGAAGCTATCAAGGATTGGGGTAATGTAACTGAACTTGATACTTACCTTAAGCGAATGCTCAACAAGGAGGCTTATGACAAGACAGGTCTCATTTATGGTATCGGTCATGCAGTCTATACTTTGAGTGACCCACGTGCCGTTGAACTGAAGCGCCTGGCAGGTGAACTTGCCAAGGAAAAGGGTAGAGAAGACGAGTATAATTTCCTGAAGTTGATAGAGCAGGAAGGTATCAAATGTCTGCAGGAACACCGTGGAGGCAGCAAGCCAGCGTGTGCAAATCTTGATTTCTACAGTGGCTTTATCTATGAAATGATTGGTTTGCCACAGGAAATCTATACACCTATTTTCGCCATGGCACGTATCGTGGGTTGGACAGCCCATCGTATTGAAGAACTCAATTTCGAAGGCCGTCGTATTATCCGTCCTGCATATAAGAATATTCTTGGCGAACTGGAGTATAAGCCACTTAATGAGAGATAAAATTCCTCTTTGTTATTATACAAGAAAGGCAATGCCCGTCGTTGGGTGTTGCCTTTTTCAGTCTATATACAAGCAGGCTATTGTCAAGTGATGCAGTGAAGTTTTTGTTTTGACCATTAGAACTAATATACGTTAAATATTCAAAGTAGTATGTTGTAATTTTGGAGAAATGAATAATTATTCTTATCTTTGTAGCCGAAAAGTATAAAGAAAAGTATAAGTATTGAAGTTTTAACCGTCTAGTTTTAAGACAAAACCGTAAATGGATTGCATGGAAAAAGAATTTGAAGATTACTGGAATAAGCACCAGAAGAGATTAATCTTGAATGCTCCAAAAGCACTACGCGATGAATATATCGAATCAACCAAGCTTGACAGCCCGATAGATTGGGTCTGTTTTATCCTGCCTGTGGCTTTGGGCATTGGCCTCCAGCCAATTTTGGATATTCAGAGTGAGATTCTCTCTTGGGCAGTAGTATTGCTTATTGTGGTAGTTTGTTTTGCTGTGATGCAGCTGGTTAAGCCTATGTTGCAGAAAAAGAAATCTACCATACAAGTGGTCAAGAGCATTAAAGCTTTTTATTATGAAGTATACAAGAAAAATGGTTTAAAGAAATTAGAGCCTTGGAATTAGATTCCAAGGCTTTTTTGTTTATTGAAACCATTATATAATCATGAAATCACTCATCACATCATCCGATATGTAAAGACCTTCCCGAGTGAGGGAGAGCCTGCCGTTCTTTATTTTCATCAGTCCACGGCTGATATGCGACTGGGCTTCCTGGAGCAGTCTGTCTGCCAGTTCTTTTCCGAATTCCTGCTCCATCTTCATGAGGTTTATTCCGTCGCTTGTTCGCAAGGCGGTTGTTATCAGATCGTTGTATCGGGTGGAAATATCTAGCTGTTCACTCTCAGAAGGCAGAATGCCATCGCCGATACTTCGAATATAAGTCTGGATATTTTCGATATTCCAGCTGCGCTGCTTCCTATTGTAAGAGTGAGCGGCTGCTCCTATTCCGATATATGGTACCTCGTGCCAGTAACTGCTGTTGTGACGTGAACGGAAGCCCGGACGGGCAAAATTGCTGATTTCATAATGTTCGTAGCCTGCTCCAGTAAGCTGGTCTATCAGGGTTTCATACATCTTGCGACTGGTTTCTTCATCTATTTCGCTAATCTTTCCCTGTTTCAGCATATGGTAGAGGGGCGTTCCCTCTTCGTACATCAGACTGTAGGCAGATATGTGTTCCACATCCAGCTGTATGGCGTGCCTGATATCGCTCATCCATTGGGAAAGAGATTCTTCGGGGAATCCGAACATCAGGTCGATACTGATATTGCGGATGCCGATGTTGCGGAGCCGGTCGACGGCTTCTTCTACCTCTCCGGCATTATGACGGCGATGCAGAAAGTGTAAGCGCTCATTGCTGAAGGTCTGCGCTCCCATGCTGATTCTGTTGACGGGGAGTTGCTTCAGCGTCTCACAGAAATCACCGGTTACATCGTCTGGATTGCATTCCATCGTAATCTCCATATTCTCTGCCAGCGTATAGTTTTTTCTGATAGCAGAGAAAATCTGGTTGAGTTGGGAGCCGTTGAGCTGACTCGGGGTTCCACCGCCCAGATAGATGGTTTCGATAGTTTCATTGCTTCCGGGAGCGGCTTTTGCCGGGCGCATCTGCATCTCCCGGCAGAGAGCATCAGTGTAATCATCCCTTAACTTGAGGGAGGTGGTACTGTAAAAACCGCAGTAGATGCACCGGCTTTCACAAAAGGGGATATGTATGTATAGTCCTGCCATATTTCTGAACTCCTTTTTCTATATATAATAAGGTGTAAAGACAAAAACATGTCTAAACAAAGTGCAAAAGTACTAATATGTTTTAAAAAACAGAAGTTTTTTGCCCAAAACTTTTGGCAATGTGCGATTTTTTTTGTACTTTAGTAGCATGAAACAGAAAAACCGGTGGTTTGACTGTGGATTGCAACTAGCAAATTTAAGTATAACCCTTAAAAATCTATAAGCGTCATGAGAGTTTATCAGACAAATGAGATTAAAAACATTGCGCTGTTGGGCAGTGCGGGTAGCGGCAAGACTACACTTGCCGAGAGTATGTTATTTGAAGCAGGCGTTATCAAGCGTAAAGGCTCTGTAGAAGCGAAAAATACGGTGAGCGACTACTTCCCAGTCGAGTTGGAATACGGCTACTCTGTGTTCCCTACAGTTTTTCATGTAGAGTGGAACAACAAGAAGCTTAACATTATAGATTGCCCAGGTAGCGATGATTTCGTGGGAGGCGCCATTACTTCACTCAATGTTACCGATCAGGCAGTTATCCTTATTAATGGTCAGTATGGTCCAGAAGTAGGTACACAGAACAACTTCCGTTATACAGAGAAGTTGGGTAAACCTGTCATCTTCCTGGTAAACCAGCTCGACTCAGACAAGTGCGACTTTGATAATATCATAGCCACCATGAAGGACATTTACGGTTCTAAGTGTGTGCAGATACAATATCCTATTGAGACCGGCTCAGGCTTCAATGCTCTCATTGACGTCTTATTGATGAAAAAATATTCCTGGAAGCCTGAGGGCGGTGCTCCTATTATTGAAGATATTCCAGAAGAGGAAATGGAGAAAGCCATGGAACTTCATACGGCTCTTGTAGAGGCTGCAGCCGAGAACGATGAGGGACTGATGGAGAAGTTCTTCGAGAGCGAGAGCCTGACAGAAGATGAACTTCGCGAGGGCATCCGCAAGGGATTAGTTACCCGTAGCATCTTCCCTGTGTTCTGCGTTTGTGCAGGTAAGTCGATGGGCGTTCACCGCCTGATGGAGTTCCTGGGCAATGTGGTTCCTTTCGTAAGCGAGATGCCGAAACTGCATAATACACGTGGTGAAGAAATTACACCAGACAGCAATGGTCCTGAGAGTGTTTACTTCTTCAAGACTGGTATGGAACCTCATATCGGTGAGGTAAGCTACTTCAAGGTGATGAGCGGCTCTATCAAAAATGGTGACGACCTGACTAATGCAGATCGTGGCTCCAAGGAGCGTATCGGACAGATTTATGCCTGTGCGGGTGCCAACCGTGTGCCTGTAGAGCAGTTGAATGCCGGTGATATTGGCTGTACCGTGAAGATGAAGGACGTGAAGACAGGCAATACCCTTAATGGTAAGGGAGCTGAGTGGCGTTTCGACTTCATTAAATATCCTAACCCTAAGTATTCACGTGCTATCAAGGCTGCCAATGTTCAGGATACAGAGAAACTGATGGCTGCACTCCTGAAGATGCGCCAGGAAGACCCTACTTGGATTGTTGATCAGAGCAAGGAATTGCGCCAGGTAATCGTAAGAGGACAGGGTGAGTTCCATCTCCGCACGCTGAAGTGGCGTCTGGAAAACAACGAAAAACTCAATGTGACTTTCGAAGAGCCACGTATACCTTATCGTGAGACTATTACCAAGAAGGCTCGTGCTGACTACCGCCATAAGAAACAGAGTGGTGGCTCTGGTCAGTTTGGTGAGGTGCATCTCATAGTTGAACCATACGCAGAAGGTATGCCTGATCCTACGTCATTTACCTTCAACGGTCAGGAGTTCAAGATGAATATCAAGAGCCGTGAAGAGGTTAGTTTGCCATGGGGTGGTAAACTGGTATTCCTCAACTCTGTGGTTGGTGGTGCCATTGATGCCCGCTTCATGCCAGCTATTCTGAAGGGTGTTATGGACTGTATGGAACATGGTCCGTTGACGGGCAGTTATGCACGTGATGTACGTGTCATCGTTTATGATGGTAAGATGCACCCAGTAGATAGTAATGAACTTTCGTTCATGCTTGCTGCCCGCCATGCGTTCAGCGATGCCTTCAAACAGGCTGGTCCGAAGATTCTGGAGCCTATCTATGATCTTGAGGTTTATGTGCCTGCTGATTTCATGGGTGATGTGATGAGTGATCTCCAGGGACGTCGTGCTCTCATTATGGGTATGGACAGCGAGGCCGGTTACCAGAAGTTGAGTGCCAAGATACCTCTGAAGGAACTTGCCAGCTATTCCATCTCTCTGAGTTCATTGACGGGTGGACGTGCTTCATTCACTACCAAGTTTGCCAGCTACGAGTTGGTTCCTTCCGACATTCAGAGTAAGCTGATTGCGGATCATGAGGCAGAATTGGAGAAGGATGCTGAATAGCAATTGTTAGGTTAGAGAAAAATCTCTCTTATATAAATTAAAATTTTATGTTGATATGACCAATATGGGGAAGTGTGCATGTGATATGTATGCTTCCTCTCTTTTTTTATGGAAAATGAAAATTTTAGTTTTATATATGAAACTAAAAATACAGAAAAATGTTAAAAACTAGAAAGAGTAAATAATTAATTAACGATTTTAAGTTAACTGATTAAGAAATTTCTTATCTTTGCCCCCATGAAGAAGAAAACGATTTGGATCATAGCCATTATCATGGGCTTTTCGTTCCTTGCGCTGCTTTACTTGCAGCTCAGTTACATCCAGGAGATGGTAAACATGAAGAAGGAACAGTTTGACGAGTCGGTCAATAGAGCCCTGTATCAAGCTTCAAGAAATTTGGAGCTTAATGAAACTCTGCGCTATCTCGAAAAGAATGTCAACGAGACAGAACGTAAGGCCAATAAAGATAAGAACAAGGGAACGGCAGTTTATTCAACTTTCGAGCTGAAGACAAATGCTACACATCCTGGCAATATGCCGAAGGCGATGATACTGCGTAGCGATAAGAATTCGCTGACAGAAACACAGAAGTCGCTTCAGGAAATCGTGAAGAACCGCTATGTCTATCAGAAAGCGTTGCTGGATGAGGTGGTATATTCTATCCTTTATTCGGCATCAGACAAGCCGCTGAAGGAGAGAATCAACTTCAAGCAGCTCGATCAGGACCTCAAGGCTGAGATGATGAATAATGGTATCAACATACCTTATCATTTCACCGTGACTACCCAGGATGGGCGAGAGGTTTACCGCTGTCCTGACTATACGGACGAGGGTGAGGAATACAGCTACTCACAGGTACTCTTCCGCAACGACCCACAGTCGAAGATGGGCGTAGTAAGGGTACATTTCCCGGATATGAACAGCTATATCTTCTCCAGTGTGCGCTTCATGATTCCTAGTGTCATTTTTACGCTGGTACTGCTGATTACCTTCATCTTTACCATCGTGGTCATCTTTAGACAAAAGAGGTATACTGAAATAAAGAATGATTTCATCAATAACATGACCCACGAACTGAAGACGCCGATTGCCAGTATCAGTCTGGCAGCGCAGATGCTCAATGATACCTCGGTAGCAAAGAGTGAACAGATGCAGAAACATCTGGGTAACGTGATCAACGATGAATCGAAGCGTCTTCGTTTTCTGGTAGAAAAGGTATTACAGATGAGTATGTTCGACCGCAAGAAGGCGGTGTTCAAGAAGAAAGAACTCGATCTGAACGAGATGGTTGAGAATATTGCCAATTCCTTCTCGCTCCGCGTTGAGCATACAGGTGGTAAGGTCTATACCGATATCGAAGCCATCGATTCGGGACTATATGTTGACGAGGTGCATTTCCAGAATGTCATCTTCAATCTGATGGACAATGCTGTGAAATACCGCAAGCCGGACGAGCCGCTTAACATTACGATGAAGACCTGGAATGATGAAGAACATCTGTATCTCTCGATTACAGATACCGGTCTGGGTATGAAGAAGGAGAATCTGAAGAAGATATTCGACAAGTTCTACCGCGTACATACGGGCAATGTCCATGATGTGAAGGGATTCGGATTGGGACTGGCTTATGTCAAGAAGATAGTAGATCTTCATGATGGTGAAATTAAGGTAGATAGCGAATTGGGAAAGGGTACAACCTTTACCATCAAGTTGCCGGTGATTCACAGTTAAGGCTTGAAGAAACAGAATAAAGAATTAAAAGAATATTAATAATTTTAAAGAATAAAGATATGGAAGAGAAAATTAAAATCTTGCTTTGCGAGGACGATGAAAATTTAGGTATGTTGCTTCGCGAATATTTGCAGGCAAAGGGATTTACCACAGTTCTGTGCCCTGATGGCGAGGTAGGTTATAAGGAATTCAATAAAAATAAGTTTGATATTGCAGTACTCGACGTGATGATGCCAAAGAAGGACGGCTTTACCCTGGCACAGGAAATTCGTCAGACCAATGCCGACCTCCCAATCATCTTCCTTACTGCCAAGACATTGAAGGAAGATATCCTTGAAGGTTTCAAGATTGGTGCTGATGATTATATCACCAAGCCATTCTCTATGGAGGAATTGGTGTTCCGTGTAGAGGCTATTCTCCGCCGCGTACGTGGCAAGAAGAGCAAGGAGTCTACCATGTATCACATTGGTGACTTTACCTTCGATACCCAGAAGCAGCTTCTTACCATTGGTGAAAAGCAGACCAAGCTTACCACCAAGGAGAATGAACTTCTTGCTTTGCTCTGTGCTCACTCTAATGAAATTCTGCAGCGTGATTTTGCTCTGAAGACCATCTGGATTGATGACAATTACTTCAATGCACGCTCAATGGATGTTTATATCACTAAACTCCGTAAGCATTTGAAGGACGATCCTCAGATTGAAATCATCAATATCCATGGTAAGGGATACAAACTCATTGTTCCTAACGAGGATTAAATATTTCAGTAACAGGGAAAAGATTCTCAAAGATATAAAAAGGATAAGTCGGTGACCGGCTTATCCTTTTTTTAATGAATATACAAATCCTGCTATTCCTGCCAGGATGAAAAAGAGGCCAGCGAAGAGTACGCTGTTTCCCTTGATAGAAAACGCAAAACTGGCAACCATCAGCAGGACGCCTAAAACGATGAAAGCCATGCCCATAGATGGTAGGGTATGGAGCAGAGTAATCAGTTTCTTATTCATTTTTGCCATATTCTTTACAATTTAGAGGTTGTTTTTATACTATTAACAATTATTTTGTGCAAAAGTACGAAAAATATTTGGTTAATTCAAGAAAAAGTCGTAATTTTGCACCGCAATTCGTGAAAAGGCTGTGTTTTCGCACACATTTTCCGGTTTGCATGAGAATTTTTATATTAATATTTAATCATTTAAAGTAGTATGAATCAATACGAAACCGTTTTCATTTTGACTCCCGTTTTGTCTGATGAACAGATGAAGGAAACGGTCGCTAAGTTCGAGAAGGTACTCACCGATAATGGTGCTGAGATTCTGAACAAAGAGACTTGGGGTTTGAAGAAGTTGGCTTACAACATCGAGAAGAAGACATCAGGCTTCTACAGCTTGGTTGAATTCAAGGCTGAGCCAACTGTTATCGCTAAGCTCGAAACAGCTTATCGCCGCGACGAGAAAGTAATTCGTTACATGACTGTTAAACTTGACAAGTATGCTGCCGCTTACGCAGAGAAGCGTCGTGCAAAGCTTGGTAAAAAAGAGGAGGCTTAATCATGGCAGATCAGAAATCAGAAATCCGTTATTTGACTGCTCCTTCTATCGACACAAAGAAGAAGAAGTATTGCCGTTTCAAGAAGAGCGGTATTAAGTACATCGACTACAAGGATCCAGAGTTCTTGAAGAAGTTCTTGAACGAGCAGGGTAAAATCCTTCCACGTCGTATCACAGGTACATCTTTGAAGTATCAGCGCCGTGTAGCACAGGCTGTAAAGCGTGCTCGCCAGATCGCTTTGCTTCCTTACGTAACCGATTTGATGAAGTAATTTAAGGAGGATAAAGAAGAATGGAAATTATTTTGAAGCAAGATATTATCGGTCTTGGATATAAGAACGATATCGTAAATGTAAAGAGTGGTTATGGTCGTAACTTCCTTATCCCTACAGGTAAGGCTGTTATCGCATCTCCATCTGCAAAAAAGCAGTTGGCTGAAGATTTGAAGCAGCAGGCTCACAAGCTTGAGGCTATCAAGGCTGAGGCTGTTAAGAAGGGCGAGGCTCTCGAGGGCATTGTTCTTACTATCGCTGCTAAGGTGAGCGCTACTGGTCAGCTCTATGGCTCAGTTAACGCTGCAACTGTTGCTGAGGAACTCGCTAAGAAGGGCATCGAGGTTGATCGCAAGATCATCACTATGAAGGATGCTAAGAAGGTTGGTGAGTACGAGGCTACTGTACACTACCACAAGGAGGTTGAGGTTAAGGTTCCTGTTAATGTTGTTGCTGAGAACGCTCCTGTTGCAGCTCCTGCTGCTGAGGAGGCTCCAGTTGAGGCACCTGCTGAGGCTGCAGCTGAGGAAGAGGCTCCAGCAGCTGAATAATCCTAGCTCAATCAATTTGTATGAAGTACGATATTTTTCGCACTGTAAAGCAAATTAATATAAAGATCCCTTTTGCCGAAAGGCATTAGGGATTTTTTTATGCCTGTTCCGCATTCAGAATGGAAAGTTTTTACCATTCTTGTAGTAATTTAGAATATATAACTTTATTTTTTAATATTCTCTGCTGATTCTCAGAATTTTATTGTACCTTTGCAGTCGAATTCAGAGAATTCATATTTATTACAGAATATTATTTATAAACTAAAAAATATAAGGATAAAATGAAAGCATTTGTTTTCCCTGGACAGGGTTCTCAGTTCGTAGGTATGGGTAAGGATCTCTACGATAACAACGCATTGGCAAAAGAACTTTTTGATAAGGCCGACGAGATTCTCGGCTTCAAGATTACTGATATCATGTTCGCCGGTACCGACGATCAGTTGAAGGAAACCAAGGTTACCCAGCCTGCTGTATTCCTCCATTCTGTTATCTCTGCTCTTTGCCTGGGTGAGGAGTTCAAGCCAGCTATGGTTGCAGGTCACTCTCTCGGTGAGTTCTCTGCATTGGTTGCTGCCGGTGCTATGGCTTTCGAGGATGGTTTGAAACTCGTTGCTGCCCGTGCCAACGCTATGCAGAAGGCTTGCGAGGCTAACCCTGGTACCATGGCTGCCATCATCGGTTTGCCAGATGAGAAGGTTGAGGAAATCTGCGCTGAGGTAAGTACAGAAGGCAACGTGGTAGTTGCTGCTAACTACAACTGCCCTGGTCAGCTCGTTATCTCTGGTAACGTGGATGCTATCAATGCAGCTTGCGAGAAGCTGAAGGCTGCTGGTGCTAAGCGTGCATTGCCTTTGAAGGTTGGTGGTGCTTTCCACTCTCCATTGATGCAGCCAGCTAAGGATGAACTTCAGGCTGCTATCGAGAAGACTACATTCTCTGCTCCTAAGTGTCCGGTTTACCAGAATGTAGACGGTAAGCCTCATACTGATCCAGCTGAGATTCAGCAGAACCTCATCGCACAGCTTACAAGCTCTGTACGTTGGACTTCATCTGTACAGGCTATGATTGCTGATGGTGCTGATGACTTCACAGAGTGTGGTCCTGGCAAGGCATTGCAGGGTATGATTGGCCGCATCGACAAGAATGTTGCCGCTCATGGTATTGCTTAATCAACAATAACACTATTCAACGTTTTATCTTTTCAGCAAAGGCGTTGTTGGAAAGGTAAAACGTTTCATTTTTTTAGTAAAGCCGCTAAATGAAGGAAAAAGTTATTATATACCAGGTTCTCCCACGACTCTTCGGAAACCAGAATACAACCTGTAAGGAAAATGGTACCATCGAAGAAAATGGTTGCGGAAAGTTGAATAATTTCTCAGATGAAGTTCTGGCTCGCATCCACGATATGGGATTTACACATATTTGGTATACGGGTGTGATTCGTCATGCCACTCAGACAAACTACTCTTCTTATGGAATTCCTACTCAGCATGCAGAGGTAGTGAAGGGAAAAGCAGGTTCGCCATATGCTATTACCGACTACTATGATATCGATCCAGACTTGGCTGTGAATGTCAGTATGAGAATGAAAGAGTGGGAGCAGCTGATAGAGCGTACTCACAAGGCTGGTATGAAAGTAATCATGGATTTCGTCCCAAACCATGTAGCCCGAGAGTATCATTCCATTTGCAAACCAACAGGTGTACGAGATTTGGGAGAAGATGATGATCCGAACATGCACTTCTCTACTAGGAATAATTTCTATTATGCATGGGGCGATTTGGATTTGAATGAAATCCGTCAATCCAAACCAGAGTTCAAGGCTTTTTCTGCGAAAGATGCCAAGATTTATGAACCTTATACCGAGAGCCCAGCCAGAGCTACAGGAAACGACCGGTTTGATAACCATCCTGGCTGTAACGACTGGTATGAGACCGTGAAACTCAATTACGGTGTAGATTACTGTGATGCAGGAGGCAGAAGCTATCATTATGAACCAGTGCCAAACACATGGGGCAAGATGACAGATATACTCCTCTTCTGGGCAAGCAAGGGCGTAGATGGCTTCCGCTGTGATATGGCAGAAATGGTGCCAACGGCATTCTGGTCATACGCTACCGGAATATTGAAGGCGAAGTATCCTCACATCGTGGTTATCGGTGAGGTATACGATCCTAACCAGTACCGCAACTTTGTAAAGGCTGGTTTCGATTATCTTTATGACAAGGTAGGAATGTATGATTGCCTGCGTGGTGTGCTTCGTGGTGAGCGTCCGGCAGCCAGTATCACTCACGAGTGGCAGGTAGTGGATGATATCCGCGATCACATGCTCTATTTCCTTGAGAATCATGATGAGCAGCGCATCGCCAGCGATTTCTTCTGTGGCTCAGCCATGAAGGCGATTCCTGCTGCAGCCATGAGTCTCTTCTTCCAGAAGAATCCTTTCATGCTTTACAGCGGTCAGGAATTCGGCGAGAAGGGAATGGATAAGGAAGGATTCAGCGGCACGGATGGTCGTACCACGATATTCGACTATTGGAGTCCTGAAACTCTGACACATGCCTATCAGGATTCATCTGGCTCGGCATTGAGTCAGGAGCAGAAATATCTGGCAGCCACTTATCGCCAGCTTCTTCGCTTCGCCAATGAAGAGAAAGCCATCCGCGAGGGTGAGACCTTCGATTTGATGTATGTGAATCCGGGTTCTGAGAATTTCGATCCCCGTACCAATTTCGCCTTCCTTCGCAAGAAGGATGATGAAGCCATGCTCATCGTACTTAATTTTGCTCAGGAGGCGCGTCAGTTGCAGGTTTGCATCCCTGGTCATGCTTTCGATTTCTTCCATATTGCTGAAGAGGAGTTGCTGGTAACAGAACTGTTCTCGGGTGGCAAGAAGAAGGTTGAATTGAAGAAGGATGGCGTGTTCCCGATATCAATGGATGCTAACGGAGTAAGAATCTATAAATTCAATGTCAAGATGGAGGAAAGTGATATCATATTGAATGAGCATCATAAGGAGGAGTTCCCTCCTGCTCATACGGCAGAGCATTTGCTCAATCAGCTGATGGTTCGCATGTTTGGCTGCGATCGCAGCAAGAATGCTCATATTGAGCGAAAGAAGAGTAAGATGACTTTCTTAGTCGATCATAAGCCTACCCGTCAGGAGGAAAAGGCGATTGAGACGGAAATGAATCGTCTGATAGAGCTTGATATGCCTGTTACTTACGAGTTTGTGGATCGTGACCACATTCCGGCTAACGTCAAGTTAGACCGTCTGCCGGATGATGCGAGCGAGACCTTGCGTCTGGTTCGTATCGGTGATTATGATGTTTGTCCATGTATCGGCAAGCATGTCCGTTCTACAGCCCAGATTGGCAAGTTCGTATTGCTTGGTACCAATTGGGATGAGCATGCGCATTCTTTGCGTATCCGCTTCAAGATTGTTCAGTAAAATAAAATAAGCAGCAATGGAGTAGTAGCTATTGCTGCTTTTTCTTTTATAATTACTGCTTTCTTCTTTCCTTTTCTTTCGTGCACATAAAAGTTTTTTTTCTCGAAAAAAAGTCTCAAAGTCTCATTATTTGTGGCTAAAACCGATGTATGTGATTGGTATATAATGGTTTATAAAAATGAGACTTTTCTGTTTATTTTACAAAGAAGTATCATAGAAGTATCATAAATTCAATAGAAGTATCATAAAATTCAGGTAAGTTGCTTGCAAAAAAGCCTTTTTTGAGGATTTATGTCTAGAAATACAGGCACAAAAACTAAGAAATGTCTAGTATTTCAGTTTTATAAAATTGCTAGTGTCTACCTTTCTAGTTTATAAAGTATGCCAATATTAACTAGGAATAAGATGGAAAACACAGACAACTGTAGTTAGGAATAAGCACATAGGTTGGTCTCTTAGTGCCCGTCACACGGGCACTAAGAGATCAAGTGACGGGTATCGATAGACCAAGTGTTGGGTACTCATTGCCCGTACTGCGGGCATTGAATGCCCATTTCATGGGGTGATTTTTGGGCACTATTTTGAGCAAGCAAATTGTAGTTTTTCTATATTTAGTTGACTATAATTTCGTGTTTTTTTATGATGCATCATGGTGATTTAATGATACTTCTATGGAATTCATGATACTTCTATGATACTTCTTTGTAAATATATTTGGAAGTATCATTTTGTAATTCATTATGTATCAGTGATATATTTGCAAATAATGATACATTGAGACTTTTTTCAAGAAAAACATCTATGTGCGAGTGATGAAGGGATGGGCGAATCTGCGGCATTTGTAAGCGGCTCTCACCTAGAAAGAGGTTGCCGAGCTTACTGGGCTTGGCTTGACCACCATCCACAAGTTTGAGAATGGTACAGGGGGCAATCTTTCGCTTGCCACTTTTCTTCTCTTGCTGAAGGTGGTGGGGCAGATTGATGCTATAAATGATGTGCTTCCCGAACTTCCTCCATCACCTTATCTGATGAGAAAGGATGAGAAGAAAGCGCAGAGAATACGTCATACAAAACGATGATAGATGGATCAGTTCCATAGAGTCAGCGATAAATGCTCATCTCGTATCATGGGGGTTGGAGGATAAAGACAACAGTTCTGCTTCTTTTGAGATAGATGGCAAAAGTTGTACTGATGTTCGCATAGAGCAGGCTTACAAAGGCAACTTCCATTTGTATGCAAGCATAGATGGGCGAGAGTGTAAGTTTATTATCGGAAAGAACAAGCTCGAATATGCTACGATTCAAGAGACGGGATTGTCGAATCTTCCGGAGTCGATGCTTAGAGATTTGGTCGCAAAATATCTGGTGAGATAGAAGAAAAGTGATTAAAAATAGAAAAAAGGAAAGAAAAGTGAGGCTTATATGCAAATTTTCCCCCAAAACTTGTGGCTATGTCGGGAAAGTTTTGTAATTTTGAAGCGGATTTGGTGTATGCCATCTCCAAGACATATTAGAATATAAAGAGGCGTTATGCTTATCTTGTAACTTTGGAAACCTGAGAAATTTTCAAAAAGAGATACAATGATAGCATAGTGGTTCTCACGCATAGCGTGGGCTACTATTACTATATCTGTATCTCAGGGTTTTCTCAGGACCTCCAAAGTTAGGTGTGGTATATGTAGACCACGCTTCTTGTATATGAAAGTTTAACTAATAAATAATGAGATTATGAAAGTAATTTTAAAGAAAGCCGTTGTGGTTGTTACCATAGGAATGATGGCAATGCTACAGTCTTGTTCTAGTAATGACGACCTGGATGGTTACACTCCTACTAACTTTAATGTAGGTGGTAAGGTAGAAAAAGGTCCTTTTGTTAGAGGTACAGCCATCCAAATGCAGCCTTTAGATGCTGACCTAGATGAAACTGGTGAGTCTTTTACTTCTACGATTACAGATAATGAGGGTACTTTTACTTTTAGATCTAAATTGTTAAAGTCTCCCTATGTAAAACTGTCTGCTTCTGGATATTATTTTAATGAAGTAACTGGCGAACTTTCTAAAGGAACCTTGGCTTTAAATGCTGTTGCTAATCTTCAAAATGCAGCTGATGTGAATTTGAATATTCTTTCACATCTTAAGTATCAGAGAGTTATGGATTTGGTAGCTAAGGATGGTAAGTCGTTTAAGGAAGCCAACAATCAGGCACAAGAAGAAGTCCTCAAGACTTTTGGTCTCGAAAAGTATGCCAAGACTGATGTTAATCATTTCTCGATTACTTCTGGTACTGATGAAGCTGCAGCTCTTATTGCCGTATCATCTTTAATTCTGTACAATCGTTCTGAAGCACAAATTACTGAGTATTTATCTCAACTTTCAGAAGAGTTTGCTGAGGATGGTAATTTCTCAGAAACTACCAAGCTTCAAATTCGTAAAGATATGTTCTCTTTGGAAAGTAAATTGCCTCAAATAGCAGAGAATATCAAGAAACGCTATCAAGAGATGGGTAAAGAGGTTGCCGTTAAGAATCTTATCTATTATTTCGATTGGGATGGAGATGGAACCGCAGGAAATGAAATTGCGCCTGAAAATCATCCTGTCAGTTTGGAAACAAATAATATCAATGTACCTATGGAAGGTGGAAGCTATGAGGTAAAGGTAAATACAACTGTACCTGTTTACTTAGAGCGACCAAGTTTTTCTGAAATAGAAAATTATCCGTCAGTATCTGTCTCTGGAATGGAAATTTATGAAACAGGAAGTGGAAATGAACCTTGTATCAACTATACTAAAGAATTGAATAATAATATCTTAAAGGTGGTTGTAAAGGCTGCCTTTTTTAGGAAGGAACAAGCTGTTTCAATTCCTTTATATGATGGTATGGGTAATGTAGTGGCTCGCTTGAACTTAACTCAGCAAGCTAATCCTAATGCAGAAATCATAGTACCTCGCCTCGGAAGTGTTGGTATCAGTTGGATTTCTGAATTTATGAAGAGTTTGGCAAATGCTGTAACCCTTGAGGCTCAGATGAATTTTCGTTATACAAAGATAATAAATGATTTTCGTTTTGTTGCTCCTATTAGTAGCAGTGAACCGAATATCCGTAAGTGTTGGAATGATTCATACCAAGCGCTGAATATGATTGCAAGGTTGTATAGAGCAGATGCCATGTATAGGGCAGTATATTCTCCTTATCTGAATGTTTATCGAGATTTGTGCTACTATCAAATGTTGATTTGGTGGGGTGGTGTAGTTGTGATGCCTAATGCAGGTTTTGAAGGTTATGCAGATTCTTATGTTCCAAGAACATCCGAATCTAGTATTCTACAAATGCTGGAAGAAGAACTGGTAGAAGCAATAAGAAATTTGGATGAAAAGAAATGTGTAGCTTTTGCAACCAACGCCAATGATGCTTTGTTTGTATCGAAGGATGTGGCTCGTATTCTTTTGGCGAAAGTATATATGTATCAGCAAAAATGGGCTGCAGCTAGTAATCTTCTCCAACAAGTTGTTGACAAAAATATATACTCTATGGAAAAAGTTCCAACAAAATATACATCTGAAAACAAAGATTTAATATTGGCTTTGAAGTTGTTGGGTATTGAGTCAAGAGCCTCTAGGGTAAATGTAGATGGAAGTCCTGAAGAGGTAGTACCTATCATGACTACTACAGATGTCAAGCTTTTATATGCTGAATGCCAAATTCACTTGGGTAACAATGCAAAGGCTTCAAAATATATTTCAGAAGTGGGTAATATAAATGGTATTTCCGGAACAAATGTTTCAGTTGAGGGAATTAAGCAACTGAGGAAGTCTCTTAAATTGCAAGACTATTTTGCTTTCTTGAAAAGGAATGGTTTGGCGATGAAAGAACTCGGATTAGAAAAATATCAGTTGCTTTTACCTATTCCTCAAAATGGAATAGATATGAATCCAAATTTGACTCAAAACCCAGGGTATTGATATACAAAAATAGGGAGCGTTGATATTTCATAACGTTCCCTATTTTCTTGAAATAGACTCTGGTAGTCTAGTCTGTAAAGTCTTATTTTATGATAACAATTAGCCCTAAGGATCTGATAATTGGCTACAAAGATATTGAATACCGCAAAGGATTTTAGATAAAAATATGCTTGAACAGAGGCGGTAACTCGATTTTTAAGGCTGTTACCGCCCCGTTTCAAGCATGTTTTGTTGAATTGCGGTTCTATTTTTGCAGTGATATATTGTTAATAATCAGAAAAATGCTTGTTTTCTGAAATATTATCTGTATCTTTGTACATTAATTATTAAGAGTAAGATTATGGCTTCAAAGAGATATCCTTTGGGAATACAAACGTTCTCCGAAATCGTGAAGGGGAATTACTTCTATGCTGACAAGACGGCTATCGTCTATCAGTTGGCTCATTATGCCAAGTTTCATTTTCTGAGTCGCCCACGTCGATTCGGAAAATCCTTGTTTGTATCTACCCTCCAGGCTTATTTCGAGGGTAAGAAAGAACTGTTTAAGGGCCTTGCCATCGAACAGATGGAGAAGGAGTGGACGACATATCCTGTCATCCACTTGGATTTGAGCTGTGGTAAGTATTATAGTTTGGAGAATACATATTCAATTCTAAACGGAATACTAGAAGTAGAAGAGAAAAAATATGGTTTAAAAGTTAATCCAATAGATGAGAAGTCTTTTGGAGGTCGTCTTAAGAACATCTTGCTTGCAGCAGCTGCTCAAACAGGTAAACAAGCAGTCGTTCTCATCGACGAATATGACGCACCTATGCATGATTCTGTAAGTGACGAAGATTTACAGAAGACCATCCGCAACATCATGAGAGATTTCTTCAGCCCCTTGAAGCAGCAAGAGGGAAACATCCGCTTTGTATTCATCACAGGTATTTCCAAGTTTAGTCAGCTCAGCATCTTTAGCGAGTTGAACAATCTCAAGATTCTCACGTTGAAGGATGAATACAGTAGCTGTTGTGGTATTACCAAGAGTGAATTGGCTCAGTATTTCCGTGAGGGAATCGAGGAGATGGCTGAGCATAATGGACTCACATATGAGGAGACCTTGCAGCAACTCAAGCAGCATTATGATGGCTACCACTTCAGTATCAATAGCGAGGATATCTTCAATCCTTACAGCATTATCAATGCTTTGGACGATAAGGAGTTTAATAGCTATTGGTTTACATCTGGTACGCCTACGTTCCTGATAGAACTGATGCAGCAGAAGAATTTGGATATGATGGACTTGAATGATATCTGGGCTAGAGCAAAACGCTTCGATGTTCCTACTGAGACGATTACTGACCCTGTGCCAGTCCTTTTCCAAAGTGGGTATCTTGCGATTAAGGGATATGACAAGCAGTTAGGTATGTATTACCTCAGTTTTCCTAATCAAGAAGTTAGACAAGGTTTTTCGGAAAGCCTTTGCCAATATTATACCCCTTCAGAGGTAGGCGAACTTGATGCTATCGTATATGCTTATAAAAAGAATGTGCTCATCAATGATGACATGGAAGCCTTTATGCCTCATTTGAAGGCATTCTATGATAAGTTCCCATATACGATTATCAACAATAATGAGCGTCACTATCAAGCCGTGATATTCACCATCTTCACCATGCTTGGCGAAGATGTGAAGGTGGAGCATACCACTTCGGATGGAAGAATAGACCTTGTGCTCAAGACGGATAAGAGTATCTTTATCTTTGAGTTGAAATATAAGAAGTCTGCCGACATCGCCATGGCGCAAATCTGCGATAAGAACTATGCCAAGGCTTTTGCCGATGATGGGCGAAAGGTTGTGAAAGTGGGTATTAACTTCTCGGAAAACCAGCGAAGTATAGAGGATTGGGTGATAGAATAAATGAAATAGAAGAAAGTTGGTGACATTCATCAGGTGTATGTCACCCACTATATAGATAAAAAAATATCTGAACAGGGGCGGTAACTCGATTTTTTAGGTAGTTACCGCCCCAATTCAAGCATGTTTTGTTCTTTTGTACAGTCGCAGAACTTAGATAATCACCGCCGTTCCGCTGCATGTTACCATCAGCATGGAACCGCTGTTGCCCACGGTTTCGTAATCCAGGTCGATGCCCACGATGGCGTTACAGCCCAGGGATGCGGCACGGTCGGCCATCTCTCTGAGGGCTGTATCCTTAGCCTCGCGGAGGGTGCTTTCGTAAGAACCGCTTCTGCCGCCGATTACATCACGGACACTGGCAAAGAAATCCTTTACAAAGTTGGTACCGATGATGGTTTCGCCGGTCACTACGCCACGGTATTCACGGATAGGATGGCCTTCTATGGTTGGAGTGGTACTTAAAATCATAATCTTTTCCTTTCTTTTTTATGTTATTATCAATGTTATTCATAGCTTAGACGATAAAAGTAGTGAAAAGGTTGCAGGAAATCCAAAAATAATTGCTATTTTTGCATCGTAAATATAAATATTAATAGGTTATATGAACAAGAGATTGATGTTTTCGGCAGCACTCGTGATGGCGCTGCTTTCGGCAAACGCTCAGAAAAGGGCGTTTACCATCGAAGATTTGTACAGGGTGAAGGGCGTATCTTCAGTAAGCCTTTCGCCTGATGGTAAGACGGTTTGCTATACCGCCAGTTCTTCTGACCTGAAGAACCAGAAGTCTGGCTCCGACATCTATATCATGAATGCGGATGGCTCTCACGCCAAGGCTCTTACCGAGGATGGAAAGAGCTGTTCTGCCGTATGGAGCAAGGATGGAAAGAGTATCTTCTTTACTAATTATGAGAAAGGGACGGCTCAGATCTTTCGCATGGATCTGACTACCTGCGAGACGGAACAGGTAACTGATTATGAGTTGGGTATCGGTAGTCCTGTCATCTCTCCGGATGAGCGATACATTGCCTTTACCGCAGAAGTATATCCCGACCTGGGGGCTGATGCCAAGGCTAACAAGGCCCGGATGGAGAAAAAAGAGCAGGGACCTGTACAGGCGCATATTGCCGACAAGTTGCTCTACCGTCATTGGACGAGCTATAATGATGGCAGATGCAATCACCTTATCCTTTTCGATACACAGACGAAGACTTACAAGGATCTGACTCCGGGCAATTATTCGCTTATATTCGTGGTTGGGGGTGGAATCACCTATCAATTCTCTCCTGACAGCAAGGAGATCTGTTTCGTATCCAATCATGATGAGCATCAGGAGGCTAGCACCAATGCCGACCTGTGGACGGTATCTGTGAATGGGGGAGAACCGGTCTGCATCACGAAGGAGAACAAGGCTTGGGATGGTACTCCAGCCTATTCGCCTGACGGCAAGTATATCGCTTACCGCTTGCAGCAAGTACCTGGTTATGAGTCTGATCGCTTCCGTCTTGCTATCTACGACCGGGCTGCAAAGAAGTCTACCATCCTGACAGAGAAGTTTGACAACTGGGTAGATGATTACAAATGGGCTCCCGACAGCAAGAGTATCTTCTTCCTCGGTCAGGTACAGGGCGCTGAGCCGCTCTACAAGCTCGATATAGCCAGAAAAACCATCTTGCCGGTATTGACGGGCAAGGCCATCTCGGAGTTTGATTTCGATAATAAGGGTATGGTATATTATACCTATAGTACGACTGGTAAGCCATCGGCCCTCTATCGCCAGCAGATGAAAAAGTGGAATGGAACTCCTGTAGCAAGCGGCAAGGAACAGCAGATAACCTTCCTCAACCAGCAGTTGGAGGATGAAGTGGATATCCGTCCATCTGAGAGCATCTGGGTAGAGGGTGCTGGTGGTGACAAGGTACAGGTATTCATCGTGAAGCCACACAACTTTGATGCCAGCAAGAAATATCCGCTTATCATCAATGTGCATGGCGGACCACAGATGCAGTGGATGAATTCCTTCCGTGGCGACTGGCAGGTTTATCCTGCTGCCGGTTATGTGGTGGCTTATCCTAATCCTCACGGTTCTACGGGATATGGTCAGGCTTTCACCCGTGCCATCTCTGGCGACTGGGGCGGAAAGGTATTCGAGGATGTAATGAAGGTTACCGATAAGTTGGCAACCCTGGAATATGTTGATTCTACCAGGACGGGGCGATGGGATGGTCGTATGGCGGTTACATGATGAACTGGCTGCAGGGACATACCAAGCGATTCAAGTGTCTGGCTTCCATGATGGGCGTATATGACTTGCGCTCTATGTGGGGCAGTACTGAGGAAGTATGGTTTCCTAACTTTGAGTTAGAGGGACAGCCTTATAATTCCGATCTCTACAAGAAGTGGTCACCATCCTCATACATCAAGAACTTCTCAACACCAACCCTCGTGATGACGGGCGAGCTGGACTATCGTGTACCGTATACCCAGAGTTTGCAGTATTTCACAGCCTTGCAGACCCTGAACATTCCTTCGCGACTGATAGTCTTGAAGTATGATGGTCACTGGCCAAGCAACCTGAAGTCGATGCCGCTCTATTACAATGCGCACCTCGACTGGTTCCATCGTTATCTTGGCGGTGCTCCTGCACCTTGGGACACAGAGAAAATGGTGAATAATGAGATAGATTACTAAGATGCCCTATATATAATAAGGTGTAGAAAAACAAAATAAAAAAGCTCCATTCGCAAACTGATACGAATGGAGCTTTTTTCTGATAATTAAAACTTACTTTGTTTCCTGTTCTTCCTGCATGTCCAGATACTGGTTGTCCTTGTCGTAGAATTCGTACTGGAGGAATGCCAGTTTCTGTGAAGGAATCACATTGAAGCCGAAACCATACTTAAACTGCCATCTGCGCTTCAGGGAAATGAAGCCCTTGTTGATGAAGGCAGCCACGTAAGGATTCACATACAAAGTGAATTTCTTGACGCCGATCTTGTTGACTAGGCGGTCGATTTTTCTTTCCAACTGGTCGGTGAAGAGGATGCTAGACTTGATCTTGCCCGTACCGAAACAGGTAGGGCAGGTTTCATCTACATTCACATCCATAGCCGGACGTACACGCTGGCGTGTAATCTGCATCAGTCCGAACTTGCTCAATGGCAGGATGTTGTGCTTGGCACGGTCCTTCTGCATGTTCTTGCACATGCGTTCATAGAGCAACTGTCGGTCTTCGGCAAGGTTCATGTCGATGAAGTCGACAACAATGATGCCTCCCATATCTCGGAGGCGCAATTGTCTAGCCAACTCATCAGCAGCGCCGAGGTTAACGTCCAGTGCATTTGCTTCCTGACCTTTCTCACGAGTTCTGTTACCACTGTTTACATCGACAACATGCAAGGCCTCGGTGTGCTCGATGATAAGATAAGCACCATGCTTGTAGTTAACAACACGACCAAAGCCAGCTTTAATCTGCTTGGTAATGCTGAAATTGTCGAAGATAGGCACCTTACCGGTGTAGAGCTTAACTATGCCCGCCTTTTCAGGGGCTATTAGAGAAACATAGTTCTTCACCTCGTTCATCACATCTTCGTTGTTCACGTAGATGTTCTCGTAAGATGGGTTAAACAAGTCACGCAAGAGAGCAACGGCTCTTCCGGTCTCCTCGAATGCAAGTTGCGGGCGCTGCTGGGTCTTCTGTACCTTGGCGATAGCATCCTCCCATCGCTTCACCAGGACTTTCAGTTCAGCATCGAGCTCAGCGACCTTCTTACCCTCAGCCACAGTGCGGACGATAACGCCGCAATTCTTTGGTTTGATGCTGTGAATGAGTTGTTTGAGTCGGGAGCGTTCTTCACCGCTTTTAATTTTCGACGAGACAGAAACTTTATCACCGAATGGCATGAGTACCAGGTATCGGCCCGCGAATGAGATTTCGCCTGTGAGTCGAGGTCCCTTGGTAGAGATTGGTTCCTTTACGATTTGTACCAGCACTTCCTGTCCTGCTTTGAGTACATTCTGTATGCTGCCGTCTTTTTCCAATTCAGGCATTTTGCTGGCTTTAGAGAATGGGAAAAGTTTCTTTCTGTCGCTCTGTACTTGTTTAAGGTACTTCTGGTAGGAATTAAAATGACTTCCTAGGTCAAGATAATGAAGAAAGGCGTCGCGTTCATAACCTACATCCACGAAGCAGGCGTTAAGACCCGGCATCAGTTTTTTTACCTTTGCGATGTAGATGTTGCCCACAGAGAATGATGCCTCACGAGGTTCGTTCTGGTATTCCACCAGCTGCTTGTCCTCCATGAGTGCGATAGAGATGTCTTTCTGTTGGACATCAATTACAACTTCGCTTGTCATATCTTCAATAATCTTTTAACTTTAAATTAATACAAAAAAAGGGTATGTCATTCCATATCAGAACTGACACACCCCCTCAGTCACGAACTGACCGAGAGCTATAGTAGACTAGCTACACTGCTAGCTTACTTGCTCTTATGTCTGTTCTTACGTAATCTCTTTTTACGCTTGTGAGTAGCCATCTTGTGGCCCTTCTTTTTCTTTCCGTTTGGCATGATTTTAAAATTTTAAAATATTGTTATTATAAAAAATGATATTTCTCTCTTCCTGTCCAGCAGTATTACTGAGCGTTCTGCATCTCCTCAATGAAGCTCTTTGATGGCTTGAAGCTTGGCAAGTCGTGAGCTGGAATCGTGATGGTTGTATTCTTAGAGATGTTACGGGCAGTCTTAGCAGCACGATGCTTGATGTTGAAGCTGCCGAAGCCACGCAAGTATACATTGTCCTTCTTTTCGATGAGGCACTTCTTAACCTCTTCCATAAAAGCCTCTACTACAGTACCTACTTCTTTCTTAGGCATACCAGTAGCGATAGCTACCTCATTAATGATATCTGCTTTGGTCATTTCTTTATTTTTTACTAATTTTACTTGTTAATCTTTATTTCGGTGTGCAAAGATACAAGTTTTTTATGATATAACAAAATACTTAAGGCTTTTTTTGCAAAAATAATGCTCTAAGTATTTGCATATAAGGTTTTTATTGCGTATTTTTGCACCAAAATAGAGAAATTATGAGATTTAAGAGATATTTTTTTGCTTTGATGATGGTTGCCTTTCATGCATTGGCGTTGACGGCTGGGGAGGTCTGGACGGCGAAAAATGTACCGATTCCTTTCCTCAGGGATTCTACGCAATATGTTTCCGACCCGGATGGATATGTTGATAAGGCTCAGAAGGATTCTGCCAATTTCTATCTTCAGAAACTGAAGTTGGAGTGTGGCGTACAGAATGTGCTCATCATTGTGGGAAAGGTTGACAACCAGGATGCCTTCCGAATGGCACAGGATGTGGGCAATCAATATGGTATCGGTTACAAGAAGAGCCGGAGAGGACTGGTTATCGTCATTGCGGTGGAGGATCATAAATACTTTATTGCTCCAGGAAGTGGACTGGAGGGTGAGTTGACTGATGTGGACTGTGATGATATTGCCCGAGCTTGCATCGTGAAGTATATGCGCGAAGACAATCCGGGCGAGGCAGTAGCATCTGTGAGCCGTGCTATATATAATAAGGTGAAAAGTGGACGGACGGGAATTGCGAATGTTGATGAAGGTTCGGTTAATGACGAAGAGGACTGGTTCCTGGTCATTATCCTGTTCCTTATCTTCTTCGGTATTCCTATCTATCTGTTTATCCGGTATATTCTGGAGATGCTCGGTATTGTGAAGCCAAGATCGAAGAGCAATCAGCGAAACCAGTCTCGTAGGAGAAACAATGACGATGACTGGATACCTCCTTTCTTTATGGGAGGTGGCGGTTCTTCCGGTGGCGGTTTCTCGGGCGGTTCTTTTGGCGGAGGTACCTTTAGCGGAGGCGGCTCTGGCGGAGGATGGTGATGACTGATTATAGTTAATAGTTTATAGTAAATAATTAATTAATAATAATGACAATGGAACAGACAATGAATTCAAACATGCAACCGGCAAAGAGAGGTATAAAGAAAAGTTGGATTATCCTGGGCATCATAGTTGTGCTGGTACTATGGATGTTCAGTGGTTATAACGGATTGATAGAGAAACAGGAGTTGGCTACCACAGAGTTGGCTAATGTTCAGACTCAGTATCAGCGTCGTGCAGACATGATGCCACAGTTGGCAAAGATAGTAAAGGCTTATGCCAAGCATGAGAAAGAAACCTTTGCCGAGGTAACCAAGGCTCGTGCTGCTGTTGGTCAGGTAAAGCTGGATGCCAACAATCTTACTGAGGCTAGCCTGAAGAAGTATGCTGCTGCACAGGGTGAGTTGGCGAATGCATTCTCCAAACTGATGGTAGTAGCCGAGAAATATCCTGAGTTGAAAGCCAGCGAGAACTTCAAGGCTCTTCAGGTTCAGGAAGAGGGTACGGAAAACCGCATCAGCGAGGCACGTCGCAAATATAACGAAGCCGTCCAGAACTATAACCAGACGGTTAGGAAAATGCCTAGTGCCCTTATCGCTGGCCTCTTCAATTTCAATGTGATGCCTAAGTTTGAGGCAGCAGCAGGTGCTGAGAAGGCGCCAGATTTGGATATCTAATTTAGAATTGATCATTAAGAATCCTGTTTTTCTACGGAATTAATAAGTTTGTCATCTAGCCAATGGGAACGAGAAGTGTTTCGTTGGCTAGATTTTTTGTTTCATGCTCTTTCAAATTGAAAGTAACTCAATATTTTATATATATTTTGTATTTCAGATGTTTTTTATTTCAGAAATTCTTTGTATCTTTGCACGCAATTTAAGAATTATGGTAGAAATACCGCAAACATTGAAATTTCAATAAGGTAAATTACAAATATGAAACAAACAAAGATTGTCGCTTCCATCAGTGATCGTAAATGTGATCAGGATTTTATCCGAAAACTGTTTTTCGCCGGTATGAACGTTGTTCGTATGAATACTGCTCATGCCACAGAAGAGGGTATACGCACCATCGTAAAGAATGTAAGAGCCGTGTCTCCACATATTGGTATTATGATTGATACTAAAGGTCCTGAGGTGCGAACTACAGGTGTGAAGGAACCTATCCACTACAATGTTGGTGATGTAGTGAAAATCTTTGGACGTCCGGAAATGGAGTCTTCTCATGATATTGTGAATGTGAGCTATCCTGACATCGCAGCCGATGTTAAGGTAGGTGATGATTTGCTCTTCGATGATGGTGAACTCGATATGAAGATTATCGACAGCCAGGGTCCTATGCTGGTTGCCGAGGTTCAGAACGAGGGAGTGCTCGGGGCTCACAAGAGCGTGAATGTGCCGGGAGAGCATATCGACCTGCCTGCACTGACAGAGAAAGACCGCCGGAATATTGAACTTGCTATCGAGTTGGATATTGATTTCATCGCTCACTCTTTTGTGCGCAATGCAGCCGATGTGAAGGCCGTTCAGAATATCTTGGACGCTCACAACAGTGATATCAAGATTATCTCTAAGATTGAAAATCAGGAAGGTGTAGATAATATTGACGAGATTATTGATGCCTGCTATGGTATCATGATTGCCCGTGGTGACCTGGGTATCGAGGTGCCAATCGAGAGAATTCCTGGCATCCAGCGCCGCATCATCTCTAAGTGTGTGAAGGCGCAGAAACCGGTAATCGTAGCAACACAGATGTTGCATACCATGATTAAAAATCCACGTCCTACCCGTGCTGAGGTAACCGATATTGCCAATGCTATCTTCTATCGAACCGATGCGCTGATGCTTTCTGGTGAAACAGCAAGCGGAAAGTATCCTGTAGAAGCAGTGCAGACCATGGCACGTATTGCTGAGCAGGCAGAGAAGGATAAGTCTCCACTGAATGATATTGATCCAATGGAAGGGGGCAAGATTGACCAGAAACTCTTCCTGGCTCATGCTGCCATTGAGGCTACAAAGAAGTTGGGTGTTGCCGGTATCATCACTGATGGTGAAACCGGTCAGACTGCACGCGACCTGGCAGCCTTCCGTGGTCCTAGTCCGGTCTTGGCTATCTGCTACAAGGAGAAACTTCAGCGCTGGTTGAATCTGAGCTATGGTATTATTCCAATCCATCAGAAGGATCAGGTTTCTACCAAAGCTATGTTTACTGCTGCGGTACGTATGCTTCGCCAGAAAGGCTACTTAGGTGAGGAGGATAAGATTGCTTATCTGAGCGGTAGCTTTGGAGAGGGTGGAGGTACTACCTTCGTAGAAATTAATAAGGTGAAGAAGATTTTCGATAACAGTTATAGCTTTAATTTGCCATCAAATGGCATCGAAGATAAGTAAAAAAGGCTATTATTTCAAAAAAAAATAGACGTAAATAGAATTATTGGTGCAAAAATTTGCAGTATTCAAAAAAATACCGTAATTTTGCACCAATATTTTAAAACGAAAATTTTAGAAAATGAAAAAACTCGTTAGTTCAGTTTTAGTCGCTTTGACTATACTCTTAGTACTTGGCAGTTGTGGAAGTACTAAGAATGTAGCTTATTTCCAAAATGCAGATTCTATCAGCTTGGCTGCTTCAAGAATGCTTTATGAAGCCAAGATTATGCCTAAGGACGAACTTACAATTACAGTAATTACAACAGATCCAAAGGCTGCCATGCCTTTCAACCTCTCTGTCTCTCAAACATTGGGTACAAGCGGACAGCTGAGTTATGGTAGTGGTTCCCTGCAAGGATATCTGGTTGATAATGATGGTAATATTGAGTTTCCTGTTGTTGGTACCTTGCATGTCGGTGGTTTGACCAAGAAACAGGCTGAAGATCTCATCAAGAATAAGGTGAAGCCTTATCTGGCAGAAAAAGAAAATCCAATTGTTACGGTTCGCATGGGCAGTTACCATGTATCTGTATTAGGTGAAGTCGAAAAGCCAGGAATTATTTATGCTCCACAGGAGAAGATGAGTATTCTTGAAGCTTTGGCACAGTGTGGCGACTTAACCATCTATGGTAAGCGTGACAATGTATTATTGATTCGTCAGGATGCAGCAGGAGAGAAGCATACTTATCGTATGAACTTGAATGATGCAAATATTATTAATTCACCATTCTATTATCTGCAGCAGAATGATATTATCTATGTAGAACCAAATAAGGTGAAAGCTCAAAACTCATCTATCGGTTCATCTACTACATTGTGGTTCTCTGCCGTTGGTACATTGATTTCTATCGCATCATTGATTGTCAATATCTTGCGATAGCAGGTAATAGAAGAGAGTAAAATAAGAATACTACAAAAATAATAATATATGTGTGGCATTGTAGGATATTTAGGTAAGGGTGAGGCTTATCCTGCCCTTATCAAAGGTTTAAAGCGTTTGGAATATCGTGGATACGATAGTGCAGGCGTTGCTCTTATCAGTAATGATGGTGCTTTGAACGTTTACAAAGCAAAGGGTAAGGTGGCAGATCTTGAAGCGTTCTGCTCTGATAAGGATATTTCGGGACATGTGGGTATTGCTCATACTCGTTGGGCTACCCATGGAGAGCCTTCAGCTGTAAATGCTCACCCGCATTATTCCTCTAGCAAGAACCTTGCCATGATTCATAATGGAATCATAGAAAACTATGCCGGTATCAAGAAGAATCTCATTGCTAAGGGAGTAGAGTTTAAGAGCGAGACGGATACTGAGGTTCTCGTTCAGCTGATTGAATATATTCAGATAAAGAAAAATCTCGACTTGCTGACTGCCGTTCAGGTGGCTCTCCGTCAGGTAATCGGAGCCTACGCTATCGCTATTCTTGATAAGCGTAGCCCTAATCAGATCATTGCTGCCCGTAAGCAGAGTCCGTTGGTTGTAGGTATCGGAAAGGATGGTGAGTTTTATCTCGGTTCTGATGCCAGTCCTATCATCGAATATACAGATAAGGTGGTTTATCTGGAGGATGGTAACATCGCTGTGATGCGCCTCGGTGAGGAATTGCAGGTGGTGAACATCCAGAACGTTAAACTCAACCCTGAGGTACAGACCGTAGACATTGATCTCGGTCAGATAGAGAAGGGCGGTTTCCCTCACTTTATGTTGAAGGAAATTTTTGAGCAGCCAGAGTGCCTTCGTAACTGTATGCGTGGCCGTGTAGTTAGCCGCACAGTGGAAACTCGCGTAATGACTGATGGCGACGATACAACCAGTAAGAAGGAGACTGAGATGGGTGTCGTGCTCAGCTCCATTACCGACCATCGCCAGCAGCTTCTCAATGCCAAGCGAATCATTATCGTGGCTTGTGGTACATCATGGCATGCCGGACTTATCGGCAAGCAGATGATAGAGAACTATTGCCGCATCCCTGTGGAAGTGGAATATGCATCTGAATTCCGTTACCGTAATCCTGTGGTAACGAAGGATGATGTGGTCATCGCCATTTCCCAAAGTGGTGAAACTGCTGATACCCTGGCAGCCATCAAACTTGCCAAGGAGAGTGGTGCGTTTATCTATGGTATCTGTAACTCGATAGGTTCTTCCATTGCCCGAGAAACAGATACAGGTACCTATATTCACGTAGGTCCTGAGATCGGTGTAGCCTCTACCAAGGCGTTCACCGGTCAGGTTACCGTTCTTATCCTTCTGGCGCTTGCTATCGGAAAGGAGAAAGGAACCATCAGCGAGAGCGAATATCAGAAGATTACAGAACAGCTTTGGAACATTCCTGCCAAGATGAAGGAAGTATTGAAGCTCAACAATAAGATAGCTGACTTGAGCCGTACCTTTACGTACGCTCGCAATTTCATCTATCTGGGCCGTGGATTCCAGTATCCAGTGGCTCTGGAAGGTGCATTGAAGTTGAAGGAGATTAGCTACATCCACGCTGAAGGTTATCCTGCAGCGGAAATGAAGCATGGACCTATTGCGTTGATTGACAGCGATATGCCAGTGGTTGTTATTGCTACCCACAATTTCATGTACGAGAAGGTCTTGTCTAATATACAGGAGATCAAAGCCCGTCAGGGGCGCGTTATAGCCATTGTCAGCAAGGGCGACGAAACCATCTCTAAGATTGCCGACGAAGTGATTGAACTCCCTGAGACCTTGGAGTGCCTGGAGCCATTATTGGCTACTATTCCTTTGCAGCTTTTGGCTTACCATGTAGCTGTATGTAAGGGCAAGGACGTTGACCAACCTAGAAACTTGGCCAAGTCTGTTACTGTAGAATAATATATAAAGGGATTCGTCATTTCTTGACGTTTCCCTTTTTTTGGAGGGGTATCCCTCGGATAGGTATATTCAAATTTAACTAATTAAGATTTAACTAATTAAGATAAGGATAATAGAGAGATGGAACCATTGAAACATGAGTGTGGCGTAGCAATGATCAGATTGCTCAAGCCACTGGAGTATTACCAGCAGAAGTATGGTACTTGGATGTACGCACTCAACAAACTCTATCTGATGATGGAGAAGCAGCACAACCGTGGCCAGGAGGGTGCTGGTATGGCTTGTGTCAAACTGGGCGGTAAGCCTGGTCATGAGTATATGTTCCGTGAGCGTGCAGAGGGCAAGAATGCCGTGACCGAAATCTTCGGCAAGGCGAATGCCAACTTCAAGAGCCTGACTCCCGAGCAGCTTGCTGATGCAAAGTTCGCTAAAGAGGAACTGCCTTTTGCAGGCGAACTTTATATGGGACACCTGCGCTACAGTACCACCGGAAAGAGTGGCATTCAGTATGTGCACCCATTCCTGCGACGTAACAACTGGAAGGCGAAGAACCTCTGCCTTTGTGGTAACTTCAACATGACCAACGTAGATGAAATCTTCGAGGAACTTACCAAGCAGGGCCAGAGTCCTCGCATCTACAGCGACACCTACATCATGCTTGAACTGATGGGCCACCGTCTGGACAGAGAGGTGGAGCGCAACTTCGTAGCTGCAAAGGCGATGGAGATGCAGAATACCGATATCACCAACTATATAGAAGACCACGTGAAGATGAGCAATGTACTCAAGACCACGATGAAGAACTTTGATGGCGGTTATGTGGTTTGCGGTATCACCGGTTCGGGCGAGATGTTCTCTATGCGCGACCCTTGGGGCATCCGTCCTGCGTTCTATTACAAGAACGATGAAATCGTGGTAGTAGCCAGCGAGCGCCCTGTACTCCAGACCACCTTCGACCTGGAGGCAGAGGAAGTGCAGGAACTGATGCCGGGCATGGCGCTTCTCGTGAAGAAGAACGGAGAGTGCAGCATCGAGCGCATCATGGAGCAGAAGGGTGATTCTGCCTGCTCATTCGAGCGCATCTACTTCAGTCGTGGTTCCGACAAGGATATCTATCAGGAGCGTAAGCAGTTGGGCGAGCAGTTGACCCAGCCTATCCTGAAGGCTGTGGATTACGATGTAGACCACACCGTGTTCAGCTATATCCCGAACACTGCTGAGGTGGCTTACTATGGCATGTTGAGCGGTTTCAAGAAGTATCTTAATGAGACCAAGATTGAGCAGATTGCCAACCTCGACCATGTTCCATCAAAAGAAGAATTATACGAAATCCTCGGCGACTTCGTCCGCTCAGAAAAGATAGCATGGAAGGATATCAAACTCCGTACCTTCATCACCGAGGGCAACAGTCGTAACGACCTGGCGAGCCACGTGTATGATGTAACCTACGGAAGCATCGAGCCGAATGTGGATAATCTTGTCATTATCGATGATAGTATCGTGCGTGGTACTACCCTGAAGGAGAGTATTCTCCGCATCCTCGACCGTCTGCATCCTAAGAAGATTGTAGTGGTTTCCAGTGCCCCTCAGATCCGATATCCGGATTACTACGGCATCGATATGGCAAGACTGGAAGAGTTCTGCGTGTTCCGTGCTGCCATCCAACTGCTGAAAGAGCGCAAGATGGAGGACCTCATCGAGCAGACCTACGAGGCATGCAAGGCAGAACTTGCCAAGCCGAAGGAGGAGCAAGTGAACCCGGTTCGTGCCATCTACAAGCCATTCACCATCGAGGAAATCAACGAAAAGATAGTAGAGATGCTCCGTCCGGAAGGCATGACCACTCCTATCCAGCTCGTGTTCCAAAGCATCGAGGGCTTGCGCGAGGCGATTCCAAACCACAAGGGCGACTGGTATTTCACCGGTCATTATCCAACCCCAGGAGGCACGAAACTCTGCAACCAGTCATTTGTGAACTATATCGAAAACGTTTATCATAAATAATTGAAGAGAGAAGAACGAAGAGTGAAGAATTCATTTGCTCTTATAAGTATGAAATAAAAGAATCAAATGTCAGATATGAAAAAAGTAACCTTAGTTTTGAGCGATGGAACCCAGTTCCATGGCAAATCTTTTGGATATGACGCTCCTGTAGCGGGTGAGGTTGTGTTCAACACAGCCATGATGGGATATCCGGAGAGTTTGACCGACCCTTCTTATGCCGGTCAGTTGATGACACTTACATTCCCTCTCGTGGGCAACTATGGTGTGCCACCATTTACTTTCGAGGAGAACGGTTTGCCAACCTTCATGGAGAGTGACAAGATTTATGCTTCTGCCATCATCGTGAATGATTACAGCGAGCAGTACAGCCACTGGAATGCTGTAGAGAGTCTTGCCGACTGGTTGAAGCGTGAAAAGGTGCCAGGAATCACAGGCATCGATACCCGTGAGTTGACTAAGGTGCTTCGTGAACATGGTGTGATGATGGGTAAGATTCTCTTTGATGATGAGCCTGACAACATTCCTGAGGCTAACTACGAGGGTGTAAACTTCGTTGACCAGGTGAGCTGCAAGAAAATTATCCGTTATAACGAGGGTGCCGGCAAGAAGGTGGTTCTCGTTGACTGCGGTGTGAAGGCAAACATCATCCGTTGTCTCATCAATAGAGGCGTTGAGGTTATCCGTGTGCCTTGGAATTACGATTACACCGATATGGACTTCGACGGATTGTTCCTGGCCAATGGTCCTGGTGACCCGGATATGTGCGAGGATGCAGTAAACATTATTCGCAAGCAGATTAGCCAGAGTCGCAAGCCTATCTGCGGTATCTGTATGGGTAACCAGTTGCTTTCCAAGGCAGCCGGTGCTACTATCTACAAGTTGAAGTATGGTCACCGTTCACACAACCAGCCAGTGCGCATGGTAGGAACCAACAATTGCTACATCACCTCTCAGAACCATGGTTATGCCGTTGATGCCAAGACATTGGGCAACGATTGGGAGGAGCTCTTTGTAAATATGAATGATGGCTCTAACGAGGGTATCCGCCACAAGGTGAACCCTTGGTTCTCAAGCCAGTTCCACCCAGAGGCTTGCTCAGGCCCTGTGGATACAGAGTTCATGTTTGATAAGTTTGTAGAAACACTCAAGTAAGTGAAGAGTGAAGAACGAAGAGTGAAGAATTCGAATGATTTTATTGTAATTTAGGAAAATAATGAAAGACGAAAATATAAAGAAGGTGCTCCTCTTAGGTTCTGGAGCCTTGAAGATCGGTGAAGCAGGTGAGTTCGACTACTCAGGTTCGCAGGCCCTGAAGGCATTGCGCGAGGAAGGTATCGAGACTGTGCTCATCAACCCGAATATCGCAACCGTACAGACATCAGAAGGTGTTGCCGACCAGATTTACTTCCTGCCAGTGCAGCCTTACTTCGTAGAGCGTGTCATCCAGAAGGAGAAGCCAGACGGTATCCTCCTCAGCTTCGGTGGTCAGACTGCCCTCAACTGTGGTGTAGAACTCTATCGCCAGGGCATCCTGGAGAAATATAATGTCAAGGTATTGGGTACTCCTGTTCAGGCTATCATGGATACTGAGGACCGTGAGCTCTTCGTAGAGAAGCTGGATGAAATCAACGTGAAGACTATCAAGAGCGAGGCTTGCGAGAACATCGAGCAGGCCCGCAAGGCTGCTGCCGAGCTCGGTTATCCTGTCATCATCCGTGCTGCTTACGCACTGGGTGGACTCGGTTCTGGTTTCGCAGACAACGAGGAGGAGCTGAACAAGCTCGCTGAGAAGGCCTTCTCATTCTCTCCACAGGTATTGGTGGAGAAGAGCTTGAAGGGCTGGAAGGAGATTGAGTATGAGGTAGTTCGCGACCGTTACGACAACTGTATCACAGTTTGTAACATGGAGAACTTCGACCCACTGGGAATCCATACTGGTGAGAGTATCGTCATTGCTCCATCTCAGACCCTGAGCAATGCTGAGTATCATAAGCTCCGTGCCCTCGCCATCAAGATTATCCGTCACATCGGAATCGTGGGTGAGTGTAACGTGCAGTATGCCTTCGACCCTAAGAGCGAGGACTATCGCGTAATTGAGGTGAATGCCCGCTTGAGCCGTTCATCTGCCTTGGCATCTAAGGCTACCGGTTATCCTCTTGCCTTCGTTGCAGCCAAGCTCGGTATGGGTTACGGTCTGTTCGAGTTGAAGAACTCTGTAACCAAGACCACATCAGCCTTCTTCGAGCCAGCATTGGACTACGTGGTATGTAAGATTCCTCGTTGGGACTTGTCTAAGTTCCGTGGTGTAGATAAGGAGTTGGGTTCATCTATGAAGTCAGTAGGTGAGGTAATGGCCATCGGCCGCAACTTCGAGGAGGCCATCCAGAAGGGTCTTCGTATGATTGGTCAGGGCATGCACGGTTTCGTAGAGAACAAGGAGCTTGAAATCGATGACATCGATGCAGCTTTGCGTGAGCCAACAGATAAGCGTGTGTTCGTGATTTCAAAGGCAATGCACAAGGGCTATACAGTAGATCAGATTCACGACTTGACCAAGATTGACAGGTGGTTCCTGGAGAAGTTGAAGCACATCATCGACATCGACGAGGCGATGAAGAAGTGCAACATCAATACTCTTGACCAGGATCTGCTCCGTACCGCTAAGGTTTACGGTTTTACCGACTTCCAGATAGCCCGTGCCGTGGGCTTGGAGCAGGAGTTGGGCAACATGCACAAGGCTGCCCTTCTGGTTCGCAACAAGCGCAAGAGCTATGGCATCCTGCCTGTAGTGAAGCAGATTGATACCCTGGCAGCAGAGTATCCTGCTCAGACCAACTACCTCTATGTAACCTACGCAGGCGTGAAGAGCGACATCACCTTCGAGAACGACCACCGTTCTATCATTGTACTCGGTTCAGGTGCTTACCGCATTGGTTCTTCCGTAGAGTTCGACTGGTGTGGCGTTCAGGCATTGAACACCATCCGCAAGGAAGGCTGGCGCTCAGTGATGATCAACTACAACCCAGAGACCGTATCTACCGACTACGATATGTGCGACCGTCTCTACTTCGACGAGTTGACCTTTGAGCGTGTGATGGATATCATCGAGATGGAGCAGCCTCATGGCGTTATCGTATCTACCGGTGGTCAGATTCCAAACAACCTGGCTATGCATCTGGATGCACAGAACGTGCCAATCCTGGGTACTGCTGCCAAGGACATCGATAACGCTGAGGACCGTGCCAAGTTCTCTCAGATGTTGACCAACAATGGTATCAACCAGCCAGAGTGGAGCGCCCTGACCTCTATGGAGGATATCGACAACTTCATCGAGCGTGTAGGTTTCCCTGTATTGGTTCGTCCTAGCTACGTGCTTTCTGGTGCTGCGATGAACGTATGTTCTAACGAGGATGAGCTGAAGCGATTCCTGCAGTTGGCTGCCAACGTGAGTGAGGATCACCCAGTGGTAGTAAGTAAGTTTATCGAACATGCCAAGGAGATTGAGATGGATGCTGTGGCAAAGAATGGCGAGGTGATAGCCTATGCGATTTCCGAGCACATCGAGTTTGCCGGTGTTCACTCAGGCGATGCTACCATCCAGTTCCCACCTCAGAAGTTGTATGTTGAGACGGTTCGTCGTGTGAAGCGAGTAGGTCGTCAGATTGCTAAGGAGTTGCACATCAATGGTCCGTTCAACATCCAGTTCATGGCTCGTGACAATGATATTCTCGTTATCGAGTGTAACCTTCGTGCCAGCCGTTCGTTCCCATTCGTAAGCAAGGTATTGAAGATCAACCTCATCGAGTTGGCTACCCGCGTGATGCTCGGTTTGCCGGTAGAGAAGCCGCACAAGAACCTCTTCGATCTCGACTATGTTGGTATCAAGGCATCTCAGTTCAGCTTCAACCGTTTGCAGAAGGCAGACCCTGTATTGGGCGTGGACATGAGCAGTACGGGTGAGGTAGGTTGCTTGGGCGACGATACATCTACCGCCCTCTTGAAGAGTATGCTTTCTGTGGGTCATCGTATTCCTGCCAAGAACATCCTGCTTTCTACAGGTTCTGCCAAGCAGAAGGTAGATTTGCTCGATGCAGCCCAGATGCTGGTTAAGCATGGCTACAAGCTGTATGCAACTGGTGGTAGTAGCAAGTTCCTCACCGAGAACGGCATTGAGAACACCCGTGTGCTCTGGCCATCAGAGGAGGCAGAAGGCGGTGCACCTAAGGCTTTGGAGATGCTCCACAACCACGAGATAGATATGGTAGTGAATATTCCGAAGAACTTGACCAGCAGCGAGTTGAGCAATGGTTACAAGATTCGCCGTGCCGCCATCGACCTGAACGTGCCATTGATTACCAACAGCCGTTTGGCGAGTGCATTCATCTATGCATTCTGCACCACCAAGCTCGAGGATATCGACATCAAGGCTTGGGGAGAGTATAAATAGCTCTTTATTTAAATAATTCTCGCCAAAAGAAGTCAACCGTTTTACAGCTGATCTTCTTATGGTGGTCAATGAAAACTTTTCATCAACAAAAAAGCTTGTCTGTAGTAAGTGATGCTATAGACAAGCTTTTTTTTATGAAAAATCAAAAAAACTTGGACGTTATTTTTGCAATCGTCTGAAAAACAAGATGTATTGCAAGCAGATGAACTGCAAGCAGATGTACTGCTTTCTGTAAATCGTTCGCCATTGGCGAACGATTTGACAAATACAAGACTATATACCGATGTCTGTTCCATCATAGAGCAAGGTAGGAAGGAAGCTTATGCCTCCGTCAATCATAAGATGATAGAAACCTATTGGAACATAGGGCGACGCATCGTGGAAGAAGAACAGAAAGGTGAGGCACGTGCAGAGTATGGGGTTCAGATCATTGCGCAATTATCTGAGCAATTGACACATCAATATGGTAAAGAATTTAGCAAAAGAAATTTGGCTTATTTTCGCCAATTCTACTTGACAATCAGTGATATACGAATTTTGCAATCGCGATTGCAAAATCTTACTTGGACACATATAACAAAAGTTCTTCGTGTGGAAGACTCTATTGCCATTCGTTGGTATCTCGAAATGGCTTCAAAGGACATGTGGGACAAACAAATAATAACAAAACTTCCACCATTATGATACCAAGAATTAAGAAAATGTCAGTTCTCGATGACTATATCCTTTTCGTTGAATTCGATGATGGATATAAAGTGTTGTACGATGTGAAGGATGACATCAAGACGCTTCCTTCGTTTCGTGCATTAGTGGATGTATATGGCCTTTTTAAACAAGCTCAGTTGGACACCAGCCGAACTTGTGTATATTGGAACGACAAGATAGATCTAGTCAGCGACAGTATTTATGAGTGAAAGGCAGCATAATTAAAATCCCGGTTTCGTCATTCTTGATGATTCCCAATAGAAAAATCCCTGCTGTAGGAAAGGCTTCCTATGGCAGGGATTTTTTTGTAAAGAAACATATATAGGTTTACTTGTCAAACAACTCCTTTCTGTTTGCAAAAATACAACCAATATTTTGATTATGCAATTATGGTTTCACGAAGAATGTTGTTTTCTCAACATCAGATAATTGACTACGAGAATCAGTAAGATACAGGGCAATAACAATATGGGAAATAAACATGCAAGTAACATGATAGTCCCTAAATAATCACCTGCGGTTACAATTAAAGTCATTATCACTACGACAGTACAAAATGCCACTGCCATGCTTATTGACAGGGGAATCCAATGCAGCTTTGAACAGCACTTCCACCCAATAGTGGCAGTCAAGAGGGCGCAAGAAACACTCATTCCTCCTAGAAGTAGCAATTCAAATAGTCCTTTTACTTCAAATCTCATTACGACTACCACGGGAAACAACATTCCTATAATTCCCCAAATGAGCAGGAACTTGTCCCAAAAGAAATTTTGATTTAATTTCATGATGATTTTTTTTTGGTTGATTAAAAAATGGCATAATTACTATTCGCATAAGTCCTTGCTTTTTTCAATGCGCATCAAACTCACCATAGCAAAACATGTCGAACACCTTTATCTTGAAAATAACTTGACAGTATGCTTTCTGCCTTTGCTGGATATCTCGCTATGAGCAGGAAAAAACTTGTCGATGTCTTTGTTGTCTATAGTATGAACTTGTATCTTCTTGTCTTTTGTTTCCATATAGCTTTCCTTTCTTTTATTATTGTAGCAAAGATACGCTGAATATTCGAAACTACCAAACTTTTCTAGTGATTTTTGTGATTTATAGTCAAATGATAAGGGTGCACCAAAAAAGCAGTGGTAACTTTAGGTATGTCAAAATGAAGTCGTAACTTTGCAGCATCAAATAACTCTATAATCGAAAAAAACTTCAAAAGAAGTGATTTTCTCAGATTTTATTTGTACTTTTGCCATGTCATTCAGAGTTTTATTTGTTTTTAAATGCAACACTAAAATAAGTGAAATTTCTGATATGGCAAAAATCTGTGCAACTTTTTGTTGCTAGGGTGCTTATAAAAAGTATTAAATTATAGTGTTGCGGAAATTAGGATAAGATGAAACGTTATTTAATTCTTTCACTTTGCATTGTATTTTCTATAACATGCTTAGGACAAAAAAGAGTGAACCGGCCTAAAGTTTATTTTAACAATGAAGGGGTAATACTTAACAAAGTTATTGGTTGGGCTTATGACCACAATACAGGTGAATGGATAGACTGGGTTAACTGCATAAAAGTTAAAAAACTTAGCAAAAAAATCAGAACTCAGACAAAACAAAATGCCATCTTCTTGTCAGATTGTTTTAACAATATTATTAGTCTTCAATACCCGTTGGCGGAATTAATTTAGCGCATATTTAACCCTGCCAATCGGTCTGTTGTTTACATAATTAATATATTGCAAGACTGTAAATGCGCTAATTTTCCCGATGATTCGGGTAAACAGTCCTGGTGTTTGCTTAGCATAGTTTCGGAAGAGCATGAAGTGATCACAAAGTTGAGAGAAATTTGTCTCGATTCTCTTCCTCGCCTTAGCATAAGGCTTAAATGTTGGTCGCCAATTCTTCATGTTCAAGCGATATGGAACTTCCAACTTGATGCCTACAGAAGAAAACAAGTCTTGCTGTAGTTCCGCACTGAGGTAAGCACGATCGCCAAGGATGCAACAGTCATAGAATTGAAACTTTACATCTTTAAGAAAATGAATGTCATGAACATTAGCTGGACTCAGGTCATACGAGTGGATAACTCCACTTAACCCACAGACAGCGTGGAGCTTATACCCAAAGTAGTATATCTTCTGAGTAGCGCAATAGCCAAATGCAGGAGAGTTTGTTACGTCTGTTCCTTTCATCTTGCAACGCAAGCCTCTGGACAAGCGACACACCTCTATTGGTTTGGAATCTATGCAGAAATATTCTTCTGCGCCATCCATCTTTGACGCTATGCGCTTACGAATCTTCTCACATAGTTCCGCAGTGAACTTTCGCCTGTCATTGAACTGGCGTCGAGAAATCAGATTTGGCATATCTGCCTTATACTCCTTCAGCCTATCGAACAAGTTGTTTTCACTGTCGATGCTAAGATGCTCGGCTGTCAAGCTCAAAGCAACAACTTCGAGGTCTGAAAAACGTGGTACGACTCCAGGGCGAGGAATATTTCCTAGCTCATTAACTAAATTTTTGGAGAAATCCTTGCATATCTCAAGAATTTTTACGAAATTTGCATACAAGTTGTGCATAGCGTGAAATATATAACTTTATAATTGGACACTACAAAGTTACTAAAAATCAACGAGATGCACAACTTTTTCTCCATAAAAATATACTAATTTTCAGGCGGTTTTTTAATTCCGCCAACAGGTTCTTCAATTTAAAACTATAAAACTAAATAATATTCCTTATTATGTTTTGGTATGGGAAAAATATAACGGAGCATATAGATATCCTAATATTCGTGAAGATTGGCAATATTGGAAAGAAAAGATTTTCTTAATGTTTACCGAGGAAGATATGAAGAAACTTCGAAACCTTTCCAATTCACCAATTATATTGAATCTTACAGCTCCAATGAAAAGTGAATTAGAAAGAAATATAATAGACGAAGACATCATCCAGACTTCTATGAGTAAGTTGTATCCACTGAAACTGTCTTTCATTATTTATAAAGCAACAGATGGTTGTTCTATCAGATTTAAGTTCATAAAGAACTCGCATGATGCGAACATTGACAAACAATATTTTGAAATAAGTGAAGCTGACTACCAAAAGTTTATCAATGTAAAGCCATAAGTAGCAGACTGCAAGAATAAGTTGGCTTGTGGAGATACTTGGTCAAACTAGCAGGACATATGCCAAGAGAAATCTACTGTAATGAGGATATATCTTGAGTGGCACCAAAAATAGGAACAGCCGTATGCCGAACGGCACGTACGGTGGTGTAAGAGTTCGGAAAACGAGAGTAGGAAGAAAACTACTTCGTTTTCCTGCTACTCGATTTTTACAAAAAAGCTGTGAAAACTTTGGTTGTTTCAAAAATAAAGCCGTAACTTTGCACATGTAAACTGGTTAAATTTCATTGCATGATGAAACAGCAAGTAAAACAAGTACCATACGGAGTATCTGATTTCGCTACGGTGATGAGTCAGAATCTATATTATGTCGATAAGACGATGTTTTTGCCAGAGCTGGAGAAGCAGCCTCGCAATCTCTTCTTCGTTCGTCCCCGTCGTTTTGGAAAAAGCCTGTTTCTCAGTATGCTCTACTCTTACCATGATTGTAATCAGAAGGAGAGTTTCGAAAAACTCTTCGGTAATTTGTGGATAGGCCAGCATCCTACATCCTTGCAAGGAATTTACCAGGTACTGTTCCTGGGTGATCTACCAGTTCATGATAGATTTTTTGGTATTTTTTGAATAGCTTTGGATTGGATTTCTTCCATTTCGTGATGACATCTTCAGCACTCTTGGAAGTAATGATTGTATAAATCATAAACTCGCAAAGTAATTGTCAATATCATCATGCGACTTCAATGTGATACATTGTCCACTATGAATTTCTTCTCTCGCTTTGTCAAGCTTCGCTTGCAAATCGGGAGTAATCGCATTAGTTGATGTGCTCATATCCTTTGTTTTTAATTGTTATTTGATGGCAAAGATAATAAAAAATAATGAGAAATGAGGTGATTCTTATGAATTTTAACACAGATAATCACAATTATAGTTGTTAAGCAAAAGTTTCCTTCACAAAATTTGTGAATATCGAATTAAAATATTATCTTTGCAGCATCAAAACATTAAGGTTATGATAGTAAATTTCAACGAGGATTATCTGCGTGATCTATATAGATCTGGCAAATCTGATAAAAAGCATCGCTTTCAACCGCAAATAGTTAGAAAGTATATTCGAGTGATAGACCTTATGATATCGGAAGATAACGTTCAAGGTCTATGGAAATATAATTCTCTCAATTATGAACGGTTAGAAGGAAATAAAGAAGGTTTGTCCTCGGTAAGAGTGAATGACCAATATCGAATAGAATTTGAAGAAGAATTTGAGGATGGTTAAACTATTGCAACCATATGTAATATAACTGAATTGTCAAACCATTATAAATAATATAGTTATGAGCAACGATAATAAAACAACAAAGGAAATGCGAGCAAACGAGATGACTCCAGCTTTTCCTACGCATCCAGGGGATGTTCTGAAGGATGAGATAGAATACCGTGGAATCTCTCAGCGCCAGTTGGCGGAGGAAATGGGGATTGCTTATTCTGCCCTGAACGAAATTCTGAATGCTCGTCGCCCAGTAACGGAAAAAACGGCCCTGCTCTTTGAAGCTGCACTTGGAGTGAATGCTGAGCCTTTGTTGAAAATGCAGATGAGATATAATCTGCAATCTACTAAAAGTGATTCTACTTTTATGACGAGATTGGCAAAAGTAAGAAGGGTGGCTGCAGCCTTGTAAAAACAGAAGATATGAATAGTGATAATATAGATTTTGTAACTTGTTGCATTGGCTACTTGTCTTGTTGCTTGGGATAATATAATCAGCAAGTATATCAACGTCTTAAGACTTCTGGTATACTTGCTGATTTGATTTTTTACACAGATAATCATAATGTAAAGAGTCTGATAACTCTATCTTTTATCATAAAACACCCATTTATAACTCTATCTTTTATCACAAAACATGTCTTTATAACTCTATCTTTTAGCAAAGTTAACATAAAATAATTGCTTATCTCACTAATAATCAGTATTTTTGCGCATAATCTTTTAAAGAATCAAAACAACTAAGAATATGGCTAGAGCAACAGGTTCAATCAATTATTTGGAGCATCGCACGCCCTTGAAGGACGAAAGCGGTAAGTATCAGATACATCCGATGTTCGTAAAACGGGATATCGTTGATAGGGAGAAGATGGAGAAGCGTGTTCGCGATCATTGTGCGATGAACGTTTCGTCCTTTATCTCCGCATTGGAAACGCTGGAGGATGAAACGCTTTACGCCTTGGCTGAAGGCAACGAGGTGAGGGTAGGCGATATGTTTATCGTCAAGCCTAAGCTGGGGATGGTGAAGCATAAGGACAAGAATGGAATCGAATGGAAAAGGACTTATCATGAGGGTGATCTGATTCCAGCCAATGAGGTGGATATCTGCGGCTTGGAAATTCAGCCCACGAAGGAGTTTCTGGAAAGGCTGAAGCGCCACTCTAATGGTTGCAGCCGACAGTATTGGAGTGTGAAATCTACTCCAAAAGAGGCGGATAAGGAGTTTGCTGATATTGTAGAGATTTGTCAGCAGCAGGGTTATATTACGGTGAAGGATATGATTCGTGAATTCGGGGGGTGTAATTTAAACTGTGTCAAGGCTTGTTCTTAACTTTCATTCCCACTCCCTGCTGGGGGCATGCCCCCAGCAGGGAAGCCTTTTCGGCTGCAAAGTTACATAATTTTAAATCTATCTCCAAATTTTATTGCCAATTGTTGAGAAATTTGTCCCCAATTTGCCAGTGACATAGTCCATTTCTTACGGATGTTGCGGTAAGCTAAGTACACAAGCTTCTCCAAAGAATTATCCGTAGGAAAGACCCCTTTAGTCTTTGTGACCTTTCTTACCTGTCTGTGATACCCCTCAACCGTATTGGTCGTATAAATGAGTTTACGGATGGCTGGAGTATATTGGAAATACTCTGTCAGACGTTCCCAATTGTCACGCCATGACTTGATGACAATTGGGTACATCTCTCCCCACTTAGACTCTAACAGGTCTAAATTAGCAGCAGCGGAGTCTTTGTTTACTGCACCATATACTGTTCTTAAATCCTTGATAAACTCCTTTTGATGCTTACTGCCAACATACTTGATAGAATTGCGTATCTGATGGACAATACAGAGCTGCACAGAACTCTCAGGAAATACGCTTTGGATGGCATCCGGGAAGCCTTTGAGACCATCAATACAACAAATCAAGATGTCTCGAACACCACGGTTCTGAAGATCCGTAAGAACTTCTAGCCAGAAGTTAGCTCCTTCACTCTTAGACACATACATACCTAACAGTTCTTTTTGGCCTTCCTTGTTGATGCCAAGAATGTTGTAAATGGCTCGTGTGACAGCTCTGCCATTCTCATCCTTTACCTTATAATGGATAGCATCAAGCCAGCAAATGGCATATACAGGATCGAGCATGCGAGACTTCCAGGCGGTGATTTCGGGTAATACACGGTCTGTTATAGAGCTGATAGTATCGGCTGATAGAGTTGTGTTGAACTCACGCTCAAAGTAGCTGCTGATGTCACGTGTGCTGGTGCCCATGGCGTACATCTCAATAATCTGGTCTGCCATGCCATTGGCAAGAATAGTCTCACGCTTCTTTACGGTCTCAGGTTGGAAAGTTCCGTCTCGGTCACGAGGAGTCTCTATAGTGACCTCACCATATTTTGTTTGAACCTTCTTACTCATCTTACCATTACGACGATTGCCGGAAGAGCGTTCCTCTTCACTTAAATGAGCGTCCATCTCACCTTCGAGAGCTGAGTTGAGAATACGCTCTAACAATGGAGCTAATGCTCCGTCCTTGCCAAATAAGGCTTCACCACTACGCAACTGCTGAGCTGCTTTCTTGTAATCAATTTCTAAGTTGTCCATAATATAAAAACTGTGTTAAACTACTTTTATTGTAGCTTGACACAGTTTAGTTTACACTCTCGAATTCGGTGTTACCCGCTATCACGCCAATAAGGTGTTGAATGACCTCTGTGAGGAACCGGCTGCCAGAATGTATGCTACCAAGGAAGGTCCAATAACGCTCTATCGTTTGTGGAAGAAGGAGTAACTAAGACGTAGTTGTTGAAACGGCTCTTTAGGTTGACGGAATCGTTTCCTTATCTTGAATGAATCGTTTCCTTATCTTGAATGAATCGTTTCCTTATCTTGAATGAATCGTCTCTTCTCGTTGAAGGATGCGTATCCGAGAGTTAAAAGAAGCGTTTCCAGGAGTCAGAACAAGCATCTTTTAGAGTACAAGCATATACCTTCTCAGACATTGCCACTAGGCTCAGCAGCTCTGCCGAGCCTAGTCAGCAGGTCTGCTGACTGCAGTCAGCACCTCTGCTGAGCCTAGTGACAACACCTTTTAGTCGTACAGCTATAACCTGTTTAGTTGTACAACTGTATACCCTATAGTTGTACAACTATACCCTCTTTAGTTGTACAACTATACACTTTTTAGTTGTACAATCGTAAAATGATGATACTTCTATGATATATTGGGTGCTCTCATTCAATCCAAACATACAGCATCTTCCTTTTATAACGTTCGTTTGCTTTTGTTCTATTTCAACAAACGTCTTGTGTAATCTATAAATATTTGTTACCTTTGCGTGAAAAGAACAATACAATACACTACTTAGTATGGCGGTTAAATATGAGATGAGAGTGTAAACTAAACTGTGTCAAGCTACAATAAAAGTAGTTTAACACAGTTTTTATATTATGGACAACTTAGAAATTGATTACAAGAAAGCAGCTCAGCAGTTGCGTAGTGGTGAAGCCTTATTTGGCAAGGACGGAGCATTAGCTCCATTGTTAGAGCGTATTCTCAACTCAGCTCTCGAAGGTGAGATGGACGCTCATTTAAGTGACGAGGAACGCTCTTCCGGCAATCGTCGTAATGGTAAGATGAGTAAGAAGGTTCAAACAAAATATGGTGAGGTCACTATAGAGACTCCTCGTGACCGAGACGGAACTTTCCAACCTGAGACCGTAAAGAAGCGTGAGACTATTCTTGCCAATGGCATGGCAGACCAGATTATTGAGATGTACGCCATGGGCACCAGCACACGTGACATCAGCAGCTACTTTGAGCGTGAGTTCAACACAACTCTATCAGCCGATACTATCAGCTCTATAACAGACCGTGTATTACCCGAAATCACCGCCTGGAAGTCTCGCATGCTCGATCCTGTATATGCCATTTGCTGGCTTGATGCTATCCATTATAAGGTAAAGGATGAGAATGGCAGAGCTGTCACACGAGCCATTTACAACATTCTTGGCATCAACAAGGAAGGCCAAAAAGAACTGTTAGGTATGTATGTGTCTAAGAGTGAAGGAGCTAACTTCTGGCTAGAAGTTCTTACGGATCTTCAGAACCGTGGTGTTCGAGACATCTTGATTTGTTGTATTGATGGTCTCAAAGGCTTCCCGGATGCCATCCAAAGCGTATTTCCTGAGAGTTCTGTGCAGCTCTGTATTGTCCATCAGATACGCAATTCTATCAAGTATGTTGGCAGTAAGCATCAAAAGGAGTTTATCAAGGATTTAAGAACAGTATATGGTGCAGTAAACAAAGACTCCGCTGCTGCTAATTTAGACCTGTTAGAGTCTAAGTGGGGAGAGATGTACCCAATTGTCATCAAGTCATGGCGTGACAATTGGGAACGTCTGACAGAATATTTCCAATATACTCCAGCCATCCGTAAACTCATTTATACGACCAATACGGTTGAGGGGTATCACAGACAGGTAAGAAAGGTCACAAAGACTAAAGGGGTCTTTCCTACGGATAATTCTTTGGAGAAGCTTGTGTACTTAGCTTATCGCAACATCCGTAAGAAATGGACTATGTCACTGGCAAATTGGGGACAAATTTCTCAACAATTGGCAATAAAATTTGGAGATAGATTTAAAATTATGTAACTTTGCAGCCGAAAAGGCTTCCCTGCTGGGGGCATGCCCCCAGCAGGGAGTGGGAATGAAAGTTAAGAACAAGCCTTGACACAGTTTAAATTACACCCCCTATGAGATTCGTTAAACAGTTTTCTCATACCTCTTTTACCTATATGATTTATGAACAAAAAATATCAGTTTAAGACAATGAAGCAAGTAAACATTCAATATTACAATTCGCCTTGCGGAGAAATCATCTTGGCATCGATGGGTGACGAGCTGTGCCTTTGTGATTGGAATGAAATGCCATGTGCAGAGCGCAATAAGCATCGGCTTTTGCGGTATATGAAGGCTGATTTCAAGATAGGAACATCCCCAATCCTGGATCAGACCAAAAAGCAATTGGATGAATATTTTGTCGGTAACCGCAAGATATTTGATATTCCGTTGCATCCTGTAGGAACTGATTTTCAGAAAAAAGTATGGCATGCATTGCTCGAAATACCCTATGGAGAGACAAGAAGCTATAAGGAAATAGCTATAAGTATAGGCAAACCTAACGGCATCAGAGCCGTGGCAAGTGCCATCGGAGCTAATGGCATCAGCATTTTCGTTCCCTGCCATCGAGTTATCGGAAGCAATCATTCCCTTACAGGTTTTGCCGGAGGATTGGACGCAAAGAGAAAGTTATTGGAGCTTGAAGCTGAATAAAACCAACATAAAATGGTGATTTATTATTAATTTAAATATCCGTAAAAACAAATTTTGATTAATTAATAGTTGTTTCTCTTACATTCTTAGTAAATATCATTACCTTTGCACCATGAAAACATTATTAGACGTTCATACACATACAATAGCATCAGGTCATGCCTTCAGTAGTTTGCAGGAAATGACCTTGACAGCAAAGGAGAAAGGGTTGGATATCTTGGGAATCACAGAGCACGGTCCCAATATCCCGGGTACCTGTGATCCTATCTATTTCAGAAACCTTCATTGTGTTCCACGCCAGCTCTATGGAATCAAACTGATGCTTGGAGCAGAACTCAACATCCTCAATACGATGGGAGATATCGATCTCGACGAGGATTACTGGCGTATGCTGGATATCCGAATAGCAGGCATCCATAGCCTTTGCTGGCAGGGAGGAAGTAAGGAGGAGAATACGCAGGGTGTCATCAATGCCATGCGCAATCCCTTCGTGCAGATTATCTCTCATCCCGGCGATGGTACGGCAGAACTGGATTTCGAGGAACTCATGAAAGTTTCCAGGGAGACGCATACCTTGCTTGAAATCAACAACCATTCCATGGCTCCCATCCGCCACAAGACTGTGGCTGCTCCCAATAATCTGGAACTGCTGGAACTTGCCAAGAAGTATGAAACTCCAGTCATCTTCGGAAGTGATGCCCACTTCTCTGCGATGATTGCCGACTACAGCAACATTATGCCACTGGTAGAAAAAGCAGAGTTCCCGGATGAGCTGGTTCTCAACTATCAGCCAGAGAAATTCATGGCTTACCTCAAGCCAACCCCTGAGAAATAGGAAAATTTAGTTTCACATTTCAATTTACACGACTATGATTATAGAAGAAATCATCAAGTATAATGAAAACTTCGTAGCCAGTAAGGCTTACGAAAAGTATATTACGAGTAAATATCCAGACAAGAAACTTGCCATTCTTTCCTGTATGGACACCCGCCTCACTGAGCTTCTGCCAGCAGCTTTGGGCCTGAAGAACGGAGATGCCAAGCTCATCAAGAACGCCGGTGGACTGATTATCAGTCCTTTCGACTCAGCTATGCGTAGTCTCCTTGTAGCCATCTACGAATTGGGTGTAGAGGAAATCATGGTCATTGCCCACTCCAACTGCGGTGCATGCCACATGAACGGACAGCAGATGAAGAAATTGATGCTCAAACGTGGCATCCATCAGAATGTCATCGATACCATCGGACTTTGCGGCATCGACCTCGACCATTGGCTGGAGGGATTCCACGACACAGAGGATTCTGTAAGGAATACCATCAATACGATCCGTACACACCCTCTCGTACCAAAAGACGTCAATCTTCATGGCTATATCATTGACTCACAGACGGGCAAACTGACAGAAGTGAAATAGAATAAAGGTATTATTTTAATTAAAACACATAACAGCAGTTTGTTGTACTTTCACCTTCCCTCTATGATGCTCTTTCCAAGAAAGTAACTTTCGTTACAGCCCCCACATATCATTCAGCATACCGATAGCTGATTCCGAGCGGAATACATGGTCGCGGAAGGTGATGATGCCTTCGGGAGCAAGGTGGTCTTCGAAGGAATTAACCAGGAAATCAGCTTCGAGCAGAATGCGGTGGTCAAGGCTGGTAACATCTTTATAAGTATGATGATGGGCAATGAGCCAGCAGATTCTTTCTATCTGTGCGGCTGTGAATCCATCTACTTCTGACAGTACTTTTCTTGCCTCGTCAGGACCCAGTTCTTCCTGATGCTTGCCATTGCAGTTGCCGTATCTGGCTTCTGAAACGTGAATGCCTACATCGTGAAGAATGGCTGCTGCTTCGAGCACGAAGAGATCTTCCTGGTTCATTCCCTCTGCTATCGCTATCATACGGGCAAAGTCGTGTACCTTCACGAAATGCTGGATGCGTGGCGCATCGCCACCATCATATTTTATCATCGCCCTCATCAGTTGGGCGAGTATCAATTCCTTGTTTGTCATCATTTTATCTGATTCTGTCATGATTGTTTTTTATTGATGGATATAATCCAAAATCTGCTCTGCATGAATCTTGGTCTTGATCTCCTTTGGAGTGAAGATCTTCTCAATGACACCTTCTTCGTTTACAAGATAGGTGGTGCGGAGTATTCCGATGGTCTTTCTGCCGCAGGTTACCTTCTCGCCCCAGCAGCCGAGTTCCTGCAGTAGGGTGGTTTCGGTATCTGCGATAAGAGGGAACTGCAAACCCTTGGTTTCGGCAAACTTCTTCTGCAAAGCCTGCTTGTCCTTGCTCACGCCGATAATCTCATAACCGGCTGCAGCCAGCTCCTCCTTATGTGCCTGCAGTGAGCAGGCCTCAGCAGTACATCCGCTGGTGTTAGCCTTCGGATAACTGTAGAGCACAATCTTGCGACCACGGTAGTCGCTTGCCTTTATCTCACGCCCGTCCTGGTCAATGCCAAGAATCTCTGGTATTTTATCTCCTACATTCATAATTCTATATTTATTTATTATATGTCTTGTTAAATGCAAAGATAATAAAAATAATGCGAACCGATGTGGTTTTTATGATTTTTAACACAAGTTATCGTTGTTTGCCTTTCTACCTGGAAGTTTAAACGAATCTTTCTTTTGGATAAAAAAAGAAAAATATAGGGAGGATATTTGGTAATATGCTGATATTTACTTACTTTTGTGTGATGAACGTTCATGGTATGAAACAGGGAGCGTGATACTAAACAGGTAAAAAAGGAAGAAAATGAAAAAGATATTTTTGTTTATATTATTCTGTCTTTCCGTATGCAGAATGTCGGCTTACGACTTTTTGCGAGCTGTGAAAGATGAGATTCCGGGAGGTTACAACTTCTGGGTTTATACGCCGGTAGATTATTTCTATTCGCAAGAACAGACTCCTGTCGTCATCTTTCTGCATGGTGCCAGTCTTTGCGGCAAGAATCTGGATAAGGTGAGAAGATACGGACCGCTTGATGCCATCGTCAAGGGGCGCGATATCGATGCGCTGACCATTGTTCCGCAGAATCCGGGAGGAGCTTGGAATCCGAAGAAAATCATGGATATGCTCGACTGGGTGAAAAAGAATTACCCATGCGATTCTACTAGGGTTTATGTCTTGGGTATGAGCTTGGGCGGTTATGGCACCATGGATGTCTGTGCTACTTATCCCGACAGGATAGCTGCCGGCATGGCGCTGTGTGGCGGCTGTTCGTATAAGGATGTGAGTGGATTGGGCAATTTGCCTTTCTGGATTATCCATGGCACAGCAGATAGGGCAGTACCAGTCAAGCAATCGAAGGTTGTGGTAGATAAACTTGTGAAGGATGGCAAGGATACCCGATTGATATACGACTGGTGGAAGGGTGCCAATCACGGTACTCCTGCTCGCGTGTTTTATCTGAAGAAAACCTATCAGTGGCTCTTCTCTCACAGCCTTTCAGATAAGGACAGACCCGTGAACCGCAACATCAGTATTACGATGAGCGATTTGGGCAGAGCATATGGTGATGTGAACAGAAATGCCCCTCAGCCTGAACTCATCGATGGTCCGAGTGTGATCAAGCAAGAGGGAAATGAATATTAAGGAATCAGGTGAACAGTTCTGCTACCTTCTCCAGCCAATTCTTATCAATATCATTGAAGGTGCTGAGGTGTTCGCTGTCAATATCCAGTACGGCGATTACCTCACCATTCCTGATAACAGGCACTACAATCTCCGAACGGGAGGCGCTGCTGCAGGCAATATGCCCCGGAAATTTCTCAACATCTTCTACCACGATGGTTTCCGCCTTGTCCCAAGCTGTGCCGCAAACTCCCTTGCCCCTTTTGATGCGGGTGCAGGCCAGCTGTCCCTGGAAAGGACCCAGCACAAGGGTTCCGTCGATGACCCGGTAGAAGCCCACCCACCAGAAGTGGAAGGTGTCCATGATGCATGCTGAAATATTCGCCATATTGGCGATGATGTCGCTTTCGCCCTCTACGAGCGACTTGAGCTGAGGGAGGAGCGTGGCGTAAAGTTCCTCCTTCGTTTCTCCTTTTATAATAAGATGTTCTGCCATGATGCCTTTTTATTTGATTAAATCCCTTTATGTGAATGAATTTTATGCCTTGCAAAGATACTGTTTTTTCTAAAATTAGGGACTTAGAATGGGTTAAATCTTCTAAAATTAGGGGCTAAGAATGGGTCAAACCTTCTAAAATTAGGGGCTAAGAATAGGTTAGCCTGACTTAAACAAGATATTTTTCAGGTCTTTTTCTATGTTATCTGGCGTTTTTTTATTAATTTTGCAATCGAAATCATAAAAACAAACTATAATGAATACAAAAACTATTTTAATGGCTATGACTTGCCTTTGTGCATTCAACAGCCTTCAAGGAAATGCTCAGGTAGCAGGAGGGAATACTTTGGTTGCTACTGCGATTGAGCAGCGAAGAGTCACTCTTCGTGACAGTATCTTGAACCTTATTTCCGGTGCAAGGATTGCTGAGAAATCATTACAGATTAAGAATTTCGGAGCCAAGAACGATGGTAAGACCGATTGTCGCACAGCCTTTGCCAAGGCCATCAAGAAGGCTTCGGCGATGAAGGGTGCAAAAATCGTGGTGCCTGCGGGTACCTATTATATTAAGGGCCCTATCGTACTGGCAAGCAATATCTGTCTGGAACTGCAGAAGGGAGCTACCCTGAAGTTTGCGCCAGAAGAGAAGTACTATCCTATCGTTAATACCAGTTGGGAGGGAACTTTCCTCTACAACTATTCTCCTCTCATCTATGCCTATGGCTGTAAGAATGTTTCTATCATTGGCGAGGGAACCATCGACGGCAACGCCATGACTACCTTTGCCAAGTGGAAGCCTAATCAGAAGAAAGCGCAGCAGTTGAGCCGCAAGATGAATCACGAGGAAGTGCCTGTAAGTGAGCGCAAGTTTGGAGATGGCTACTGGCTTCGTCCTCAGCTCGTTCAGCTCTACAACTGCCAGGGAATTACCCTGGAAGGCGTGAAGATCACCAATTCTCCATTCTGGTGCATCCATCTCTTAAAGAGTGAGAATATCATCTGTCGTAATTTGCGATATGATGCCAAACTTGTCAATAACGATGGTATTGACCCGGAGTATTCCAGAAACATCCTGATAGAGGAGGTGGCTTTTGATAATGGCGATGACAACGTTGCCATCAAGAGTGGTCGTGATAATGATGGCTGGAATGCCAAGATGCCATCAGAGAACATCATCATCCGAAACTGCCATTTCAAGGGCTTGCATGCTGTAGTTATCGGTAGCGAAATGTCTTCGGGAGTAAGAAACGTCATCGTAGAGAACTGCGATTATGCTGGTTATTGCAAGCGTGGCATCTTTATCAAGACCAATCCCGACCGTGGCGGTTTTGTGGAGAATGTTTTCGTAAAGAACTGCAGTTTTGGCGATGTGGAAGATCTCTTCTATGTAACCAGCCGTTATGCTGGCGAGGGGTTGGCCAATCATCATTTCTCTACCGTGAAGAATATCTTTGTGGATGGTTTGAAGTGTAACAACGTGAGCGCTGCAGCCTTGGTTTTGCAGGGTACAGAGGCTAAGCCTGTTACTAATGTTTCTTTCGATAATATTGAGGTGAAGAATGCCAAGACTGGCATCAGCTTCGAGAATGTAATGGGGGTAAACATGGGTGAATGCAGCATTGGCGGCAAGGTGGGAACTCCTACCCAGGTTACATCAAAGGATAAAGTTTTCGAAAGAAATAACAAGTAAGTTATTTGTTTTTCAATCTTTTTTCGTACTTTTGCACCATCAATCAAGATAAAGAAAATCCAGTTTTTTAAATGAAGTAAGAAAATGGCTGATAAAGATATGAAATGGAAGACGCTCTCGCAGAAGTATCTGATAGAGAAGCCATGGCTCACGGCACGAGTGGATAAGGTGGAATTGCCTACGGGGGCCATCATCGATGAATATTACGTGCTGGAATATCCCGATTGGGTGAACACCATCGCCATCACGAAGGAGGGAGAGTTCGTATTTGTGCGCCAGTATCGCTATGCGATAGGTAAGACGGTGAATGAACTCTGTGCAGGAGTGATAGAGAAGGGTGAGGACCCGATGGCGGCTGCCAAGCGAGAGCTGATGGAAGAGACTGGGTTCGGTGGCGGAAACTGGCAGAAGTGGATGACGATTTCGGCTAATCCGAGCACGCATACCAATCTTACCCATTGCTATTTGGCTACGGATGTGGAGCGTATGGATGTTCAGCATCTTGACCAGGCTGAGGATATCGAGGTTCGCCTCTTCTCAAGAGATGAAGTGATGGAAATGCTGGAGAAGGGAGAAATCTGGCAAAGCCTGATGGCGGCTCCGCTCTGGAAGTATTTTGCGAAAGCAAAGTAAGCTGCATGGCTTCATCTATAAAAGCCAAGTAAATATTAGACATTAAACAATAAACATTATAAAGATGGTAATAGATTTCGAAAAGATTGCTGAGGCTCATTTGGAGGGCTTCAAGGGTGGACAGGGTAAACTCGACACCCGTAACTATGTGGATGACAAGGTGAAGATTATGTATTCTACCTTGCGTCCGGGTGCATCAACTGGTCTTCATACTCACGAGGGCAACTGCGAGATTATCTATGTGGTAAGCGGCACTGCTACTTTCCATTATGATGATATCGTAGAAGAGGTTCGACAGGGACAGGTGCATTATTGTCCTATGAATCATGCTCATTATATGGAGAATCTCACAGATCATGATCTGGTGTATCTCGCCATTGTGCCTGAGCATCATTAATATCCCTGGAGTATCAGGGAAAAACACATCATATTCCTCTAGGAAAACGAAAAAATAGAAAGTCCAACTCGGATACCTCTCTTATAAAAAGGCTCCAAGCTGGACTTTTGTCATTCTTCTCTCTCTCTTATATTGCTATAGTCATCTGTTTTTTATCTAAAAGAATATGCTGCTGATTATAGTTTTTCGCAGAACTCGATTTTCTCCTTGTTTGGCCCCTCGATGGTGAAGAACTTTACGCCGTTCTCCCAGAATGGAAGACCATTTACCTGCTGATCCAGCATCTTGAAGGTTCCTGCTTCCTTCACTACCAGGAAGAGATCCTCTATGTTCTTTACATCGATGGCGATGTGGTCGATGGCTCCATATTCCATCTTTGCCTGATGGTTCTGATAGGTCTCGATGATGAGATTGTGGAGCTGGAGGAAGGCTACTTCCTCGGTGCCGTTTACTGTGCGGAGGGCTGTCTCGAAGCCCAAGGCATGATAAAACTCAATGGTCTTGTTGATGTCGTTGGTAGAAATACCAATGTGCTGCACACCTGTTGTAAAATCTTTGATTTTCATAATGAATCTGTGTTTAGATGATTGTTATGATAAAACTTTCTGTGTTTTTTTGAAGATTTAGAAGCGGATGATTTCTGCTCCAATCTGGAAATAGCTCTCGTTGCTCTGAGGATTCCACATGCCCTTGGCATAAACCGGAATGGTGTAGTTGCCGAGTTTGAGATTGTGGGAGGCTTGCAGCGATACGTGAACGATGCCTGCCGTGGTTCCAAAGAAGTGGGCATCCTCGCCAGCTCTGTTCAGGGCGAAGGCTCCACCAACTCCTGCATATACCTTCCAGCCATCCTTCTGATAGATAGGATATTCCGCATAGGCGAAGGTGGAATATTTCTGCTCGGTATTGTCGCTGTTGCGGTCGCGTCCGAAGACTACCGTTGACCAGCTCAGGAGCAGTGGAAACTTCTCGTTCTGAAACCGGTAGCTTAATGTAGCATCGAGGAATCGGCCCGTGGTATGGGCAGAGTAGTTCCAGTATTCCTTATTATTATAGGTGGCACCAGGGGAGAAGTTGTAGGTGTCCCACAGGGCGAATCCCCATCCGCCAGCCTTCAGATTCAGATAATGGTTAAACTCCTTGTAGGAGCCTTCCGAGTTGCAGCCACACCAAAGTCCCACGGTAACGTGGTCATTGGCCATCGTATAGCTCAGGTCTGTGAGGAGGACGATGCCGTCGGAAACTTCCATGCCACGCCACAGATGATTGTTCTGCACGTTGGCTTTCAGATGGAGCTGTGCCTGGGCATTTCCCAGACACGCTGCCATCATCAAAACAATAACTACAATTCTTTTCATGGTTTTACTACAAAATAAACTTATAAACCTAATTAACTATGAACCTTATAAACGTTAACTAATTACTTAAACCATATATTACAGATAATTATAATTTGCATATAATTTGGGCAAATAAGGGCTTATCTTGTAAATTCCTTAGGCAAGACTGGCATGGCTCCGTTCTGTGTACAGACGAATGCCGAAACCTTTACTGCCAATTCATGAGCTTCCTTTACGCTCTTACCCTTCAAGATGCTTGCCACGAATGCGCCTGTGAATGAATCACCGGCACCCACAGTGTCTGCCACTTCCACTTTCGGTGTCTCGATAAACGAAACTTCGCCAGGGGTGAACACATAACTGCCGTTTACACCGCAGGTAAGAATGAGCATCTTCAGATTGTACTTGCCCAAGAGAAGCCAGCATTTGTTCTCCAGGTCGATACCCGGATAACCGAAGATGCGGCTTACGGTAATCAGTTCTTCATCGTTGATCTTGAGGATGTTGCATCGCTTGATGCTATCGGTGATAATCTCCTTGGTATAGAATTCCTGACGGAGATTGATGTCGAAGATTTTGAGGATTCCTTCTTCCTTTGGCATGTTATCGAGGAAGCGGTAGATGGTGTTGCGTGAAACCTCGTTGCGCTGGGCCAGCGAGCCGAAGCAGGCTGCGGTGCAATTCTTTGCCAACTTCTCCAGAGCTGGCGTGTAGGGGATGTTGTCCCAGGCTGCTCCCTCCTTGATGTCGTAGCAAGGAATGCCGTTGGCATCGAGTGAAACCTGAACGGTGCCTGTAGGGTAGGCTACCTTGTCTATCTGATAGTTGAGATGGTGATCGTTGAGTTCCTTCTCCAGCTCCTTGCCCAGCTCATCATCGCCCATTGCACTAACTGCACAGCTCTCGAGTCCGAACTGCGAAACGTGGTAAGCAAAGTTGGCTGGAGCACCACCTAGCTTTTTCCCTTCTAGAAGCACATCGAAGAGTGCCTCGCCGATACCTATCACTGATTGTTTCTTTTCCATTGTCATTTTTACTGTAAGAATGTTAGAGATGTTATTTGATTTCTGTTGCAAAGGTAGCATTTTTCAGCTACCTTCGCAAAGAAAAATCATCTAAACTTTCTGCAAACGTTCCCGCAATCGTTTCCAATTTCTGCAATCGTTTGCAGTATATTTCTTCTCTTCTATCTCTTTACTTCTTCTCTCCAGGTTTCTGTTCGAAATCGATGAGAACCTTCATGCTGGTTTCGCGATGAGTGTCGATAAACTTGTAGGCATCATCGTATTCTTCGAAGGCAAAACGGTTGCTTACGAGTGGCTTGAGGTTGACGATGCCCTTGCTTACGTAATCGATGGCTGTGAGATAATCTTCGTGGCGATACATCATTGAACCGATGAGTCTCAACTCGTGTTCGCCCAGATAGAACATGCTGAGGGCTGGGTCCTTGGCAAAGACTGCCACAACCACGATGTCGCTACCTTTCTCGATGGTCTCCATCAGTGAACGGATGGAAACTTCTACACCTGCTACCTCGAAACCTACCTGATAGCCTTCCTCACCGAAGAGTTCCTGGGCTGCCTCCTTCAAAGTCTTCTTGGTGATGTTGAGGGTGTGCTTGATGCCGCATTCGCGAGCCTTAGCCAGGCGAAGGTCGCTTACATCGGTAATGAGTACATTCTTGGCGCCACGGGCAATGCAGAACTGGGCTATGAGGTTGCCGATGGTTCCTGCACCGCTCACTACTACATTCTTACCCTTTACGTCGGTGCGGTTGCTGGCATGGGCACCAACGGCTGAAGGCTCAATCATGGCACCATAGTCGAGGCTCATGCCTTCTGGCAACTTAGCCACGCGGTCGTCATCTACTACAAAGAAATCCTGTGCTGCACCATCTGCCTGGAAAGCCTGAACACGCAGGTGCTCACAAACGTTATACTGTCCGCGCTTGCAAGGGTTGCACTTGCCGCAAACCAACTGTGGGCGAGCGGTGATGTGGTCGCCAGGCTTGCAGACGGTAACTTCGCTGCCTACAGCCATAACCACTCCAGAGTACTCATGTCCCTGAACCACTGGGTAGAAGGTGGCTGGGTGAAGACCGTGGTAAGAGTGAATCTCGCTACCGCAGATGCCGATGCGCTTGATGTTGACGAGAACCTGATGAGCAGTTAAGTCTGCTGCCTTTGGTTCTGCTACTTCCTTGAATTCGATATGCTTTGGTTCTACCAATATTGCCTGTCTCATAATTATAATGTTTTGAAATTGTTATTGTTATGTTGGTGGGATGAAAGATCCCGTTTTATCTTTGTATTCTTTGCTGAACCCACTTTTTAAGTGGGCTCTTTTTTATTTCTTCTTATTCTCCAGATCGGTCATGATCTGCTTGTATTGCTTCTTGTTGAGCTTGTAGAAGCAGAGGCATCCTGCGGTGATGATCCACAAAACTCCCGGAATGGTGCTGAAGGCGTGGTGCATGATGCTCAATACTTCTGGATTCTGCACAGCGTTGCTTACATATCCTGCGCTGCCCAGGGCAATGGCGAGAAGCGATGTGCCGAGTGCCATTCCTATCTTGTTGCCCAGCGAAATGAAGGCGTATTGGAATCCGTCGTTTCTGATGCCCGTCTTCCACTCGCCATACTCCACACAGTCGGGGATGATGGCATAGATGGCTGTATTGAAGCCTGAGAAGAAGAACCACGACAAAGCTGAGAACAGATAGAACATGATGGCGCTGCCGTTAGGGCTGAAGAAGTACAGACCTATCATCGTAATACCGGTGAGGAAAGCGAAGATGGCTGCCGTGAAACCCTTGTTGCCCGTTTTTCTGAATACCAGAGGGAAGCAGGCGGCACCTATGATGCTTGGCACGATGATGGCCATGGAATAGTAGGAGAAGAGCGTTGCCGAACCTTCTACATAAGTGAAATAGTAGAGCATGTCGGCGTTGCGTCCGTAATGGATGAAACCGAAGAGTAACTGTCCTAAGAGGGCGAGCAGATAGGGCTTGTTCTTCATCACGGAGCGAAGCTGCACCTTTAATGGGAGCTTCTGTCCCACAGGAACTTCTACCACTTCCTTGGTCTTATGGAAGCAGAACAGATGGCAGGCAGCGAAGATGATGCCGTAGAGTACAGCCACAGCCAGATAACCATATTTGGTATCGCCTGCGCCAAACCAGCTGATGAGCGGAACGGTTACGATGTTGATTACTCCGATGGCCATCATGGCACTCACCGAACGGCTGGTGTTGAGCTTGGCTCTCTCATCGATGTCTTGCGTCATGGCTCCGCAGAGTGTGCCGTAAGGCAGGTTCACGCAGGTATATCCCAGCACCAGGATGCAGTAGGTTACTGCCATATAGATAATCTTGGCGGTCTGGCTCCATTCCGGATGAGCCCAGAAGGTGAGTATCAGTACCAGTGCCGTGATAGGAGCTCCGAAGAGCAGCCATGGGCGGAATCGTCCCCATCGGGTGTGGGTCTTATCGGTAAGTGTGCCGATGATGGGGTCGTTGATGGCGTCCCAGAATCGGGACACAAGCATCAGGGTTGCTACGGCACTCATGCTGATTCCAAACACATCGGTGTAGAAAATCATGAGGAAATTGCCCACGAACATCCAACTGAAGTTGCAGCCCACATCGCCCATGCCGTAGGCGAGCTTACTGATGAAGGGAACCTTTCCCTGTGAATTGTTCTCTAGCGAACTGTTCGCTTGAAATTTAGAATCTTGTTCCATATCCTTTTTCTTAGGTTTGATTGTGATACTTAATGTTGTTTATTCTTTGTTTTGTGTAGGAATAGAGCGATTTGAGAAATCGTTTTTCCTTTTCACGCTGCAAAGATAGAACGATTTTGCTGGAAAAACAAGAAAAAAAACGGCTGTTTTTTCGCAACCGTTCCCGCAACCGTTCCCATTTTTCGCAACCGTTCCCAAAAAGATTTCTCAGTTTTTTGTTGTTGCTTTCATAGAAAATAAGTATCTTTGCAGGCGCATTTAACAAGAAAGAAAAAGGGATATGGCAAAATATGTAACCATCATGGATATTGCAAGGGAGTTGGGGATTTCCAAGTCTACCGTTTCGCGTGCTCTTTCGGGAGATACGGGTAATGTGAAGGCGGAAACCTTGCAGAAGATATTGGCAACTGCCGAGCGGATGGGCTATCATCGCAACGAACTGGCTGTGAACTTTCGCCAGCAGAGTACTCATAACATCGGCATCATCATCCCCGAAATCGTAACAACGTTCTATATGACCTTTATCAATGATGCTCAAGCCATCTTGCGCAAGCAGGGGTATAAGGTGATGATTGCCATCTCTAACGAGAATCCTGAGCAGGAGAGAGAGAACATCCTGATGATGGAGCAGCTGCGTGTGGATGGCATCCTGATGAGTGCATGCGATAAGGAGCATAATGTGGACCTATATAATAAGGTGATAAAAAGGGGCATTCCCATTGTGTTTTTCGATAGAACGGTGGAGAAGGTAAAGGCTTCACAGGTGCACATGGACGATTACATCATGTCGTTTTTCATGGTGGAGACTTTGTTGCGCAAGGGGTATAAGCATATTATTCATATCCCGGGACCTGCTTATATCCGAAACAGCTATGAACGATTGAGGGGCTATCGGGATGCGCTGGAAAAGTTTCATATAGAGTATCAGGCGCAGGATGTCTTGTCGCCAGCCTTGTCGGCTGAAGAGGGTAGTTGGGTGATGGAGCGTTTCCTGGAGAAGGATGTACCTTTTGATGCGATCTTTGGCTTTACGGAGACTGCTGTGTTGGGAGCCAAGAGTGCTATCCAGAAGCGTGGCTTGCGCATTCCGGAGGATGTGGCGCTTTGCTGCATGTCGGGTACAGCCTTGGCTACCTTGGTTCATCCTCAGTTGACGGTAGTGGAGCAGCCTATTGAGAAAATGGCGCAGGAAAGTTGCCGACTGCTGCTGGAGCATATTGCCGATGGTTATAGAAGGATAGAGGAAATTGCATTGAGAGGTGAAACCGTGATAAGAGAATCTACTTAATAGAGGTATCGGCTTCTGGAACCTGCATAAAAGAAACTGTTTTGGAAGACAGTATAAAAGAAGAGGGTGTGTCATAAGTCTGTGACGCACCCCTTTTTATTTTTTGCCTTTTCACAGATACGAAATCTTTTAAAAACATTTTTATTTACAACAAAGCCCAAACTTTCACAAGCTCGGGCTTTGCCTTTCCGCAAAAGATTTGTATCTTTGCAGAAAACTTCTTTAAGTATGGCAAAGATACAAATAAAATCTGAAACTCGGCACGAATTGAGCTTTTTTCCTAACTCTTTCGATGATTAAATTATCTTTCGCAACAATCAACCGCTTTAGATCCCATCATATGATTAAATGCATCGACTTTTATTTTGATGCAGTCGTCTCCATATTGGTTGAAAAGGGCGTGATTAGTCTGGAGGAACAATATGTTGATGGCACTAAGATAGAGTCGAAAGCAAACAAGTACACGTTTGTATGGAAGAAGACCGTGGAAAAGAACAAGGCTAAGCTCTTGGAAAAGACATCTGCTGCATTGGCTCAGATAAAAGAACAAATTCGCCTGAATGGCGGGAGTGACATTAAGGAAGAAGACAGCGAGCCAGCCACTTCCGCCAAGGATGTAGAGAGAAGTGCACGTTTGTGTGAGAGGCAAGCGAAGAACCTTCCTAAGGCAAAACTTACAGGAAGAGAGAAGCAAAAGCTAAATACTCAGATAGATCACTTGTTCAAAGCCTCGGACAAACTGTGCGAGTATGAAAAATCACTGGATATACTGGGCGAGAGAAACAGTTACTCCAAGACTGATCCCGATGCGACCTTCATGCGCCTCAAGGAAGATGCCATGAACAATGGGCAGACAAAGCCTGCCTATAACCTTCAAATAGCGACAGAGAATCAATATTGGACGAATTTCGCCCTTTATCCCAATCCAACAGACACCCTGACCTTCAAGCCTTTTTTGGATAAGTACAAGAAAAGATATGGAAAGCAATCCAAGAGCGTCACCGCAGACTCAGGGTATGGCTCGGAGGAGAACTACGAGTACCTGGAGATGGAAGAAATGATGGGTTATGTAAAGTACAACTGGTTTCACAAGGAACAGCATAAGCCTTTCAAGGAGGATGCCTTCAACCAAGCGAACTTCTACTACAACAGGGATGATGACTATTATGTCTGCCCCATGGGACAACACATGGAACCTTGTGGACAACGGCAAACGAAAAGTGACTCCGGCTATGTGTCTGTCATTACATTATATAGAGCACAACGATGTGATGGATGTCCGCTTGGAAGTCTCTGCAAGAAATCCAAAGGCAACAGAACCATATATGTCAACCATAAACTGAATGCATATAAAAAGGAAGCCTTCCTGCTACTAACGTCTGAAGAGGGCTTGAAACACACAGAAGACAGCGACCGATAGAGTCGGAAGCTGTATTTGGGCAGATGAAGGCAGATATGCATTATAAGCGATTCAGGCATTTTGGAATGGACAAGGTTTACATGGATTTAGGATTGTTCGGAATGGGATTCAATTTGAAGAAATATTTGGGTATAAAACGATAAAACTCAATTTTGTTTTTTTTATCGTCAGGGATAACTATGCCCTTTTGTGAACTTCCTGCCTGTTTATAATAGAGAAGATCGGAAAAAGTAAAATTTGCAGACGATATTATATGATTCCCTTTTTGGAATAGGCTACGATACTTCTAGGATTATACAATAAATAATATAAAAGAGGAGGGTGTGTCATAAGTCTGTGACGCACCCCTTTTTATTTTTTGCCTTTTCACAGATACGAAATCTTTAAAAAACATTTTTATTTACAACAAAGCCCAAACTTTCACAAGCTCGGGCTTTGCCTTTCCGCAAAAGATTTGTATCTTTGCAGAAAACTTCTTTAAGTATGGCAAAGATACAAATAAAATCTGAAACTCGGCACGAATTGAGCTTTTTTCCTAACTCTTTCGATGATTATGTGCCAAAAGACAGCAAAGTTCGTATGGTGGATCGTATTGTTCGCAGTATGGACATCAACCCTCTCATGGATACCTATGATGGGATTGGTGCTCCTCCTTACAGTCCGAAGATGCTTCTAAGTTTAGTTGTTTTTGCCTATATCAATGGCGTTTATTCCTGTCGTGGCATAGCGGACGCACTTAAATACGATGTTCGCTATATGTGGATTTGTGGAGGCAAGCGACTGTCTTTCGCGACCATCAACCGCTTTAGAACCAATCATATGATAAAGTGCATCGACTTCTATTTTGATGCAGTCGTCTCCATATTGGCTGAAAAGGGCGTGATTAGTCTGGAGGAACAATATGTTGATGGCACTAAGATAGAGTCGAAAGCAAACAAGTACACGTTTGTATGGAAGAAGACCGTGGAAAAGAACAGGGCTAAGCTCTTGGAAAAGACATCTGCTGCATTGGCTCAGATAAAAGAACAAATTCGCCTGAATGGCGGGAGTGACATTAGGGAAGAAGACAGCGAGCCAGCCACTTCCGCCAAGGATGTAGAGAGAAGTGCACGTTTGTGTGAGAGGCAAGTGAAGAACCTTCCTAAGGCAAAGCTTACAGGAAGAGAGAAGCAAAAGCTAAATACTCAGATAGATCACTTGTTCAAAGCCTCGGACAAACTGTGCGAGTATGAAAAATCACTGGATATACTGGGCGAGAGAAACAGTTACTCCAAGACTGATCCCGATGCGACCTTCATGCGCCTCAAGGAAGATGCCATGAACAATGGGCAGACAAAGCCTGCCTATAACCTTCAAATTGCGACAGAGAATCAATATTGGACGAATTTCGCCCTTTATCCCAATCCAACAGACACCCTGACCTTCAAGTCTTTTTTGGATAAGTACAAGAAAAGATATGGAAAGCAATCCAAGAGCGTCACCGCAGACTCAGGGTATGGCTCGGAGGAGAACTACGAGTACCTAGAGATGGAAGAGATGATGGGTTATGTAAAGTACAACTGGTTTCACAAGGAACAGCATAAGCCTTTCAAGGAGGATGCCTTCAACCAAGCGAACTTCTACTACAACAGGGATGATGACTATTATGTCTGCCCCATGGGACAACACATGGAACCTTGTGGACAACGGCAAACGAAAAGTGACTCCGGCTATGTGTCTGTCATTACATTATATAGAGCACAACGATGTGATGGATGTCCGCTTGGAAGTCTCTGCAAGAAATCCAAAGGCAACAGAACCATATATGTCAACCATAAACTGAATGCATATAAAAAGGAAGCCTTCCTGCTACTAACGTCTGAAGAGGGCTTGAAACACAGAAGCCAGCGACCGATAGAGCCGGAAGCTGTATTTGGGCAGATGAAGGCAGATATGCATTATAAGCGATTCAGGCATTTCGGAAAGGATAAAGTTTACATGGACATAGGGTTGTTCGGTATAGGATTCAATTTGAAGAAATATTTGGGGATAAAACGATAAAACTCAATTTGGACAGTTTTACCGTCTGGGACAATTATGCCCTTTTGTGAGCTTTGGGGCTGTTTTGTTATCGATAAAACAAGAAAAGTAAAGTTTCTATACAATATAATAAGATTCCCTTTGTGAAGAAAGACTACGATTCAACTAGAATATATAGAAACACACAAAAAAAAGGGTGCGTCACAGACTTATGACACACCCTCCTCTTTCTATTTCTTTATCTTAAGCTTTTAAACTTAATCTATCTCCTTATCTTAAGCTTCCTCTTCCTCTTCTTCATTCTCCAGCAAGTCGGTGCCGAGGTGAGTGGTCTGCTCACGCTTCAATCGGTCGCGCACCTCTTTTGGCTTGGTGGCGTAGGTAATCATTCGGATAGAATCGTTGTAGCTCACGTACTTCCAGAGCCAGTTGAGCAATACCATTACCTTGTTCTTTACGCCGAGGATGGAGCGGAGGTGAACCACCAGCCACAATACCCAGGCAAAGAAGCCCTGGCTGTGGAACTTGCCAAGTTCTACTACAGCCTTGTGTCTTCCGATGGTAGCCATAGAACCCAGGTTCTTGTAGCGGAATGGCTTGAGCTGCTGGTCGATGTTTTGGGCTGAAGAACCAGGATGCTTCTCATTCTCCTCATCTGCCTTCGCAATCTTCTGGATATTCTTAGCCAGGAGTGCTGCCTGCTGAATGGCTACCTGAGCCAACTGTGGATGACCGCCAGGATAAGCTGGGTCTGTGGTCTGGATACACTGGTCGCCGATGGCGAAGAGACCGTCCATGCCAGGGATGCGGTTGAACTCATCTACCACGATTCGGAAACCACGACCCAGATGGTCGCCATCAATACCCGTGATAGGCTGTGCCTTTACACCGGATACCCAGAGGAAGGTGCGGGTAGGAATCTCCTGACCATCCTTCATCAGTACCTTATGGTCTTTATAGTCGGTTACCATCTTGCCAAACTGTACATCCACACCCATGCTTGTGAGGAAATCGTATGCTTTCTTGGAAGAATCCTTTGACATTCCGGCGAGCAGTCTGTCGCCCGCTTCCAGGAGATAGATGTGCATCAGAGAGGAGTCCATATCCGGATAATCGTAAGGAATCACGTAGCGCTTCATTTCAGAGAGGGCTCCGGCTATCTCCACACCTGTGGCACCACCGCCTACAATCACCACGTTCAGAAGTTCCTGTCGCTCTGCTTCCGTAGCACAGGTCAGCGCACGCTCCAGGTTACTCAGCACGGCGTTGCGCAATCCCATTGCCTCAGAAACGGTCTTCATCGGAATCGCCCACTTCTCGATGTTGGCATTGCCATAGAAATTGGTAGTAGTTCCTGCTGCGAACACCAGGTAATCGTACTCTATCTTACCGATGGAAGTCTGCAGAATCTTCTTGTCTGGGAATACGGCTCTCGCCTCTGCCATGCGGAAGTAGAAGTTCTTGCGCTTGCGGAAAATCTGGCGGAAAGGGAAGGAGATGGAACTTGGATCGATACCTGCTGAGGCAATCTGATAGATAAGTGGAGGGAACTGATGGAAATTGTTCTTATCAATCAACACCACCTGCAGGTTTGCCTTGCTCAGGTCTTCAGCCAAGCGAAGGCCACCGAGTCCGCCACCTACAATCACTACTCTCTTCAACTGATTTCTCTTGATATTAATGCTCATAACTACTGCTGTTTTTACATATTAATTACATATATTTGCTGAAAATTCTGTGCCCTATAAGGCGTAATGCCTGGTTCTCGCTGAAAATTCGACTGCAAAGGTACAACTTTTTTATGAGGTGGCAAAGGAAGATGAGTAGAAAAAGATGAATTATTCTGCAATTTGATGAATCACATAGGTAACCACGCCCCAAATCATGAATCGGTTGGTTTCATCTACCCGGATAGGAGAGAAGTTCTTGTTCCATGGAATGAGCCAGCCGAAGGTGCCGCTCTCATCCATCTTGAATTGTTTGATGGTGAATTCGCCATCTACGAAGGCGATGACGAAATTGCCGTTTGAGGGTTCTATCTGCCGGTCAACTACAGCGAGATCACCGTCCAGAATGCCTGCATCCTGCATGCTGTCGCCAGATATGCGCACGTAGAAGGTGGCCTCACGATGGCGAACCAGAATATCGTTGAGGTCTATCTCTCCCTCCATATAGTCTTGTACCGGCGAAGGGAAGCCGGCTTTTACGCTTTGCTCTGCCAGCGGAATAGGCATCTTGGCTCCGAATTCCGCAGGGTGAAATGTCAGTTTTATCTTGTTATCGTTATTCTTATTCATCTTGTATTTCTTAATTTATGGAGCTCATTTTTAGAATGGGCTTATTCTGCCTCTCATTGAGTTTTTACTTTCAGAATATCATGGATGTTCGTGGTAAACTGCTTCGACATGTACTCGCGTTTCAGGTCGAATCGGCAGTCTGTGCCTTGTATGGCCTGGCGTATGGTGCCATAACCATTCTTCCGGTTGATGGCGTCGATAGCCTCCATCAGCTTTTTTTGCTTGCTTCGGTCGATGGGATCGAAGAGGTCTTGCTGGCGAGGATGGTCGGGTGAGATTTGCCACAGGATAACGCCAGCTTTCTTGAAGTGAAACGACATGTCGGGGCAATCGGGCCTGCTGTCTGCCATCGGTTTCGGGTATTTAGCCCGGAGAATGCTGAGGGCAGCACCTACTATTTCTTCCTGCGCATTAGTGGCGATGGGCAGGGTAAGGGAATCGTGGATGGTGTATTCAGGCACATGCTCGTTAAAACGGGAAGTCCATGCGAACACTGTGATGCCCTGACATACGCTACCTTGTCTCCTTAATTTTTCTGTACAACGTACAGCGAAATTAGCCACGGCTTCTTCTATCACATTTTTGTCGGTAATGCCCTCGTTGGCAAAACTCCTGCTGGTGCAGATGCTCTTCTTCTGCGGCAATTCCTCGATGCTGATGCAGCTTTCGCCATTCAGTTCTTTCCATGTTCTTAGGGTGGTGATATTGAAATGGCTGCGGACCCAACTTTCTTTCTTGTCGGCAAACTGTGCGGCGGTCCTGATGCCCATATAATCGAGCTTTCTGGCTATCTGTCTGCCTATTCCCCATATATCTTCTATGGGGAAGAGAGACAGCGCCTTGTGTCTCCGTTCATCCGTGTCGATGAGGCAGCAGCCTTGGAAGCCCTTGTAATTCTTGGCGAATTTAGAGCCGATTTTCGACAATGTCTTCGTTTCTGCAATGCCTACGGATATCGGGATTCCAATAGCCCGAAGTACATCTGCCGATATTTTGGAGCCATAGCGATGGAGCAGGCTGTCGGGCTTTTCTGACAGCTCGTCTATTGTCATTTTATTGAACAAAGTAGGATGGTTTTCCGCATGCTCCCGAAAGAAAACTTTCGCCATTGATTCGTCTGCCTCGAAGAAACTCTCATCGATAGAGTATTGGTCGATGCGTGGGGAATAATGGGATAGCATCGACATCACGCGGTTGGAGAGCGAACCGTAGAGCGTATAGTTGCTCGAGAAGATAGCCACTCCTTCAGCCTCCAGTTTTTCCTTCACCTGATAGAAGGGGTCGCCCATCTTATAGCCCAATGCCTTGGCTTCTTCAGAGCGTGCGATGACGCACCCGTCGTTGTTGCTCAATACAATCACGGGCTTTCCTATCAGGTCGGGGCGAAACACTCGCTCGCACGAACAGTAGAAGTTGTTGCAGTCTGCCAGTCCTATCATATCTTATCATTAACACCTCTTGTTATCACCAGAAATCCTGGTATGATGTGCAAAAATACAAAAAATAATCCGAAACGATAGTTTTTCATCCAAGTTTTTTTGTCGTTTCGGGATTTATTCTTACCTTTGTGGTCATAAGCTAGTATTGAAACATTATAAAACTGAACGATATGAATGATAAGAATAACATGTTGGCATTGAGCCAGGAGCGTTTTTCGGCTCGCAAGTTTACTCCGGAGGCGGTGAGCCAGGAGGATCTGGATTATATCATGGAGTGTGTGCGCCTGGCACCATCGGCAGTGAACAGGCAGCCTTGGCGCTGGCTCATTGTGCGCTCAGAAGAGGCGAAGAAGAAACTGCAGGATTGCTACGACCGCGAATGGTTCAAGACGGCTCCTATATATATTATAGGTATGAAAAACGTGAATGAGAACTGGATGCGCAGATATGATGAGAAACCGCATGGCGATATTGATGTGGCGATAGCGGCAGAGCATCTCTGTCTGGCTGCCACCGAAAAGGGACTGGGCACCTGCTGGGTTTGCAATTACGATACGGCGAAGATGCAGCAGTTCTTTCCGCGTGAGGGCTATGAGGCGGTGGTCGTCATCCCTGTAGGTCATATTGCCGAAGACTGTCCACGCGCTGAGAAGAAGCGTAAGGAGATGAGCGAAATCACGGAAGAAATCTAGTTCTGATATAAAATCTGGTACAAAAAAGAATCTGTATGGAAATGAACGAAGAATCCATCCTGGCATGGAATATCATAGAAAAGACAAATGCCAACCTCTTCCTTACCGGAAAGGCGGGCACAGGTAAGACGACCTTCCTCAAGCGATTGAAAGAACTGTCGCCCAAACGAATGATTGTGCTTGCTCCTACGGGCATTGCAGCCATCAACGCCGGAGGAATGACCATCCATTCGTTCTTCCAGCTTCCCTTCTCGCCATACGTGCCGGGCACGACCTTTGGCAGCGGCGAACAGAAACGCTATCAGTTCAGCAAGCTCAAGCGCAATATCATCCGCAGTATCGACCTGCTCGTTATCGACGAAATCAGTATGGTGCGCAGCGATCTGCTCGATGCTGTAGATTCTGTGCTTCGCCAGTATCGCAAGCGCCATGATTTGCCTTTCGGTGGTGTGCAGCTCCTGATGATAGGCGATTTGCAGCAGCTGGCACCCGTGGTTACGCCACAGGAAGAGCATCTGCTGGGGCAGCATTATGATACTCCTTTCTTCTTCAGCAGCAATGCTCTGAAGCAGGTGGGTTATCTCACCATCGAACTTAAAAAGGTGTACAGGCAGCAGGATGAACAGTTTATCTCGCTGCTCAACCAGATTAGAGAGAACAATGCTTCTGAAGCTACGCTGCAGGCTCTGAACCAGCGCTATATTCCAAATTTTGTACCACCAAAGGAGGGCAATTATATCAGGCTTACCACCCATAATGCACCTGCCCAGTATATCAACGAACAGCAGCTTGCTGCCTTGCCTGCGCAGTCATTTTCTTTTACAGCAGATATAGAGGGCGATTTCCCAGAAACATCTTATCCGGCCGATTTCAAACTCACATTGAAGCCGGGAGCACAGGTGATGTTCATCAAGAACGACCCGCAGCACCGTTTTTATAATGGTATGATAGGTGAGGTGATAGGGGTTAGGACCGATGAAGACGGCAGCAAGATTACCGTTCGCAGTAAGGATTCGGGCGAGGAGTTTGACCTGGAGAAAATGGAGTGGACCAATGCGAAATATACGCTGAACGAGAAAACCAAGGAGATAGAGGAGACGGTGGAAGGAAAATTCATGCAGTATCCTCTGCGTCTGGCGTGGGCGATAACTATCCACAAGAGTCAGGGACTTACTTTCGAACATGCCATCATCGATGCTTCTCATTCTTTTACCCATGGTCAGACCTATGTGGCGCTGAGCCGCTGCAAGGCTTTGGAGGGCATGGTGCTCAGTCAGCCGCTTTCTCGCGGAGCCATTATCAGCAGTCAGACGGTGGATGCATTCACCAGCCAGCTTGCTGCGCCTAGTCAGGAGCAAATTAGCAGTCTGGAGCTGCAATACATCATTTATTGCATCAGCGAGCTCTTCGATTTTTATTCCATCAGAGCCAGCTATGAGCATCTGATGCGCTGCCTGGTAGAGTTTTTTAATGGTAAATATCCGCGCGTGGTAAGCGAGTATCAGAAGCTGCAGGTGGTGCTGAAGAGTCTGATAGCCGTATCGGATAAATTCCGTGTGCAGTATACGGGTATGCTTGCCCGAAATCCTGATGTAAGACAGGCTGAGCTGCAAGACCGTATTCATAAGGGAGCTATGTATTTTCTTGACAAAATCGGCATTCTGAGTGATTTAATCAGAAAGTCGAATCTTGATACAGACAACAAGGTGGCTAGGAAACAGTTTGAAGACCGCTTCTCTGTTTTCTCAGAGGATGTAAAATTAAAAGAACGGCTTTTGAAGTACGAATGTAGTGCAGAATTCACGGTAACAGATTATCTGAAAAAGAAGGCGCAGTTCTTGCTGTTGGATGCAGATGCCTCATCAGATAGCGGTTCGGGCAGAAAGTCAAGGAGACAGAAGAAACCGAATGAACCGAAGGTGCCGAAAGTCGCATCGAAGGAGGTAAGTTATGATTTCTATATGCAGGGAATGACGGTAGATCAGATTGCTGCTAAGCGGGGTTATACCAAAGGTACCATTATTGGTCATCTTACTCCTTATGTGAAAGAAGGAAAGATTGGACTGCGGGCGTTGATTTCAAGTGCTCATGAAAAGAAAATCCGTGATTTCATGAAGGCTCATCCTGAATTGGAGCATTTTAGCGAAATAAAGGAAGCTTTGGGAGCTGGTATTGATTATTACGAAATCAAACTGGTTCATGATTTGATGGAGGGGGAATAAAGGTTTTCTTCCACCATATTATAATAATAGCCGTAACTATATTTGCAGTAGTTACGGCTATTTTTTTTAAAATTATCTAGAGAGTTGGCTCACAGCCTCTTCCAGCTGCTGTAAAGCCTGTTTGATAACACTTCTTGGTGCGGCTACATTCAATCGCATGAATCCTTCTCCGCCAGGACCGAACATCTCTCCATCATTCAATGCCAGATGCGCCTTGTCGATGAATAGGTCGAGAAGTGCATCGTGAGAAAGATGCAGATCACGGCAGTTGAGCCATACGAGGAAGGAAGCCTGTGGACGCAAAGGGCGAATGCCCGGAATATGTTCACGGCAGTAATCTTCTACGAACCGGATATTGTCCTCAATATAAGCAAGCATCGTTTTGCGCCATTCTTCTCCCTTTCGGAAGGCTGCGATAGTGGCGATAGGAGCAAAGAGGGTTGGTTCATCCAACTCGTTTGCGCTTAACCATTTATAAAACTTATTCCGAATATCTTCGTTTGGAATAATGGCGTAGCTGCTCACGATTCCTGCAATATTAAAGGTTTTGGAAGGAGCCTGGAAGGTGATGCTGATATTGCGTGCCTTGTCTGAAACCGAAGCAAACGGGATGTGCTTGTGTCCGAAGAGCGCCATATCCGCGTGAATCTCATCGCTGATAACGAGCAGATGGTGCTCATAGCAGAAGTCGGCAAGCTGCTGCAGGGTTTCCTTGCTCCAGGTAATACCGCCCGGATTATGAGGATTGCAGAGAATGAGAATCTTGCATTTCTCATCGCAAACCTTCTCGAGATTTTCGAAGTCCATCTCGTAATATCCGTCTTCCCTCATCTTCAGCGGATTGAAGACCACCTCTCTGCCATTACCCTCTGGGGTGAGGCGGAATGGGTGATAAACGGGTGGCTGGATGATGACTTTTTCGTCAGGCTGGGTGAAGACATTCACCACGAGTCCGATGCCTTTAACAATACCTGGAATGAATCTTATCCACTCTCGCTTCACATCCCACTGGTGGTGGTCGCGAACCCAATCGATGATGCTAGGAAGGTAATCTTCCGGCTCCATCGTGTAGCCGAAAAGAGAGTGCTCCAGACGTGCCTTGAGGGCATCTGTAATGAAAGATGGGGTCTCGAAATCCATATCTGCTACCCAGAGTGGCAGCAAATCATCTCGCCCCCAACGAGGCAACAGGGCGCCATGCTTCAGGTCGTCGCTGCCCGAACGGTCTATGACTTTATCGAAATTGTACATTTTACTTTGAGCCTATTAACTATAAACTGTCAATTATAAACTATCAACCGCCTGCTTGATGTCTTCGAAGAGATCATCCATATCTTCCAAGCCGATGCTCAATCGGATAGTGGTGTCTTTCACGTCCATCGACTTGCGCATGCTCTCAGAGAATGCTCCGAAGATGGTGCTTGCCGGATGGATGGCGAGCGAACGGTTGTCGAAGAGGTTGGTGGCGCGATGGATGAGCTTCAGATTGTTCAGAAAACTGAAGCAGGCTTCCTTGCTCTCCAGGTCGATGCAGATCATGGCTCCCGCAGTTTTTCCAAACTGGCGCTGCGCCAACTCGTGATAAGGATTATCCTCCAGACCAACATAGTTTACATATTTTATCTGAGGCAGAGAGCGCAGCTTCTTGGCAAGCTCCAAGGCATTGCTGCTCTGCACACGATAGCGAGCATCGAGCGTTTCAAGTCCGATGGTTTGCATATAAGCCACCTGTGGAGTCATATAGGCTCCGAAATTGAAGAGCATTTCTCCATAGAGACGCTTGGCGAAATCGCCGTTGTAAGGAGTTCCGTAGTCGATAACCAGACCGCCGAGCGAAGTAGCACCGCCGCTTACATATTTAGAGCTGGAAACCACCTCAATATCTACTCCCAGACTCTTAGCCGAGAACTGTGTGAAAGGAATCACGGTAGAATCCACCACCAAAGGTACATTTTTTTCATGTGCCACTTCCGAGATGGCTTTCAGATCGGCAACCTCCAGCTGTGGGTTGGTCAGGATTTCGAGAAATACGCAGCAGGTGTCATCATCAATGGCTTCGCGCACGGCTTCGATGTTGGTCAAATCGCGCAAACGCACCTTTACACCAAAACGGCGCAGAGTGGCTACAAGCAGGGCATAAGTATTGCCGAAGAGATGCTTGGATGTAACAATATTTTTGCCTTGTGCTGCCAGCGCCATGAGGGTGTTGCTGATGGCCGCCATTCCTGAGTTGAAGGCGGTGGCATGAGCAGCATCGGTAAGGGCTGCCACACGGCGCTCCAGGTTGGTCACCGTAGGGTTCTCTACGCGCGAATAATCTGGAGCCTTGATCTTGTCGGTGAATGCTTCAGCCATGACGGCAGCATTGTCGAATTCGTAGGCAAGGGTGTTATATACTGGCACGCTCAGCGAGTCGTATGCATCGCGGCGCTCATATTCCAAATGAATAGCTTGAGTCTGTTTCTTCATTATTCTGTTATTTTATGTGATGTTTTTGCGTGCAAAAGTACAAAAAAGAAATCAAATAGACAATAAATCGCATAAAAAAACGAGTTGCAGATGCGATATTTTTGCACTGCAACCCGTTGGAGAGAGATTCCTATTGATTATGTCCTGTTATTTGTCTTCCTGCTGGCTGTTCATTCCACCTGTCTGAATGCCCTGCTTTTCTTCCTGGAAATCATTCTTGATGTTGGATTTCACCTTTTGGAATTGCTTCTTGGTGTTGCCGAATTTCCAGGTGAGTGTGAGGCTGAACTGGCGCAGAGGCACCTTTACCGTCATATTCTGTACATAGTCTGAACCCACGGTTTTCTGCTTGATGTTGAGCTTGTCATCGGTTGGTGTGAGGAACATCAGACTCAAGTCCAGCTTATCCTTGACGATGGATTTGGAGAGGGTGGAGTAGAAGAATGACATTCCGCTCTGATAGCCTTGCAGGTTGTGCTGTTTGCTCTGAATGATACTTCCTACTGTCCATTGCAACTCCCAAGGAAGTGTCTGTTGCAGATTGATCATCGTACTGCTGTTCCAGCCATGATTCTTCCATCCCAATACTTCACTTCGCAAATCATTGTAGCTCAGACTCTCGTTCAGCATCAATCTCGTCTTCTTGAACACCAGCCAGTTGGCAAAGATATTCAAACTGGCGTTGTGGGTTTTCGAAACATTGCCGTAGGTGGTGTTGAGCAGGTTGTCTGCATCGATGAACGAATACTGCTCTATCTTGTTGTTGCAGAGTTCATAGCCCAGAGTTGTACTCAGAATGAAGCGTGGATTGTAATAATTAAATACCATGTTCACCTGATGCGACTTCACTACGTCGAGGTCTGTATTACCATAGCTAATGGCGGTAGGATTACTGCGGTCAACATAAGGGTTAAGGTAGGTAATTCCCGGACGGGTGATGCGCATGCTGTAGTTCACACCGAGATTCATGCCTGGAGCGATGGCGTAAGAGATGCTGGCGCTCGGTACGAGATTGCCGTAATCTTTATCAAAATCATCACCCTTACCCTGTTCAAACTTCACTTTCTCCCAGGTCTGTTCGTATCGGGTTCCCAGCATGGTTCCTATCTTTCCGAAGTTTCCCTTCCATTCAGCATAGGCTGCAAGAATGTTCTGGGTGTTCTTATACTCCATACTGTTGGCAGGGTTCAGCGTCTCAGTTTTATCTGCCGCCACATCGTAGTAGCGTGAATCGCTTCTGTTGATGCGGGCTATGTATTTGGCTCCGAAATTCAGGCGCTGGGTGGCGCTGAGCGAATGGGAAAAATCTGCCTGGAAAGTATGTTCAGTGCCTCGGGTCTTACTTTTGGAGAGCAGATCGTTGAGCTGGAGAGCCGTCACATGGCTGATGTCGTCGTAGAACGTATAGTTGTCTGTATGAGATGGGTTGGTACTGAATAGATAGCTGAGAATGAGGTAGTTCGTGCGCTCCTTGTTGAAAAATCGCTGATAATCGATGCTTCCGTTGAAGGAGGTATTGCCCAGATTCTGTTTCATCTCATTGCCGTATTCGAATCCTTTGCCGTAGATTCCGCCTGTCATCTTTGTGAGTGGATGACCTGTAATCTTCTGGTTGAAGGTGGTCAGTCCTGCAGTAGCGCTGATGTTGCTCAGTGAATCAAGTTCGTAGCTCAGACTGATGTTGCCCATGGAGAACGGTTGCTTCATATCCGAATTCTGATAGTAGTTCATCGTGCTTCCATCCTTCTGGATTCGGTCGAAGGAGATGGTGGTTCCATTCATGCGCTGATGATTGTACATTCCGTTGGCACTATAGGTGAGCTTGCCCTGCTGACCGCTGATGAAGGCGGAGATGCGCTGTGCCTGGTTGCCGGCAGCTGCACTGATATTGCCATTATAGCCATTGCTGAAGTCGTTGCCTCCGGCTCCATTCACAGCTTGCTTGTTAAGTACGATGTTGAGCACACCGCCCGTACCTTCAGCATCATATTTGGCTCCCGGGTTGGTGATTACTTCTATGTTTTTTACCATAGTTGCCGGCATTGCCTTGAAAATCTGCGAAGGGTTGGCAGAGAACATCGGATTCGGCTTTCCATCCACATACACTTTGAAACTGGATGAACCGTTCACGGTGATATTGTCCTGTCCATCCACCGTAACCATCGGCACCTTGCGCAGCATGTCGAGAACGGTAGAGGCCTTGGCGTCAGCATCCTGCTGCACGTTGTAGGTCATCTTGTCGGTCTCCATTTTTACCAGCGGTTTCGAGGCAACCACGGTAACGCTTGCCAGGTCGAAGTCCTTCCATATCGAGTCGTTTTTCTCGACATCGCTCTGTGCGAAACTTTCGAGTGAGCAGACGAGCAGGGTGCTCATCAATATCAATGATTTCTGTTTCATGTTCTTTTCCTTTCTTTTTCTTATGTTAATGCTATCTTTTTCTTATTCTTTTTAAGTTCATGCGCCTTTCTATTGTAGATTGGCGATGCAAAGATAAGGTGTTTTCTTGAAACAGCAATGAATGGGAGAGGGGTTTAACCCAACAATAACCTACTGTCTCATCCGATTAACTTAAAGATAACATTTGTATGGAAAAAATGCAGCAAAAAAAGCAAATTGTAATAGAAACATTCGTTTATATCGAATTTTATTTGTAATTTCGCACCAAACTCAAAATAAGGATATTTATGAATAAACTGATTCTGAAAACAACAAAAAGCGGATTGCTGGCAGCTGCCCTGATGGCTTCAATCTCTGCCAGTGCCGAAACCATAGAGGTGAAAACGCTGAAATATGCAGGCCCCTATGCCGTAGCACAGCCTTGGATGGCTGACAGTGTGAACATCAAAGGCGAAGTGTTCGACCTTAAGCAGCTGCTCGATTCGCCGCTGTCTTTCACCTTATTAAACAAGGGTAAGGAGGTGAGTGCAGCCCAACTCCTTGCCGACAAGCAGGATGCGCTCCATCTGGCTTCTTTCTGCGTTTCTAACACCCAGCGTACCAAAGCAACCATCGCGGTAGAAGGATTGGAGCAATACCGCCTGTTTGTAGACGGCGGACAGGTAGAGGTGAACGGCGATAAGGCTGAAACCATCCTGACTCCTTCGCAGCATACGGTTGTCATCAAATATCTTACCCGGAAGAATGCATCTTCTGATAAGAAATCTCTTAAGTTGACCGTAACCGCAGCCAACGGCGCTCCGCTTTCTGTAGGCGATGCGACAGCCAAGCGCGCCTATAACATCTATGATGTGATTTGTGCGCCCAACTATCCGAGTGTTTCTATCTCACCAAACGGAAAGTTTATCGTTGTTCGGAAAACCTGGGTAGATAGAAAAGGTAATAACCATAGCATTAGTGAATTGCGCAACTCTCAGACTAACAGAGTGATGGCTACATTTGAGGAGAGTGTAAAATGGATGCCTTCAAGCAATAAACTGTATTTCACCCAGAAGGCGAGCGACAGCAGTATTGCTGGAGAAGAAAAGCAGGATGGCACATTGCAGCTCATCACCATCAATCCGCTGACGATGGAGCGCGAAGTGCTGGCAAGCAATCTTCCTGAAGGCTGGTTCCAGTTTACACCCGATGAAAAAACGCTTATCTATACGCTCACTACTGAAGGCAGAAAAAAGGATCCGCAAGTATATGATGTAAAAGAACCGGAAGACAGACAGCCTGGTTGGCGCGAACGCAGCAATTTGGCTAAATACGACCTTGCATCGGGCATTCTCCAGCCGCTTACCTTCGGTTACCACAACATCTATCTGATGGATATTTCTGCCGATTCGCGTTATCTGCTGATAGGAAAGGGAGAGGAGCGACTCACCAAGCGTCCTACAACCCTGACATCATTCTACCGCCTGGATTTGGGCAGTATGAATGCTTCTGGAGCCACAACGCCAAAGGTAGAAACCCTGATAGAAAAGGGCGAATTTCTGAACAGCGCCCAGTTCTCGCCAGATGGCAAGAGCATTCTCGTGAGCGCTTCGCCGGAAGCTTTCAACGGCATTGGAAAGAATGTGGAAGAAGGACAGACACCTAGCATGATCGATACCCAGCTATATCTGATGACCTTGTCGGATAAGAAGGTTCGTCCGCTGACCAAGGATTTCAATCCGAACGTGCAGAGTGTGAATTGGAGTAAGGCAGATGGAAACATCTATTTTACAGCCGAAGATAAAGACTGCGTGTACCTCTTCCAGCTCAATCCGAAATCGGGCAAGTTTACGCTTCTCAAGACTCCTGAAGAGTACATCAAGAGTTTCTCGCTTGCATCTTCTGCAGCAGAAATGGCTTTCTCCGGTCAGAGTGCATCCAATGCCGACCGACTCTACAAGATGAATACTAAGGCACAGAAGGCTCTGCTGGTGGATGATCTCAGTGCCCGACTGCTGAAGGACATCGAGCTGGGCGACTGCAAGGCATGGAACTATGTGAACTCTCGTGGCGATACACTCTGCTGCCGTTACTATCTGCCACCTCATTTTGATGCTGCCAAGAAGTATCCGATGATAGTGAATTATTATGGCGGATGCAGTCCTACGAGCCGCATGTTCCAGAGCCGTTATCCTCATCATGTTTATGCGGCAATGGGCTATGTAGTGCTGGTTGTGAATCCTAGTGGAGCCACCGGATTCGGTCAGAAATTCTCTGCCCGCCATGTAGATACGGCAGGCGAGGGAGTGGCTGAAGACATCATCTCCAGCACCCAGGCTTTCTGCGATGAGCATGCTTTCGTAAACCGCAAGAAGATTGGCTGCATCGGTGCAAGCTACGGCGGATTCATGACTCAGTATCTTCAGACCAAGACCGACCTCTTTGCAGCCGCCATCTCTCATGCAGGCATCAGCGACCATACCAGCTATTGGGGTGAGGGCTATTGGGGCTACAGCTACAGCGAAGTTTCTATGGCGAACGAATTTCCTTGGACCAACAAGCATCTCTTTGTAGATCAGAGTCCGCTCTATAATGCCGACAAGATTCATACTCCGCTGCTGTTTGTTCACGGTACGGCAGATAATAATGTGCCTGTTGGCGAGAGTATCCAGCTCTATACGGCTCTGAAACTCCTTGGCCGTCCTACGGCGATGGTATTGGTAGATGGTCAGGATCATCACATCATCGACTACGAGAAGCGACTGAAATGGCAGAACACCATCTTTGCCTGGTTTGCCAAGTGGTTGCAGGATGATGCTTCCTGGTGGACGGAAATGTATGGTGATGAAAAGATGTAGTTGAAGCTTCGGCAGAAATGCCGGCTTCAGTCTTTATCAAAATAAGAAAAGAGATTATGTTCCTGTAAGTCGGGAATATAATCTCTTTTCTTTTTTATATGTTTATTTCTTGCAGTTTAGCGTGATAAGCAGAGAAATCATGGCGAAGGCGATTCCTACGATGCAGACGCCTAGCCAGTCGGCTTGCGTCCAGACGTAACCGGCACAGAAAGTGCCTAGCGAACCACCGATGAAATAGCTGGTCATGAAGATGGTGTTGGCGCGGTTGGAAGCCTGCGGAATCTCCTGCAGACAACCACTCTGATTGCTGAGCTGCTGACATTGCAGACCGATGTCAACCAGGATGATGGCTGCGATGAGTCCGGCGTAAGTGTCGCCGAAAAGCAAGGCTATTGCCCAGGCGATGATCTGCATTCCTGCTCCGAACAGATTGAATTTTCGAATGCCAAACCTAGGAATCAGTTTTCCCACACCACTGGCAGCAACGGCTCCCATGATTCCGCAAAGTCCGAGCATTCCTACCATATCACTTCCTGCGCTGAAAGGTGGCTGCGCCAGATGGAACGCCAGACAAGACCATATTGCCATCATACTGCCGAACCCGAAGGCTGCACGGATGGAATAGATGCGGATAGAAGGATGGAAAACAAAAATTTCTGCTATCGTGGTCATCAGCCCTCTGTAGGTTCCAACATAGTTGCGCTTCATTTCAGGCATCATCAGCAGCATGATTCCCATGCAAACCACCATCACGAAAGCAGCTATGATAAACATCTCCCGCCATCCCAGCCATTCGCCGATGTAACCGCTGATTACTCGTGAGGCAAGAATGCCCGTCAGCAGTCCGGAGAGTACAATGCCCATATTCCTGCTCTTGTTCTTGGGTTCCGAAAACTGTCCGGCTATCGGAATGAAGAACTGCGGAATCACCGAACAGGCGCCAATCAGCAGTGAAGCTCCCCAGAGCATCCATACGTTTTGCGCTGCAGCCATCACGATAGCCATCAATGCAGCAATGGTCATATTGACAAGGATGAGTTTCTTGCGCGAAAGCATGTCGCCCAAGGGGATGAGGAAGAATAAGCCCAGCGCATAACCTATCTGGGTAATGACGGTGATGAGGTTAGCCTTCTGCTCGGTAATATCCAGGTCGTGGCGGATGAGTTCGAGAAGCGGCTGATTGTAGTAGCAGTTGGCCACGGTGAGTCCTGCGACGATAGCCATCATCAGGAGAATGCTGCGGGGAATGCCCTGATTTTCTTTTAGCTGTATCATTTTCTGTCTGTTTGTTTCTTTGTTTTGAGTGCAAAGTTACGAAAAAATTCCCGGCAATCAAAGTTTTTGGGGACGATTTCTTGGGAAAATCTTCTTCCTCAGGCAGAAAAACTTTCTGTTCTTTCCCTCGCGCGCGTACCTTATTATATGTATATAGTGCTGCTCTGAAGAGGTGTTGGCGCGCACTCTTGTTACGCTAAAAAACACCGAAAAGTGTTAAAATTAGGCTGTTTTCGAGCACATCAAAAACTTTAACCTTTGTTAGCACTTTGTAAGTGATTGATTTATAGCGATTTGTAATTTTGTTACAAAATCACCTAAAAAAAAGTCGCAAAAAAAAGAACAACGTATCAAAAAAATGCTTACCTTTGCATCGTTCAAAAGAACAAATGATTGTTTTACAGATTTTAAAAAAGCAAAGAAAATGAAGAAATTAGTTTTTATGTTCGTAGCTATCGCAGCTATCTCTTTCGCATCATGTGGTAACAAAACAGCTAAGAATACAGCTTCTGCTGATTCTGACACAGCTCAGGTAGATACAACTGCTGCTGACACTGCTGCTGCTGATACAGCTGCTGCTGATTCTGCTAAGTAATTTGAAATTACTTGCGAACGAAAAAATGAGAGAAACAACCGCTGGACTTCGGTCTAGCGGCTTTTTCGTTTTATAGAGACTATGTTTCATTTTTTTAGGTTACCTTTTAGAATATTAGGAAAGATAATTTATGATAGATTCAAGTGCCTTTCAAGGTAAAAAGGCAGCTTACTATACGCTAGGCTGCAAACTCAACTTCTCTGAAACTTCCACTTTTGGCAAAATGCTCGAAGATATGGGCGTCATTACTGCTAAAAAGGGGGAGAAAGCTGATATTTGTCTGATTAACACCTGCTCGGTAACAGAAGTTGCCGATCATAAATGCCGTCAGGCTATCCACCGGATGGTGAGAAACAATCCGGGTGCATTCATTATCGTGACGGGCTGTTATGCGCAGCTCGAATCTGAGAATGTCAGCAAGATAGAGGGTGTAGACCTCGTGTTGGGTGCTAACGAGAAGGCGCACTTGATTCAATATCTCAGCGATGCATGGGCGCAGAAATTTGCTCAGGAAAACGGATTGACTGCTCAGACCCCTCAGAACGGCGATGCAGAAACCTCTCAGAACGGCGATGCGGCGGCTCTTCATCAGCATTATAGCGTGAAGACGAAGGAAATCAAGACCTTCCAGCCTTCTTGCTCGCGTGGCAACCGTACCCGTTATTTCCTGAAGGTGCAGGACGGCTGCAATTATTATTGCACCTATTGCACTATTCCATTTGCCCGAGGCAATTCGCGCAACCCGAGCATCCAGTCGCTTGTGGCTCAATGTGAGCAGGCGGCTGCTGAAGGCGGTAAGGAAATCGTCATTACCGGTGTGAATATCGGAGATTTCGGTCAGACTACCCACGAGCGATTCATCGATCTTGTCAAGGCGATGGATCAGGTAGAAGGAATCAAGCGTTACCGCATCTCGAGTCTGGAGCCTGATCTCTGTGATGATGATCTCATAGAGTATTGTGCCCAGAGCCGTGCCTTTATGCCTCATTTCCATATTCCTCTGCAGAGCGGAAGCGATGAGGTGCTCAAGCTGATGCACCGTCGTTACGACAAGGCGCTCTTTGCCCACAAGGTGAATCTTATCAAGGAGAAAATGCCTGATGCGTTTATCGGTGTTGATGTGATGGTGGGCTGTCGCGGCGAAACTCTGGAGTGTTTTGAAGAATGCTATGAGTTCCTGAAGAGTCTGCCTGTTACCCAGCTTCACGTCTTCCCTTATTCTGAGCGTCCGGGCACGGCTGCCTTGAAGATTCCGTATGTGGTTGACGAGAAGGAGAAGAAGAAGCGCTCCAAGCGACTGTTGGAGTTGAGCGATCAGAAGACGCAGGAATTCTATGCCCAATACATCGGTACTGAGGCTGAGGTTCTCTTCGAAAAGGCGCCAAGAGGCAAGGCAATGCATGGATTCACCAAGAACTATATCCGCGTAGAACTTTCGCCGGCTCTCGCCAAGGAAGAATACGACAACCAGCTCATTAAGGTTCGCCTGGGTGATTTCAATCACGATAAGACGGCGCTGAAGGCAGAGCTTCTTTAGTTGATAGTTAATAGTTAATAGTTTATAGTTTATAGTAAAAAGGGCTAATCATAAAGTTCAATGTTCAAAGCTCAAAGTTCAAAGTCCAATGTATTACAACGATTTTGGAACATGGATCCGGAAGCAGTTTCCTGATTTCCGTGTTCAGAAGATTTCGATAGACGCGGGATTCTCCTGTCCTAACAGGGATGGGAGGATTTCGAGTGGCGGATGTACGTATTGCGACAACCGCACCTTCAATCCGAGCTATTGCGACCGGAAAAAGTCGATTACTGAACAGCTGGAGGAGGGAAAGGCTTTCTTCAGCAGAAAGTATCCTGATATGAAATATCTGGCTTATTTCCAGGCTTATACCAATACATACGCCAGGGTGGAGCAACTGAGGCAGATGTATGAAGAGGCTCTTGAGGTGGAAGATGTGGTGGGAATCGTTATCGGAACCCGTCCGGATTGTGTGAGCGATGAATTGCTCGATTATCTGGAAGAACTGAACCGCCGAACCTTCGTGCTGGTGGAATATGGCATTGAGAGTGCCAATGATGAGACCTTGAAACGCATCAACCGTGGACATGATTTTGCCTGTTGCCGTAGTGCCGTGGAGCGTACTCATGCCAGGGGAATCCTTACGGGCGGCCACATCATCATCGGTTTGCCGGGAGAAGATGCGGAAGAAAGTCTGCGCCAGGCTCCTCTCATCTCTTCCTTGCCGCTTGATATTCTCAAGATTCATCAGATGCAGATTATCAGGGGCACCCGGCTGGCACAGGAATATGCTGAGCACCCCTTCCATGTTTACACGGTAGAGGAATATATTGATGTCATCGTGAAATACATCCGTCTGCTCAGAAAGGATTTAGTGCTGGAGCGCTTCGTCAGTCAGTCGCCCAAAGAACTGCTGGTTGCTCCCAAATGGGGACTCAAGAACTATGAGTTTACCAATCTCCTGAATAACAGATTAAAGAGTTTACAATAAATATGGCAAAAGTAGCAATCGTTATATTAAACTGGAATGGTCAGAAGATGCTGGCAAAGTATCTTCCGAATGTCATCGAATATTCCCGTCAGGATGCTGAAATATGGGTGGCAGACAATTCTTCTTCTGATGGTTCGATGCACCTTCTGGAGACTCAGTTTCCTCAGGTGAAGACCATCGTGCTGGAGCAGAATTTCGGCTTTGCTGAAGGCTATAACCGTGCCTTGAAGCAGATAGATGCAGAATATTACGTGCTCCTGAATAGCGATGTGGAGGTTTCGCATCATTGGCTTACACCGCTCATCGAGTTTATGGATTCGCATCAGCAGGTGGCTGCCTGTCAGCCTAAGTTGCTTGCGGAATACGATAAGGACAGTTTTGAGTATGCTGGCGCTTGCGGCGGATTCCTCGACAAATACGGCTATCCGTTCTGTCGCGGCCGCATCTTTGATACGGTAGAGCGCGATAACGGGCAGTATGATTACCAGCAGGAAATCTTGTGGGCTACGGGTGCCTGTATGATGATCCGCTCAAAGGATTATTGGACTGCCGGCGGTTTAGACGGCCGTTTCTTTGCCCATAATGAAGAGATAGATCTTTGCTGGCGCTTGCGCCTGATGGGCAGAAAAATCTACTGCATTCCTGAGAGTGAGGTTTATCATGTGGGGGGTGGAACCCTGCCGAAAAGCAATCCGATGAAGACTTATCTGAATTTTAGAAATAATTTAACCATGCTTTATAAGAATCTGAGTGATACGGAGTTGACTCATGTAATGCGTATGCGTAGATTCCTGGATTACCTTGCTGCTTTCGAGACATTGGTTCTGAATCGCAACTGGGGTGACTTCAAGGCCATCTTCAAGGCGCGCAGGGCTTTCAAGGCATGGAAACATGAGTTTGACGAAGATCGCAGAAAGATACAGGCGGGTAGGGTGAAGGAGGAGATTCCGCAGGTTTACAATCTCTCTATCATCTGGCAATATTACGCCAAGGGCAAGAAACTCTTCTCGCAGTTGTAGACTATTCATAAACAAACTTAAAAATAAAATCTATGAAGAAAAAACAAATGATGATGGCGCTGGTTTCGCTGATGGTTCTGTCAGCCCAGGCGCAGGCTAATTTCCAGGTGTCGGTTTCCAATCCTTCCAAGGTGGCAAGAACCGATGCTCCGGTGGTGGTAGATCTCTGCAAGTTGGGAGCTATTGGCGACATTCAGCGCGCTGTAGTAACCGTTGACGGCAAGGAGATTCCTTCACAGCTCGATGACACCAACCGCGATTGTACCAACGATGAACTCTGTTTCCTTGCCGATTTGGGCAAGAAAGAAACCAAGACCTATCAGGTGCATCTCTATCGTGAGGGCGAGCAGGCACAGTATCCGGCTCGTACCTTTGCAGAACTCTGTTTGCCAAGCAAAAACAGGAAGCTGGCTAAGAACAGGCAGGATATTTATCTGCGCAGCATCTCGTTTGATAAGAAGACCAAGGACCCTTATCACTACGTCCATTCTCATGGCATCTGCTTCGAAAGTGAACTGATTGCCATGCGTGTTTATTTCGACCATCGTCAGACCATCGACCTTTATGGCAAAATCAACAAGGGGCTGGTGATTCAGGATACACAGTTCTATCCTTCAGAAGAGCAGATTCAGGCTGGTTCGGGCGATGATTGCCTCTGGGTTGGCAATACCTACGGACTGGGTGCGCTCCGTGGCTGGGACGGTAAAGACCAGGTGCTGTTCAACAACGTGAAATACCAGGAGCAGCGCGTCATTTCAGAAGGTCCGCTCCGTGCCATCGTCGAGGTAGTGGATAAGGGTTGGGTTCCAGCTCCGGGCTTGCAGCCTGTCAATGCCACCATCCGCTACACCATCTATGCCGGTCATCGCGATTTCGACGTAGATGTATTCTTCAACAAGGATGTTTCTGATTATCAGTTTGCTACAGGACTCATCAACGTAAAGGGTTCCAGCGAATTTGCTGATGGCAAGGGATTGCGAGGCTGTTACGGCAGCGACTGGCCAACAGGCAAGGACGATGGAAAGCACAAGCTGGAGACCGTAGGCTTGGGCATTTATGTGCCACAGTCAGCCCTGGTAAGTCAGCAGCCAGCCAATAAGGATTGCTATACTCAGGTGGTGAAACCTGCAGGCAGCCAGCTCAGTTATAAGCTTGCTTATACCAGTGCCAACGAAACCTATGGCTTCAAGGGCGAGAAGGAGTGGTATGAGTGGTTGAAAGCCTGGAAGAAGCAGATAGAAGAGCCTGTTCAGGTTTCAGTTTCTGTCATGATCCGATAAGCAGTTTCTTTTATCATCTGATAAGCAGAAAAACTGCGCAAATAGCCAGCAATGAGCAAAAAAGCCTTACGTTTTGCTCATTGCTGGCTATTTTTCAAACAAATCTAAGAGAAAAACCCATTTTTTTTGCGAATGCGTATGATTTTTTAGCAAAAAAGCTTGGTAATTTAAATAATTTTTAGTATTTTTGCAGTCGTAACTCGAAGATTTGTAAATTATCGTGAAAAGGTTTTTAAATTATATAGTCATATTAGCAATCGTGCTTCTCAGTTCGGCCTGCGAATTTAAGTTCAAGCCGAACGAGGAAGGAGAGGCTGTGCCCCTGTCGGTACAGCGTTACGACCGATTGGAAAGCAGATATCTTACTACCGGTGATTTCTCAGCCCTGCAGCAGATGAACACCGATTACCCGATAGAAACCCGTACGCTGATAGAGAAAATGCTCCAGCTTGGCACCATTACCGACGCCAATATCAGCAACCGTTTCCTCATGTTCTATCAGGATTCTACCCTGCAGGCGCTTATCGCCGATGCTGAGGCAGAATTTGCCAATATGGAAGACATCAACGAGCAGTTGAAAACTGCCTTCTCGCGTCTGAACAGTTGGATTCCGGAGCTCCAGCAGCCTTGTTTCTATGCCCAGATTGGTGCTCTCGACCAGAGCATCGTAGTAGGACAGCACTCAGTAGGAATTTCGCTCGATAAATACATGGGCGAAAACTATCCGCTCTACAAGAAGTTCTATACACCGCAGCAGCGCAGCACCATGTCGCGCCAGTATATTGTGCCTGATTGCCTTACCTTCTATCTGCTGAGCATCTATCCGATGGATCAGTTCGACACCCGTCCGCAGCTCGACCGCGATCTGCACATGGGCAAGATTATGTGGGCTGTCAACAAGGCGATGGGCAAGGAGATTTTCAAGACCAAGTATGTGAATACAATCAACGCTTATGTAAAGCGCAACCCTAAAGTAACGGTAAAACAACTGCTCAAGGACGAAGATTATTCGCCTATTGAGGCATTACATAAAGATTAACACATGAAAAGATTTCCAGTTTTTATTGCAACTGTCATGATGGTTTCAGCAATGCAAGCTGCAGATAAACTCGACCTGAAGGCCATTACCTCCGGCGAGTTTGCTGCCTCTTATGTTACCGGTATTAACCCTATTGATGGCACCGATTTGTACGCTTCTATCAGCAATGATGGCAAGCAGGTTATCAGTTATTCGTTCAAGACGGGCAAGCAGATGAGCATCCTCTTCGATGTGAACGCAGTCAAGGCTCCCTTCGAACAGATTGAGGGTTATGTAATCAGTCCTGATGGCAAGAAATTGCTTATCATGACGCATCGCGAGGCTATCTACCGCCGCTCGTTCAAGGCAGAGTATTTCGTATATGATATTGCCAAGAAGAGTTTGAAGAAACTTTCCCAGGGCGTTAACCAGCAGGTGGCTACCTGGTCGCCTGATTCACGCCACATCGCCTTCGTTAAGGATAACAATCTCTTTGTTACCGATGGAGATAAGGAAACCCAGATTACCCGCGACGGTAAGTTCAACGAGGTGATCAATGGTATTCCTGATTGGGTTTACGAAGAGGAGTTCAGCTTCAACCGCGCCTTTGCATGGAATGCGGATGGAACTGCCATCGGCTGGATACGCTTCGACGAATCGCACGTAAAGACTTATTCTCTGCAGATGTTCGAAGGTTCTCATCCTACCCATAGCGAGTATCACGACTATCCGGGAGAGTATTCCTATAAATATCCTAAGGCAGGACAGGACAACTCTAAGGTGAGCCTCTGGAGCTATGATATGAAGAACGGCAAGACCGTGGCGCTCGATGTGCCTGTAGATTCCGACGGCTATTATCCACGCATCAAGACATCGCCAGACGCCAACAGTCTGATTGTCTATACGATGAACCGCCATCAGGACGACATGCGCCTCTATGCAGTCAATCCTTTCACCGGCAAGAGCAGGATGCTCATCAAGGAGAGTGTGCCTAAGTTTGTAAAGGAAGAGGTGATTGAAAACAGCATCGTGGGCAAGAAGAACATCCTGCTGCCTAGCGACCGCGACGGCTTCATGCATCTCTATCTCTATGATATGAACGGCAAGCTCCTGCGCCAGGTAGAGAAGGGCAACTATGATGTTACCTCTATCTACGGAATGGATGAGAAGACGGGCGATGTTTATTTCCAGGCTGCCAAGCTCAATGCGCACGACCGCCAGGTTTACGTGGCTCATAAGAACGGAAAGGTGGAGCGTCTTACCGATGCGGCTGGTTCCAACTCGGCTTACTTCTCGGGCGATTACCGCTATTTCGTCAATACCTGGAGCAGCTACAGCCATCCTTATGTCTTCACCGTACGCAGCAACAAGGGCAAGCTTATCAAGACATTGGAAGACAACAAGCAGCTGCTCGAAAAGACCCGGAAGTATAATTGGGGCAAGCGCGAAACTTTCTCTTTCACCACTTCCGAGGGTGTGAAACTGGACGGCTGGATGGTGAAGCCTGTAGATTTCGACGCCAGCAAGAAGTATCCTGTCATCCTCTTCCAGTATTCCGGTCCGGGCAACCAGCAGGTGCTCGATTCATGGAGCACGGGCAGTATGGGCAATGGCGGTGCTTTCGATTATTATCTTGCTCAGGAAGGTTTCATCATTGTCTGCGTAGATGGTCGTGGAACAGGCGGTAGAGGAGCTGAGTTTGAGAAGTCTACTTATCTCCGTCTGGGCGATTTAGAGTCGAAAGATCAGGTTGAGACCGCTCTCTACATGGGTTCTCTGCCTTATGTAGACAAGGATAATATCGGCATTTGGGGTTGGAGCTATGGTGGTTTCAATACGCTGATGAGTATGAGCGAGGGCCGTCCTGTGTTCAAGGCAGGTGTGGCTGTGGCTCCTCCTACCTGCTACCGCTTCTATGATTCGGTTTATACTGAGCGCTACATGCGCACTCCTAAGGAGAACGAAGAGGGTTACAAGGTGAACCCTATCGAGCGAGTAAAGCAGCAGCATGGTGCGTTGCTTATCTGTCACGGATTGGCAGATGACAATGTGCATCCGCAGAATACCTTCGAATATGCTGAGGCGTTGGTTCAGGCAGACAAGGACTTCAAGACCCTGTGGTACACGAACCGTAATCATGGCATTTCGGGTGGCAATACCCGTAACCATCTGCTTCGCCAGATAGCTAACTGGTTCAAGCAGAATCTGAAGTAGAAAATGATATGATATAAAAAAGTGAAGCCATTCCTGATGGGAAATAGGAATGGCTTCTTAATTTAATGTTCAACCTTGTTTACTTTGCGGAGTAAGGTCCTATTTGAAATTCTTATTCATTTTTAGCGCCTTTTCTGCGCTTTTCTTTCTTGGCTTTCTTAGCCTTCTTCACTTTTACCTCTTCAACCTCTTCATCGTTTGGCTGAACAGATGAAAAATGAAAATCTGTAGAGTTGATGGTCTTCACCTGATATGGGCTAGGCGCATCGTTCATCTGCTGTCCGTTCTTTGCCTTCTTAGCCTTTGGCTTCTGAATGTATCTTGCATAGAGCTTGTTCCATTTCTTTTCAGCCTTCTTCTGGTTGAAGTCAAACATCACGATACACGTGCGGTTGCCGGCACCTTTCTGCTCCAGATAGTCGCGCAACTGGTATGAATAGTTCTCGCGGCTTACCAGAAACTTGCTCTTGCGGGTGAAATAGGCAGAATCAACCTTCTGAACGTCTGTGAAATAGACTGTAGAGTCATTAAACGACGAGGCAAATCCAAAGATGTATGCAGTCTTAACGTCGTTCTTGGCTGATGCAGAGAGCGAGCTGAAACATGCTAATGCAATAGATGCTAATGCAATTTTTGTAATTTTCATTTCTTTTTCTGTCTTATTTTGTTTTGTGCTGTCTGCCCCATCAGTCATGCAGGATCTTTCCTTATCCCAGATAGGACTTCAGCAGTTTATCTGTCGTTTTGTTCCGGAGTCGCCTTATCGTTTTTTCCTTGATTTGGCGTACTCTTTCCCTGGTGAGATGATACTTGGTTCCGATTTCTTCGAGCGTCAGTTCTGGTGTTCCTATGCCATAGAAGGCAGCAATGATTTTCTGGTCTTTGTCCGGCAGCGTCTTGAGCAGTCTTTCTATTTCTGCTCTCAGCGACTCTGTCAGCAGTTCATTGTCGGTCGGATCATCCGAATTGGCCATCAGGTCGAGCATGCTGCCATCTTCATCATCAGAAAAAGGAGCATCCACGCTCAGGTGGCGACTTGTCGATGTAGCCTTCATGGCGTCCTCTATCTTGTCTTCCGGCAAGTCTACGCGGTCAGCCATTTCATCTACACTCGGTTTGCGTTCAAATTCCTGTTCGAACTTACTCATCTCTCTGTTAATCTTGTTAACGCTTCCCACCTGGTTGAGCGGAAGGCGCACAATTCTGCTCTGCTCTGCTATGGCCTGCAGAATGCTCTGGCGAATCCACCATACGGCGTAAGAGATGAACTTAAAGCCTCGGGTTTCATCAAACTTCTGTGCGGCTTTGATAAGCCCCACGTTTCCTTCGTTGATAAGATCAGGCAAACTGAGCCCCTGGTTCTGGTACTGTTTGGCAACAGACACCACGAAACGGAGATTGGCTTTTGTTAATCTCTCCAATGCCCTACGGTCACCTTTTCTTATACGCTGAGCGAGCTCCACCTCTTCATCTGTAGAGAGCAGCTCCTCACGAGCAATATCTTGAAGATATTTTTCTAACGATGCGCTTGCGCGATTCGTAATTGATTGAGTAATTTTTAATTGTCTCATGCTGGCATCAAATTTTAAGTAGTTGCAAAAATACACTTTTTTGTTTAAATACCAAAAAAAATAGTAGATATTTTTCAGAAATACCTACTATTTTATTGTTTTTTGTCTGTTTCTTGAGTTTTTTGGCAGTAAAAATGCCTTTTTCACTACTCAATCATGAGACGTTTCTCTTAAAACTCTTACCCTTAGTCTTTCTGCAGCGGAACTGCGAAGTAAGCCTTCTTGCCTGTTGGCCATACACCCTGGATGTAGAGCACTGGATCCTTGCTGGTAGAAGCACTCTTTACAGCCTTCTGCAGGTCATCAATCGTATTGATATTGTTGTCGTTGATGCGCTGGATGATGAAACCGCGTGAAATGCCACCATCCTTCAGGGCGCCGCTGTTCACCTTCATTACCTCTACACCATACTTGATGTTGAGCTGGTTCTTCTGGCTCTCTGTAATAGGGCGGAAGCTGCCGCCGAGCACGTCGAGGTCGGCACTCTTGATAACCGAAGTATTACCCTGGGCATTCTTCAGCGTGATGGTCTTGGTGCTTGCCTTCTTGTTGTGCAGGTAGGTGATGCTCATCTTGTCGCCAGGGCGCTTGCCGTTCAGGATTTCCTGCAGCTCAGCCATCTTGGTCACCTTCTTGCCGTCAACCTTGGTAATCACGTCACCTTCCTTCAGTCCTGCCTCAGCACCGTTGCCGTCTTCATCTACCTTGGCAATGTAAACACCCTCGTTGGTTCCCAGGTCCACATCCTTGCCGTTCTCCTTCTGGGCGTTGATATAGTTCAGCACATCGCTTCCCTGTATGCTCAGCATCACGCGCTGTACGCTGCCGTATTTCTTCAGGTCGTCTACCACCTTGTTCATGATAGAGGTAGGGATGGCGAAACCGTAGCCGGAGTAAGAACCGGTCTGTGAATAGAGCATGGCGTTGATGCCTACCAGTTCGCCCTGGGTGTTGACGAGTGCACCGCCCGAGTTACCTGCGTTGATGGCAGCATCGGTCTGGATGAAACTCTCTACACCGTTGGCACCGAGCGAACGTGCCTTGGCTGAGATAATGCCGGCTGTAACCGTATTGTTCAGTCCGAATGGGTTGCCCACGGCGATGACCCATTCACCCACCTTCACCTTGTCGCTGTCAGCGATAGGCAGGGTAGGCAGGTTCTTGCCGTCTATCTTGATGAGGGCGAGGTCGGTAGTCTTGTCGGTTCCGATGATGCGTGCCGAGAATTCACGGTTGTCGTTCAGTGTTACGGTCAGCTCGTCAGCACCTTCTACCACGTGGTTGTTGGTAACGATGTAACCGTCCTGGCTGATGATGACGCCCGAACCTGTAGCCTCTCTCTTCGGAGTCTGCACTTTCTGCTTGCGTGTACCTCCGTTGCCCTGTTCAGGGTTGCCGAAGAAGCCGAACGGGTCGAAGAAACCTCCGAATGGGTCGTCCTGCACATCTACCGTCTTCACCTTCGAGTTCTGTACGTATTTAATATGTACTACAGCAGGCAGCGCCTTCTCGGCAGCATAGGTTAAGTCTACAGGCTGACCTGCTGGCGCAGCGGTAACTGCAGGTGTAGCATTTACTTTCATGAAAGCACCGGCTGAAAATGCGAGCGAACTAACGCAGAGCACAGCCACAACATAATTACTTAATTTTTTCATGTCTCTTTATTTTTTATTGTTTACTTTTCTTTTCCTTGGAACTGCAGCAGCTAATATCATGCCAAAGTCAGCTTGTCATGCATCGCTCTGTTTTCCGGTTGCAAATATAGGTTCATTTTTTGAGATACGCTTCATTCTCTGCATAAATTTATTCCGTTTTAACATTTCAAATTAACACTTTAACGGCTATTAAACAAGGAAAGTCACAAATTCACAAATATTTGAATGTAAGCATGAAAAAGATAGTTCTGTATACGAAACTATCTTTTGTAGATTATTGAATATCTGTTAAAAGGTAGAGGCTCGAAAACTCGGTTTAACCGGGGAAAAAGAGCGAAAATAGCCTTGCGAATAACTAATGATGTATAAAAAAGTGAGGAATCGTGCAATAGTATCAAAAGTTTTTTGTACTTTTGCATGTCGAAAGCAGTGCTCCGGTCTGTCGCTGGCATCTTTCAGGTGCGAGAGGAAAGTCCGGGCAGCATAGAGCATCCCACTTCCGAAACTAGAAGCTATTGGTGACAGTAGGTGTCGGTAGAAGAAAATAACCGCTTTCACTTATCCCGTTTGTCCAGTCTGGGGTGGTGAGAGTAAGGGTGAGAAGGTGGTGTAAGAGACCACCAGCTGGCGGGTGATCGCCAGGCTGTGCCATCTGGGAGCTGTAAGCTCATGTATACCGCAGATTGAGGACGGCTCGTCCGATTGCCTTAGGGCTGCTGTGGAGGGTAGAGTGCTTGAGCCCAAGGGTGACTTTGGGACTAGATAAATGACAGACGTTCTTATATCTGGTATGAACACAGCATAACAGCATATCTGATATAGAAACACAGAACTCGGCTTACAGGGGCACTGCTTTCTTTTTTTCAGCATCGCAGCCTTTATATATAATAAGGTATAAGATGCATTCATTTTTAAACGATTTTAAAAACTAGCAAGATTATGAAACTCAGAGAACCGGAAAAGCAGATATTAGATGATTTCGAACATAAGGTAACGGGCAAGATAGCGAAATATGGCAATGAGCCCGATTTCCCAAAGTTTGAGAACTACGGCATTACCCGCATGGAGCTGGATGATTATCTTTTCGATAAGCAGTCGATACTCGACATGGGTGGTTCCAAGCGCAGCCAGCTCACCATCGGCGGTTTCATCACCGTCCTCCCCGTACTGGTGCTGTCCTGTTTCCCGGATAAGTCACCCGTTTACGACAACGGCAAGATGCTCGCCACGGTCATAGCCGTCATCATCGGTCTGCTGCTGGCGTGTTTTGTCAAGGCACTTCTCCAGATGATCATCGCCTATCGCGTGAACCATCATAAGGAGCCTAAGATGGAGACCTTCATCAAGGCTGTCCTCTTCTACGAGAAGCGGTCGTAACTGTAAACTATAAATAATAAACTATAAACTGTAAGTAGTATGACATTACCAGACTTTATGGACTATAAGGACAAGTTCACCCAGCGTGCATTTGTCGAGAAGATTTCGCATGTTGCCAAACGTGCCGGTGCCAAGATGGTTTATACAGCGCTCATTCTCTATTATACGTTAGAGAGTGACAAGGTTTCGCTGAAGGACAAGGCTCTGATTGTAGGAGCCTTGGGTTATCTCATCAGTCCGCTCGATGTGATTCCCGACGCCATACCTATTGCCGGTTTGGGCGATGACCTGGCCGTATTGCTGTTTGTGCTCAAGAAAGTTTGGGGTGAGGTTTCAGAAGATGTAAAGTCAAAGGCTCAGGACAAGTTGAAGAAGTGGTTTGATGAAGATGAGATTCCATCAGCCGATGACCTCTTCAAGGATTCTGCCACCGATACTCCAGTCTGATTTTTCTCTAGGGGGCAAGGCATAAGGAAATGAAAATGACCGGAAATGACCATGACCGGAAATGACCGGAATCTTTAGGGGTTTGAAAATGATAATGACCCTTAATGACTTTGACCCTTCATGACCGGCTACCCCCCTCGCCCTGAAGGGGCAGAAGCTCCTAGCCCAGGGTTGCACCCTGGGTAAATACGGACGCAAACAAGTCACCCTATATTCAGGGATAGGAGCTTTTGGGCTTTTCAGCGCGTTCTTGAACCACATAAGAAAGTTCGGTATTGAATTGGTAAGAGCTGAACAATAGAATTAAAAAATAGTAAAACATAACTATGTCTGAAAAGAAAGAGTTTATTTCAACCCGAAAGGGCATTACATATCTTGATTTGTTTGCTGGGGCTGGTGGCTTCAGTGAGGGCTTCATGCAAGCCTATACGGATGACAAGTATTACAATTTTCGTTTAGCAAGCGATATAAACGAGAATTGTGAACTCACACATCGTGTACGTTACAATAAGATGCTAGGTCTTGATACTAAGTTCATGTGTCAAGACATTATGGAAGATTCTTTTTTACCTAATCTTCTCAAAGAAATTGGCAATCAAGAAATCGATGTTGTAACTGGTGGTCCAAGTTGCCAGTCGTTTAGTCTTGCAGGTCGCAGAAAGAAACTAGATAAGCGTGATGACCTGTTCTTCCATTACCTAAAGGTAATTAAAGCTTTACGCCCTAAATACTTTGTAATGGAGAATGTAAAGGGAATATTAACAAAGGATGAAGGACGAATAAAAGAGAGAATTCTTCGTGAAATCAGATCAATCGTTGATGATGCGAAAATGAATCAGCTCTATGCTTTCTTGGAAGATGTGTTGAAACCACAGATGCCTGCATCCTTATACTATGCCTTATATATTAGGCTTTGTATGGAAACGTCCACAGACAATTGGGATAAGCAGAATGAGATTTTCTTTGAGAATCTTGAGCAACAATTAAAGGATGTGACCAAGCATTTACCATATAGCGTTAGCAAGAGTGACGAAAGTGTAAATACTATTCGTCATGGACTTTTGTTGTTAAAAATGAAACAGCAAAGAGATTCTATCCGTAAACAGGTCATTCAGTTAAAAACCAGTGCACACATTGACAATGACACTTTTATGGATGGTTACAATGCTATAATTGAAACTATATCAGATGAGCAGATTCTAGAAAAGACTTTAGATGCTGTTGATAAAGTGGCAAATATGGGTGATTGTATGGATGAAGCTCAGTCCTTGAAAAAGTCTTTGGAAATATTGACATCTACATTTGATGAGTGTATAGAATATATTCAAGAGCAACTCAAAGGTAAAACAGACCTTCTCAATCATCTAAATGAGATGATGAAGGAGATTCGTCTTTACAATATAGAAGAGCCATTTGTTCTTTTGTCTTCAAACTATGGTGTTCCTCAAAATCGTGAGCGAGTCGTGTTTATTGGTTGCCGAAATGACCAAGAGGTTATTAAAGAGATTCCAGCCACCGTCAGTGATGACGAGAAAGTGAAAGTTTATGAAGCTCTTTGGGATTTGAATATGATAGGAAATGGTGAAACAGTAACTTCGTATAAGAAGCCAAAGTTGAACCCGAAATTTGAAGATACAAAAATTCAAAGAGCTATTCAGGGTGAGCCAGATGAACATGGACTTTTGTTTTCTGAATGGTCAAAAATTGGTCGTTTGGGACATCGCTTTACGTTTGATAAGGAACCGTTCTATGTGATGAATATGGATGAGTTGGATAAACCGCAGAAATATCTGCATATGGATTTGTTCAATCACCAAACAAGTCTGCAGAATGAAAAAGTTCGTGAACGACTGCGCATTATTGCTGCACATGGTGATTATGATGAGGCAAAGGTTGAACTGAAAGAAAAGGGATTGGATTCTCAGAAACGAAACTATGTAGTTTTGAATCCTCTTGGACAAAGTCCTACAGTATGTACAATGCCAGATGACTTTATTCATTATTCTGCGTATCGTCCTATGACTGTTCGTGAAATGGCTCGCCTCCAGAGTTTTGACGATTCGTTTGTGTTCCAAGGTAAACGTCAGACAGGTGGTAACAATCGCCAAAAAGAGATACCTCAATACACACTTGTAGGTAATGCTGTCCCACCGCTAATGGCAAGGGCAATTGCCAATACATTGTTGAAACATATAAAGTAAAAGGTTTTCATATGGTTAATATGCGTCCATTTACTGCTTTTGAGCAGAAGAATTTAAAATTTCTTGTAAACCACAATGTGAAGTTTACACAAGTAGAGATTACCCCTACTGGCTTAGGTAAGGGTATTCTTGACTCAACAGCTCCTATGCGAGCCTATTTTCTTGAAAATGGTATTCATAACTATGAGGAACAACTTCAAGGTCAAGAACATAAGCAAATAAAACAAGCTTGCATTCTTACCGATGCAACACAATTTTTCACGAAAGCATCCTTTTATCGTCCAAATACAAAGAAAGGAGACCCTCGAATGTGGATATATGGATTGGGTGCACATACAGACGGTAATGACATTCATGTTTTGTTTTGGCATGAACAAACTTTGTATAGTATCAATATATCTCATATAGATATAGAGAAATGCTACGATTCAGTTCTCATTACGCCTATGCAGGAGATTTTGAAAGAAATTAACAAAGAGGGAAACTCTGTTTCAGAGGAACTTCTTGGGCGTTTCCGTGCTGTTAAAGATCAGTGGTTTGAATCAGAAGTAACGGCTGACACTGGAATTGGCAGAACTATAGAGTCTTTCCTTGGAATCAGTATGAATAGTGACAAGACTCCTGATTACAAGGGAATAGAATTGAAGAGTCATAGGGATAAAAGAAGCAGCAAGAAAAATGTACTATTTACCCAAACCCCAGATTGGGGAATTAGTAAATTGAAATCTGGACGAGAAATTGTCGAGAAATACGGTTACAGCAATGAAAACGGTTTCAAAACTTACCAAAACACTGTTCAATGCGCTCCACCAAACAGTCAAATGATGTTCTTGAATGTCAACCATGTAGACGAACTTCTTGAATTACAAGCTGAGAGAAGAAAAGTTGAAGATATTGCAGCTTGGAGGTTAGTAAAGTTACACCAACGTTTACAAATAAAACATCATGAAACATTCTGGATTGAAGTAGAAAACGAGTTAAACAATGGTAAGGAATACTTTCGCTATAAGCAGATAGAGCATACAAAGAATCCGAATGTTGGTCAGTTTGATGTGCTTCTTGAACAGAACATAATAACTGTTGATTTGCTGCTTTGTCGTCCAAGTGGACATGGCGATACTTATTCTTTCAAAATCAAGAAGAAGGGGATGGCTTTGCTATTTCCGGAATCAGTAATATACAACATCTAGAATCTTTTTGTGTAATCTGTAAATGTTTATATGTTCACCTCAGGTAGATGGTTGAAAATGACATTAACCTACAAGTTGTTAAACTGTTAATATAAGATAAATATTAAATACTTTATTGTATGGTAACTTACATTATTAATTTCTTTACAAGTGAAGAGGATAAGGGGGCATACATTGCTTTGCAATCTTCCAAACTTAGTATTGAAGATATATTTAAAACGGAATTTGTAACTAAATTAAATCGATTGGTAGGTAATGGTGATAAGTCTCCAGAAGGAATATTTGTGTTTCAAATTATAGAACGATGGAAAGAAGTTTTTATAAAGTTCATCAAAGATGCATCAAAAACGATTCCAGAATTGCAATCTGTTATCGCTTTGGTTTCCAAAATGGAAGAAGGAAAATGTTTAGGAGTATTACTGAATTGTTCTATTGACGTAATTGAAACGAAGAAATTGATGTTGGAAATGAAGGAGTTGGAAAGTGGCACTTCCACAAAAGAACAATTGAAAGATTTTCTGAACAATTATTCTGCTTTATTTGACCATTATCGTTTATTGAATTATCCATACAATAAAATAGTGCGCTTTGGCGAGCAAAAACGTGAGTTGAGGACATGTAGATATTGTGGATGTTCAATGTCTGATAATGCAACTTTTAAAACTGATGCACATACTATTTCTAATTGTCTGGGCAATATAGCTTATTTCACAAATGACGAATGTGATGAATGTAATAAAAAATTTGGAGCAACTATAGAACAAGAGTTTCTTAAATATATTTCTTTCTCAAGGGTTATATCAAGTCAGTTTGAAGGTTTTAAATCCTATAAAATCAAAACAGACTCCTTTGAATTGAGTGTAAATCCAGATACAAATGACGTTGAATTCAAACTAATAGATTATACAAAAGCATCGGTAATAAGAGATAAGACTGGTCTTGTTTTGGATGTTGGTAGTATTGATTTCTCAGATGTTTATCGTGCTATAGTCAAGTTTGTAATAGGAATGCTGCCTACTTCTGAGTTGAAACATTTCAAGAAAACAATTGATTGGATTAACAAAGATTGCGCAATTACACTGCCCAATATTAAAGAAACAATCCATAAAGAACCTGTCGTTCATCCATTCATTAATATGTATTTTAGAAAGAAAAATGAGGATCCCTTACCTTATTTATGTGCAGATTTACATATCCTTCATTACGAGTTTATTTTCATGATTCCCGGGTGTGAACTTGACAATCAGATTCTTTCATCCACAATAATAGATGAATTCTTAAAGTTATACAAAAAAGACGCGATATGGAATGATATTCAATTGAATAATAAGCAATCTGCAAGATTATTATTGCATATAAGTTTAGAAAAAGGTGAAACACCTAAGTTAGGCAAATATCCTTATAATCGGATTAAAAAGAAAATGATAATGACCGGAAATGACCATGACCGGAAATGACCGGAATCTTTAGAGATTTGAAAATGATAATGACCCTTAATGACTTTGACCCTTCATGACCGGAATTCTCGGTAGAACGAAAGTGGGTGTGTCATAAGTCTATGGCGCACCCTCTTTTATGTTATTTATTGTATAATCCTAGAAGTATCGTAGCCTATTCCAAAAAGGGAATCATATAATATCGTCTGCAAATTTTACTTTTTCCGATCTTTTCTATTATAAACAGGCAGGAAGTTCACAAAAGGGCATAGTTATCCCTGACGATAAAAAAAACAAAATTGAGTTTTATCGTTTTATACCCAAATATTTCTTCAAATTGAATCCCATTCCGAACAATCCTAGATCCATGTAAACCTTGTCCATTCCAAAATGCCTGAATCGCTTATAATGCATATCTGCCTTCATCTGCCCAAATACAGCTTCCGGCTCTATCGGTCGCTGTCTTCTGTGTTTCAAGCCCTCTTCAGACGTTAGTAGCAGGAAGGCTTCCTTTTTATATGCATTCAGTTTATGGTTGACATATATGGTTCTGTTGCCTTTGGATTTCTTGCAGAGACTTCCAAGCGGACATCCATCACATCGTTGTGCTCTATATAATGTAATGACAGACACATAGCCGGAGTCACTTTTCGTTTGCCGTTGTCCACAAGGTTCCATGTGTTGTCCCATGGGGCAGACATAATAGTCATCATCCCTGTTGTAGTAGAAGTTCGCTTGGTTGAAGGCATCCTCCTTGAAAGGCTTATGCTGTTCCTTGTGAAACCAGTTGTACTTTACATAACCCATCATCTCTTCCATCTCTAGGTACTCGTAGTTCTCCTCCGAGCCATACCCTGAGTCTGCGGTGACGCTCTTGGATTGCTTTCCATATCTTTTCTTGTACTTATCCAAAAAAGGCTTGAAGGTCAGGGTGTCTGTTGGATTGGGATAAAGGGCGAAATTCGTCCAATATTGATTCTCTGTCGCAATTTGAAGGTTATAGGCAGGCTTTGTCTGCCCATTGTTCATGGCATCTTCCTTGAGGCGCATGAAGGTCGCATCGGGATCAGTCTTGGAGTAACTGTTTCTCTCGCCCAGTATATCCAGTGATTTTTCATACTCGCACAGTTTGTCCGAGGCTTTGAACAAGTGATCTATCTGAGTATTTAGCTTTTGCTTCTCTCTTCCTGTAAGCTTTGCCTTAGGAAGGTTCTTCGCTTGCCTCTCACACAAACGTGCACTTCTCTTTACATCCTTGGCTGAAGTGGCTGGCTCGCTGTCTTCTTCCCTAATGTCACTCCCGCCATTCAGGCGAATTTGTTCTTTTATCTGAGCCAATGCAGCAGATGTCTTTTCCAAGAGCTTAGCCCTGTTCTTTTCCACGGTCTTCTTCCATACAAACGTGTACTTGTTTGCTTTCGACTCTATCTTAGTGCCATCAACATATTGTTCCTCCAGACTAATCACGCCCTTTTCAACCAATATGGAGACGACTGCATCAAAATAGAAGTCGATGCACTTTATCATATGATTGGTTCTAAAGCGGTTGATGGTCGCGAAAGACAGTCGCTTGCCTCCACAAATCCACATATAGCGAACATCGTATTTAAGTGCGTCCGCTATGCCACGACAGGAATAAACGCCATTGATATAGGCAAAAACAACTAAACTTAGAAGCATCTTCGGACTGTAAGGAGGAGCACCAATCCCATCATAGGTATCCATGAGAGGGTTGATGTCCATACTGCGAACAATACGATCCACCATACGAACTTTGCTGTCTTTTGGCACATAATCATCGAAAGAGTTAGGAAAAAAGCTCAATTCGTGCCGAGTTTCAGATTTTATTTGTATCTTTGCCATACTTAAAGAAGTTTTCTGCAAAGATACAAATCTTTTGCGGAAAGGCAAAGCCCGAGCTTGTGAAAGTTTGGGCTTTGTTGTAAATAAAAATGTTTTTTAAAGATTTCGTATCTGTGAAAAGGCAAAAAATAAAAAGGGGTGCGTCACAGACTTATGACACACCCTCATTTGTTTTTATCCCATGCAGCTCGTTACTCCTAGCGTAGTAGCGATAGCGGTCAGTATGCTGATGGCTATCTGAAGAATTGTTTTCCAAGTGTTCGCTTTCATTTTTTTTGAATGTTGAATGTTGAGTGTTGAATGTTGAATTTTTTGTGGGGCGGATAGGCTGGGCTAGGGGCTAGCACCCTAGCCAGTCTATCCTTGGGCTATTCAAGGCCGTCGCCAGTATCGTCCTTGCCGGTAGTACCGCCGGTTGATTCAGAGCCTTGGCCTTCGCTGCCGGTCTGACCGGTGTTTGAACCACCTGGAGTAGAACCGCCTGGCGTATTATCCGGAGTAGTTGGCGCGTTGAGGTCAACGTTGGTCTTGCCCTCCTTAATCGCCTTGATAACGGCTGCCTGAGCACTGCGGCTGGCTACGAGGTTGAACTCGGCTTCGTCGCGAAGGTTCTTGAACTCCTCGTGTTTTGCAACTCCCCAGAACGCCCCGTTCCTGCCGTTTTCGGGGTCTTCATTGATGACCGGCGCCTGCCATCATTTATGACCCGTGTTGGTCTTAATAGAAGACCCGAGCAAGGCACAAAAGGCTGTTCTTTCGATTGCCGGTGCAAAGATACAACATTTTCGGGCAGAATACAAGCTTTCACCCTGACTTTCTATGTGAGAAAAGCTATAAGTAGCTGTAATACAATAAGTTCTATTGATTTTCTATCTGAACTTTATTGCAGAAACAATGAAAAAGCAAGAAAAGACTCGGAAGTAGCTGAAGAAATGAAAAGGGGTCATTTGGTGTCAATGTCATTTAGGGTCATTTGGAAAAGTAAATGTCACTTTCTTTGCTATGAGGGTGTGTCATAAGTCTGTGACGCACCCCTTTTTATTTTTTGCCTTTTCACAGATACGAAATCTTTAAAAAACATTTTTATTTACAACAAAGCCCAAACTTTCACAAGCTCGGGCTTTGCCTTTCCGCAAAAGATTTGTATCTTTGCAGAAAACTTCTTTAAGTATGGCAAAGATACAAATAAAATCTGAAACTCGGCACGAATTGAGCTTTTTTCCTAACTCTTTCGATGATTATGTGCCAAAAGACAGCAAAGTTCGTATGGTGGATCGTATTGTTCGCAGTATGGACATCAACCCTCTCATGGATACCTATGATGGGATTGGTGCTCCTCCTTACAGTCCGAAGATGCTTCTAAGTTTAGTTGTTTTTGCCTATATCAATGGCGTTTATTCCTGTCGTGGCATAGCGGACGCACTTAAATACGATGTTCGCTATATGTGGATTTGTGGAGGTAAGCAATTATCTTTCGCAACAATCAACCGCTTTAGATCCCATCATATGATTAAATGCATCGACTTTTATTTTGATGCGGTCGTCTCCATATTGGTTGAAAAGGGCGTGATTAGTCTGGAGGAACAATATGTTGATGGTACTAAGATAGAGTCGAAAGCAAACAAGTACACGTTTGTATGGAAGAAGACCGTGGAAAAGAACAGGGCTAAGCTCTTGGAAAAGACCTCTGCTGCATTGGCTCAGATAAAAGAACAAATTCGCCTGAATGGCGGGAGTGACATTAAGGAAGAAGACAGCGAGCCAGCCACTTCCGCCAAGGATGTAGAGAGAAGTGCACGTTTGTGTGAGAGGCAAGTGAAGAACCTTCCTAAGGCAAAGCTTACAGGAAGAGAGAAGCAAAAGCTAAATACTCAGATAGATCACTTGTTCAAAGCCTCGGACAAACTGTGCGAGTATGAAAAATCACTGGATATACTGGGCGAGAGAAACAGTTACTCCAAGACCGATCCCGATGCGACCTTCATGCGCCTCAAGGAAGATGCCATGAACAATGGGCAGACAAAGCCTGCCTATAACCTTCAAATTGCGACAGAGAATCAATATTGGACGAATTTCGCCCTTTATCCCAATCCAACAGACACCCTGACCTTCAAGCCTTTTTTGGATAAGTACAAGAAAAGATATGGAAAGCAATCCAAGAGCGTCACCGCAGACTCAGGGTATGGCTCGGAGGAGAACTACGAGTACCTAGAGATGGAAGAAATGGTGGGTTATGTAAAGTACAACTGGTTTCACAAGGAACAGCATAAGCCTTTCAAGGAGGATGCCTTCAACCAAGCGAACTTCTACTACAACAGGGATGATGACTATTATGTCTGCCCCATGGGACAACACATGGAACCTTGTGGACAACGGCAAACGAAAAGTGACTCCGGCTATGTGTCTGTCATTACATTATATAGAGCACAACGATGTGATGGATGTCCGCTTGGAAGTCTCTGCAAGAAATCCAAAGGCAACAGAACCATATATGTCAACCATAAACTGAATGCATATAAAAAGGAAGCCTTCCTGCTACTAACGTCTGAAGAGGGCTTGAAACACAGAAGCCAGCGACCGATAGAGCCGGAAGCTGTATTTGGGCAGATGAAGGCAGATATGCATTATAAGCGATTCAGGCATTTTGGAATGGACAAGGTTTACATGGATCTAGGATTGTTCGGAATGGGATTCAATTTGAAGAAATATTTGGGTATAAAACGATAAAACTCAATTTTGTTTTTTTTATCGTCAGGGATAACTATGCCCTTTTGTGAGCTTTGGGGCTGTTTTGTTATCGATAAAACAAGAAAAGTAAAGTTTCTATACAATATAATAAGATTCCCTTTGTGAAGAAAGACTACGATTCAACTAGAATATATAGAAACACACAAAAAAAGGGTGCGTCATAGACTTATGACACACCCTCATAGTGACTTTTTAACTCTCGGAAAACATAATGACCCTAAATGACTTTGACCTAATGACCCACTAAGTGTAATGCTTGAATGGATTGTTTGTTAGAGTGTGTGATAGTTCTAAATCACTTGTGTATGAGATGGTTATGAAAGTTTATATCAGTTGTGCTTTATTTATGTGTGTATAATGATAATCTACATTCTCTGGTGAGAAATACTGCATATTGCACCGCTCTAGTGCTCATTTCCTCCCTCCCAATTCTTTGTATTTGTCAAAAATATCTACCTTTGGAGTATGGTTTCACGTCCGAGGAGGGGCATTTTTTACCCTTAGAAGAGGGGGTAAAACATCTTCCTAACCCCCATATTTTGCATTTTTCCGTTAAATAACGTGATAAAATTCTTGGGTTTGCCAACTTTTTATTATCTTTGCTAGCAATTAACAAATTATTGACGTAGCAATAGTCCGGAAAACTAGAAACTACATAATAACAATACTAAGATGAAAAGATATAACTGGTTGATGTACAAAGTTTTAGGGGGGGGGTAATTTTGCTCAGGCAAAGTTAGCCCAATATCATCATGTTCTTATCCGCAGGCGAATATTATCTTATTTTTATATGATAATAGTCGCTTTTTTTATGCTTTCTTCCACCGCCTGTTCTAGCGACGAAGAAACAGAAAAATCAGAGGTTTTGGATTACAAAACCACATTTTTAGCCCACGAATGGCAGATTTCAGCCCTTTATCAGCGCGTTGGAAGTATCTTTATCGACGTAAAAGAGGCTCCTTTGTTCTGCAGTTTCACCTCAGATGCGATTTCTTTCTCCAAAACGACGGAAGTGAACCACTTCGACGAAGGCGGTAAAATAACCCAAACTACCACCGAAAACGTTGCTTGCGGTCACTACACCTATTTAATAAAGGAGAACAAAATACAGATAGATAATCAGATATTCACCATTACGGACAACAACGGGACCCTCGTTCTGCAGAATGAGGACTGGAAGCTAGTGCTCGTAGAAAAATAAGCATATTATGGCTAAGAAACAAGATACAATCAGCATTGGTTTTGAAGAGAAAATATGGAAGGCTGCCGATATTCTGAGAGGCAACCTCAGCGCTTCGCAATACGAGGGTGTGGTGCTCGGACTCATTTTTCTGAAATACATCAGCGACCGCTTCGAGCAGAAGTTCCAGGAGCTGCAGGGCGACGAATACGCCGACCCGGAAGATAAGGACGAATACACCGCCGAGAACATCTTCTTTGTGCCTGCTGAAGCCCGATGGAGCAAGATTAGTGCTGCTGCCCACACCCCGGAAATAGGCGTGATAATAGATGAAGCACTTACTGCCATTGAGCGAGAAAACGAAAGACTGAAGGGCATTCTGCCTAAGAATTTCGCCCGTCCGGAGCTTGACAAGCGCCGTCTGGGTGATGTGGTAGATCTCTTTACGAACATAGAAATGCACGATGCTGGCGAGGAGAAAGACCTGCTGGGCAGAACCTACGAATACTGTCTGCAGCAGTTTGCCAGCCTGGAGGGCAAGAATGGTGGCGAGTTCTATACGCCTTCCTGCATTGTCCGCACGCTGGTAGAGATACTGGAGCCTTACGAGGGCAGAGTCTATGACCCTTGCTGCGGAAGCGGTGGTATGTTTGTGCAGAGCGCCAAGTTTATAGAGCGCCACAAGGGAAACCTGCGCAAAATCAGTATCTATGGTCAGGAGGCAAACCCTGATACGTGGAAGATGGCGCACATGAACCTTGCCATCCGTGGCTTGGATGCGAACTTAGGAAAAGTCTTTGCCGACACATTCTATGATGACCAGCACCCTACGCTGAAGGCAGATTACATTCTTGCCAATCCTCCTTTCAACCTCAGCGACTGGGGGCAGAGTGCGCTTCAGGAAGATGTGCGCTGGCAGTATGGTTTGCCACCTGCTGGCAACGCCAACTTTGCGTGGATGCAGCACATGATTCACCATCTGGCACCTAACGGAAAGATAGGTTTGGTGCTGGCGAATGGTGCGCTTTCGAGTCAGAGTGGCGGCGAGGGACAGATTCGCCAAGCCATCATCGAAGCCGACCTGGTAGAGGGAATCGTGGCTTTGCCTTCTCAGTTGTTCTACAGTACGGGTATTCCTGTAAGTCTTTGGTTTATCAGCCGCAACAAGGCGCAGAAGGGCAAGACTGTGTTTATCGACGCCCGTAATCTGGGCACGATGGTTACCCGCAAGCTTCGTGAGCTGATGCCTGATACGGACATCAAGAAGATTACCGACACCTTCCATGCGTTCCAGCAGGGAACCCTGGAGGATGAAAAAGGCTTCTGTGCCGTATGCACCACTGAGCAGATTGCCGAGCAAGATTACATCCTGACTCCTGGCAGATACGTAGGAATCGCCGAAGACGAAGGAGACGGAGTGCCTTTCGAGGAGAAAATGATGACTCTAACCGGAGAGCTGAAGCAGCTGTTTGAGGAAAGCAAGAAGCAGGAAGAAGAGATCAGATTGCAGTTGAAGAAAATTGGATGGGAGGTGTAAAGTATGGAGTGGAAAGAAGTTAGATTGGGGGATGTGTGCTCTGAACTAAGTGATGGCTTACATAAAGCTCCTAAGTTTATTGTGAATGGAGAATATATATTTGTCAATGCAAAAAACTTGTATAATGGTTATATTCTTGATAATGACCCAACAAAAAAGACAAGTCATGAAGAATATTTAAAGTACAAGAAACCATTGGGCAAACATTCAATTCTTTACTCTATTGATGGAACGATAGGCAATATTGCAAAATATAGAGGAGAAAAATGTGTATTGGGCAAAGGTGCTTGCTATATAAATTGTAATCCAGAAATTGTAGAATCTTCGTATCTCTACTATCAATTACAAAGCCCTCATTTTAAGTCATATATCCATTTGATGAGTACAGGGTCAACAATAAAACATATTTCCCTGAAGACCATGAGAGATTATGTTTTTGAATTGCCTTCTCTTGAAGACCAGCGCCACATAGCCTCCATCCTTTCTTCTCTCGACCGGAAGATAGAGATGAACAACAAGATCAATGCTGATTTGGAGGAGATGGCGCAGGCTATTTTCAAGAATTGGTTCGTTGACTTTGAGCCTTTCAAGGATGGTAAGTTCGTGGATAGTGAATTGGGAATGATTCCGGAAGGATGGAAAGTAGGAAGCCCATATGAATATGTGAAAGTTGTTTATGGTGCTCCTTATAAATCTGCAAAGTTCAATGATAATGGAGAAGGTCTTCCTTTAATAAGAATTAGGGATTTAAAAGATTGCAATCCGCAATTCTATACACCGGAAATACTTCCGCAAACAGAATATGTTAATATGGGAGACATAGTTGCTGGTATGGATGCAGAATTTGTCCCTCATATTTGGAAAGGTAATACGGGATTGCTGAATCAGCGAGTGTGCAAATTAATGCCGCAACAGACATCAATTAGCAATTTGTTTGTTCTTTATTTAATGAAACCAGAGTTAGAATTTGTTCAGTCATACAAAACGGGAACAACTGTTAGTCATTTGGGTAAAGCAGACATAGATAAGTTTGTTGTTGTTCTTCCTCCTTTGAAAGTAGTAGAAGAATGTAGTAAAATACTTGATTCAATACTTCAAAGAATAAAGAATATCTCAGCAGAATCTCGCAACCTCTCAACTCTCCGCGACACCCTTCTCCCTCGCTTAATGTCAGGCGAGCTGGAAGTCCCGGAATAAGAAGAGCTACGAAAGAAAATAACGAGAAAGAAAATTAAAAATATCATTATGGCAGACGACAAGAAATTCACCGAAGACGCATACGAGCAAACGCTCATTGCCCTGTTCCGCGACGAACTCGGCTATGCGTACGAATGTGGCTACGAGGTGGAGCGCGACTATAAGGAGCCTTTCTATCGTGCCGATTTGGTCGCCTCGATGCGACGGCTTAATCCTGAACTGCCAGCCGATGTAATGGATGAAGGAATCAAGCAAATCACCAACATCTGCATCGGTACTTTAGAACAGAACAACGAGCAGTTTACCCTCTGGATGCAAAACGGTCTGGAGGTGGAATTCCTGCAGAATGGCGAAGAACGAACAGCCCTGATGCGGCTCATCGACTTCGACCATCCCGAAAGAAACCTCTTCAAGGTGGTGAACCAGTGGCGAGTAGAAGAGTATAAGAACAAGCGCTGCGACATGGTGGTGATGGTCAACGGATTGCCCCTCGTGGTGGTGGAGCTGAAAAGCGCCATTTCCGAAGATGCAACCGTAGAAGATGCCTACAAGCAGATCAAGAACTATCAGCAGAGCATTCCAAGCCTCTTCAGCTACAACGCCTTCAACGTAATCAGCGACATGAGCGAGACCCGTGCCGGAACCATCACTGCCAAGCTAGAACGCTACATGGAATGGAAGACCGTGGACGGCTCATACGAGTCAACCCTCTTTGCCGACTATCGCACCTTCTTCCTCGGTATGTTCCAGCAGCAGCGACTGCTCGACATCCTGCAGAACTTCATCTGCTTCGACAAGAACCAGGGCAAATACGCCAAGATTCTTACCGCCTACCACCAGTACTACGCCGTGGGCAAAGCCCTGCAGCGCACCCGTACCGCAGTGGAAGGCAACGGAAAAATCGGCGTGTTCTGGCACACGCAGGGTTCGGGCAAGAGCCTCTCCATGGTGTTCTACGCCCACCAGCTGGTGCAACGGTTGCCCGAAGTAACCATCGTGGTAGTAACCGACCGCAAGGACCTCGACAACCAGCTCTTCGGTCAGTTCTGCCGCTGCCAGGACTTCCTTCGTCAGGAACCACAGAACGCCCAGAGCCGTGAAGACCTGGGCAATCTGCTGCGTAACCGAAAGAGTGGGGGAATCATCTTTACCACCATTCAGAAGTTTGAAGAAGGCGATTCGGCACTCTCCACCCGTCGCAACATCATCGTGATGACCGATGAGGCGCACCGCTCGCAATACGGCGAAGAGCACTGGGACAACAAGAGCCTGACGATGAAGAAGGGATTCAGCCAGAAGATGAGAGAAGCCCTGCCAGGTGCCTCATTTATTGGCTTCACCGGAACGCCTATCAGCGACCGCGACAGAGACACGGAGGAAGTGTTCGGCAACTACATCGACGTTTACGACATGAGTCAGGCGGTAGATGATGGAGCCACCCGTCCGGTTTATTACGAGAGCCGTGTGGTGAACCTGAACCTCGATGAAGACACGATGAACCTGTTGAACGATGAGTTCGACAACCTGGCCGATGAGGGAGCCACCGAGGAGCAAATCAGGCAGGCAAAGCAGGAGCACAGCCGACTGGAAGTACTCCTGGGTGAAGACGCCACCATCGACACGCTGGTAAGGGATATTGTGAAGCACTACGAGGAAAACCGTGCGCAGGAACTCACCGGCAAGGCAATGATTGTGGCACTGACCCGAAGCATCGCCATCAAAATCTACCGCAAGATGCTGGAACTTCGCCCCGGGTGGACGGAGAAGGTAAAGGTAGTGATGAGCGGTTCGAACCAGGACCCCGAAGACTGGCAGCCGATTATCGGCAACGAAGCCTACAAGAAGGAACTGGCAAGAAAATTCAAGGACAACGACGATGAGATGAAAATCGCCATCGTAAGAGATATGTGGCTCACGGGTTTCGATGTTCCGTCGCTCGCCACCATGTACGTATATAAACCGATGAGCGGTCATAATCTGATGCAGGCAATAGCCCGTGTGAACCGTGTGTTCCCGGGCAAGGAAGGCGGACTGATAGTGGATTACGTAGGCATTGCGCAGGCGCTGAAGAGTGCCATGCAGCAGTACACCAACCGTGATCGCCGCCGCTTTGGAGACCCCGACATCGCCAAGACCGCCCTGGTGAAATGGAAAGAAGAGATGGAAATCTGCCGAGACCAGCTTCATGGTTTCGACTATTCCGGCTTCTTCGAACAGGACAACTCGAAGCGAGCCCTCGCCATTACGGGCGGAGCCAACTTCCTGAGTTCTCCAGCCATGGTTCAGCGCAAGAAGAACTTTATGGAGCACAGCAATCTGCTTCACAATGCCACCACGCTCTGCCGTTCGCTCCTGAATGAGCAGCAGAAGGCAGAGGTGTGCTACATGGATGCGCTGCGCGTGATGATGCTCAAACTCTCGCAGAAGGGCAAGATCAGCCGCCATGAAATCAACGAGCGCATCGGTGAGCTGCTCCGTCAGAGTGTGAAGACCGACGGAGTAATCAATCTCTTCGGCGACCACCAGATAGAGTTCTCGCTCTTCGACGACGCCTTCATCCAGGAGGTGAAGAACATGAAGGAGCGCAACCTGGCTGTGGAACTGCTCACCAAACTGATGAAAGAAAAAATCAAGCAGCAGAAGAAGACCAACGTGGTTCAGAGCGACCTCTTCTCCGACATGCTCAGCCAGAGTCTCTCCAACTATCTGAAGGGCTTGCTCACCAACGAGGAAGTGATAGAGGAACTGTTGAAGATGGCTCAGCAGATGAAGCAGGCAGAAGCAGAGGGCAACGACCTGGGACTTTCGCCCGAGGAGAAGGCATTCTATGATGCGCTCTCCACGCCCGAAGGAGTGCGGCAGGCTTACTCCGACGAGGAGTTTGTGGCGCTGACCCGGGAACTGACAGAAGTCTTGCACCGCAACCGCACCATCGACTGGAACCGGAAGGAATCGGCGAGGGCGAAAATGCGAGTGATGGTGAAGCGACTGCTCAAGAAGTATAAGTATCCACCAGAGGGTGCAGAAAAGGCGCTGGAAACCGTGATGCGCCAATGCGACCACTGGGCGGATGATGAAGATAACGTAGTATAAACCCTTTAAAATTTGAAGTAAGAAACAGAAAGTAAACAAGAGAAAATAACATATAGATATTGACGCTGATTATCTGACACTTCTACGGTATTCAGAACCTGCAATTCAGAAATTCGGTAAGAAGACGGTGACAGCAAGGCGTCCACTCCTCTACGGCGTGGGCAGTACTTGTTTGTACCTTACCGAAGGTTCTTGCAGGTACCCGAATACCGGTACTTACAGGGAACCCCATGCCGCTTATTAAAACAACAAAACAATCAAACCTATAAAAAGAATATGCAGACAGAGGAAACACCCAATACTGACAATAACTACAATTCTCTTCTGAAGATTTCATCAGAAGAAGATCTTTTTGTGGAAGATGAAGTAACAGGAGTCAAGAAATACGCTCCAGTAACAACTACTGATGTGGGTCAGTTTAAGAGAGAGGCAGAACATTTGTATAAGGAGATTCAGCATGCTAAAGATGTATTTAGTTGGAATGCAGGAAAGCATAAAGGCCTTACCTGTTATTTTCATATTTACCAGAACCTTGCCAAGCAGTTGACAGATTTTCTTAAATATATTCATACGCTCCATAAGAAAGTCTACATTTCCATCTACAAGAGCTATGATGATGAATTCATGGGGATTTATACAGATGTTTTAGAGAAGGTGCTCCAGGAAATTCAGACCATCGCCCGGAAGCATTCAGACTATTTGCTCGATAAGGAAGAGGAGTATGGTCAGATTCCCTATGCTAAGGCTATTTACGAGCAATGCGAGAAGCTTAAAGTTCCTGTAGGAGACGATTATCCGCGTTTTGATTCCCATTACAAGAACTTTGTCTCTACTGGTTTGCAGATGTCTTTGGCAGAAACCATCTCCACAGTAAGTACTATTTGTGCTGATTTCCTAGCCTTATACAGAACCCGCTTTTTCCGCACCGACCGTGAGGCTGTTATTATTTACCATTATATCAAGCGAATTTTCGACGAGGGCACGCTACCTGACCATCTGAAACATGAGGTAAAGGTAAAGAAGCACCGCATGGAAAGCAGGAGAATAGCCATTACCAACGACAGCTTACAGAAAGTGATGGATGGGGTTGAGGATAAATACAACAATTATACGCTTTGTTCTGACTGGTTTGAGCGAGAGGAGGATGAGGAAGAAGAACTTGTCCGTACGCTAGTCAGGGAGCAGGCTTCGCCCGAGGATTTTGAAACGCTGTTCAAGTATCAGGGTGAGCATAAAATGTGGGAGGCAGAAATTGCCAGGGCTGATGATTTTGAGCGTAACAGCGACTCTTTCTTTGTGAACTGGGTAGATTCCATAAAGTTGGAGGAGAAGTTGAAGTTCTGGATAAAGGGCAACATTACGTCTCAGCAAAGCTGGTACATAGTCTGGTGCCTGATGAAATATACGTTCCACATGGTGCGTGATAATCAGGACAAGGCAGCCTTTGCCGCCCGCATGAACCTGATGTTTCCGGATGCAGAAAAGAAATGTGTGGTTGAGTCGTTCCGCAAGCAGGAAACGCAGAAGAACCACAACCACCATTTTTCGGAGTGGCTTGAGGGTTCAGACCCCGATTATCATACCGCCCAGGATCTGTATTATAAGCTGGCGAAAAGGGATGGTTATATGAGAAGTATTTGAGTTGGTATAGGAAAGTAGAGAGGAAGATTTAGAGATAACTATCGTCCCTGGGCATAAAACAAGGATAAATCCGGTAATATTCTACGGCTTTTTTGAAAATATTCCGTAGAATATTACCGCTTTTCAAAAAAATATTGTATTTTTGCAGCGACAATGATATTAATATAAATGTGATATGGACAATATAGTTTGTAAAGTGGAAGCACTAGGAGGCACAATCTCTACTACTGATATTCCTCATATGGCAGAGTATAAGCGATTGTTGAGAGCTAAGGAACGTGGCGACTTGATCAAGTTGCGCCAGGGCATTTATGCTGTTCCGGAAGCCCTGCTGAATACAATGATAGATGTGGAGCGGATTGTACCTAAAGGTGTTGTGTGTCTATACAATGCCTGGGCTTATCATCAGCTTTCGACAACTGTTCCACCAGCTTTTTGCATTGCCATCGCCAATAAACGGAAAGTAGAGATTCCTGAAACGCTTCCGATAGAATTGTATTATTGGAAGAAGGAGAATCTGGAGTTTGGCATTATGGAAGCAGAAATATCCGGTTTTCATGTTCGCATAACCGACTTGGAGCGAAGTGTTTGTGATGCAGTGAAATACAGAAACAAATTGGGGCTGGATGTTTGTGCGGAAGTAATTCGTTCTTATTTGAGAAAGCCCAATCGCAATCTTACTCGTTTGCAGGATTACGCCCAACGCCTCAGAGTGTTTAATACATTGAAAAATTATCTTGAAATAGCAATAGAATAAGATGGGAAAGAAAAACTACGGTAAGTCTGTTAAGACCCGCTTGCTCAATCTGATGAATGAGACAGGCTATAAATATATGTATCTCTTGGCAAGATATTTCAACGAGAGGTTGCTTTACAGAGTATCTGTAAGCCAATATAAGGACAATTTTTTGCTGAAAGGTGGCTCTTTGCTTTATGCTATGAACGGACTTGAGGCACGTCCTACAGTAGATGTTGATTTCATGGCAGATAGAATTAGCCGTGATAGGGATTTCCTTGCGCACGTGTTCCAGGAAATTTTGGGCATTGTATGCGATGAGGATGGAGTATCGTTTGATGTTGACAGCATCAAGTTAGAACCTATCACCGTCGAAAAGAAATATCCTGGCACCCGATTCTATTTTACTGCCCACATGGATACCATTTCTTATAACATGTCTGTTGACATTGGCTTTGGTGATGTTGTAACTCCATATCCAACAACTATTGACTTCCCATTGCTTTTGCCTGACATTCCATCTGTGAACATACAGGCATATTCCTTGGAGACTGTTGTTGCCGAGAAATTCCATACGATGATAGACCGAGATGTGCTCAACAGTCGCATGAAAGATTTCTTCGACTGTTACCAACTCCTGACAAAGAGAGACTTGTCTGATGACACATTATATGATGCGATTAAGGCGACTTTCGATAATAGAGGGCTTACATACAATCCCGAATTGCAGTTGTTTACAGAAAGTTTTGCGACAGACGCAGCACGTATAGTTCGCTGGAAAGCATTTCTGAAAAAGATTCAATGGAAAGAAACTCTTGATTTCAAGACTGTTATGGAAGTAATAAAGGAAAGGTTGCAGCCTATGGCAGAAAGATATTGGGGAAAGTAGTGCGTTGTGGAGTCGTCTCGCAAGCAGGAAACGCAGAAGAACCACAACCACCATTTTTCGGAGTGGCTTGAAAGCTCCGATCCCGATTATCATACCGCCCAGGATCTGTATTATAAGCTGGCGAAAAGGGATGGTTATATGAGAAGTATTTGAGGGAGGATGGAGAAGGGAAGGTGCGATGGGAGGGCGCCTTCCCTTTTCTCTCTACATATCTCTTTCTTTTCCTTATTTTGAAAGAAAATTCTAGAATTTCTTGGCAGTTTCAATAAAAAAGTGTATCTTCGCAGCAGATTTTAGAATCTAAATTGATAATTTATGGGTAGATACATCAACCCCTTTACCGACTGGGGCTTCAAGCGTCTCTTCGGTCAAGAGTTCAGCAAGGACTTGCTGATTAATTTTTTGAACGACTTGTTTGAAGGCGAGTTTCAAATCAAGGACGTAACATTCAAGGATAAGGAACAGCTTGGAGATACTAATGATCTCCGTGGCTGCATCTTTGACATCTATTGTGTTACCGACGATGACAAGCATTTCATCGTTGAGATGCAGAACAGATGGGTACCTTTCTTTGTGAATCGTTCCATCTATTATGCTAGTAAGGCTTTTGTTGCCCAACGCAAGAAATTTGATGAAGCTGGTGTCCGCACAGCTATTTTATACCAGTTTGTACCGGTTTATGTGGTTTGCATCATGAATTTTATGCCAAAGGAGCATGAGGTGACAAAGTTTAGGACAGACGTTGCTTTGAGGGAGAAGTCTAGTGACTCGATGTTTTCTGATAAGCTTCGTTTCATCTATCTTTCTCTTCCTTTCTTTGATAAGAGTGAGGAAGAATGCGAGACAGGTTTTGAAAAATGGATTTATGTTTTGAAGTATATGGAAGTATTGGAAAGATTGCCTTTTACGGCACAGAAGAAGATATTCAATCATCTTGCTAAATTGGCGGATGTTCGTTGCTTGAGTAGTGAGGAGCAGGAAAAATACGATGAAAGTATTAAGGCTGTTGATGATTACTACTCTGGCCTTTATGGCTCGTATATTGAAGGCGAGGAAAAGGGAATAGCTAAGGGTAGAGTGGAAGTAGCCCGTAACTTGTTGGCAATGGGGATGTCTTGGTCACAAATCATGCAGGCTACCGGATTGACAGAAGAAGAATTGAAACAGCTTCATTAATTTAATCTTACATAGATAGTGTTACAAGCATTTGGGATTATGCATTTTGGGTTGCGTTTTTCCATATAATCTTAAACAAGAATTAAGTTCCCGTTTGGGAATAATATATTTGGGTAACTTTGGTTGCTTTTGTTAAAAGCATCTTCTTCATGGATGGTGAAGGAGGTGCTTTTTTATTTTTATTAGGCAATTTTTCCCAAGATTCCCACGATTTTTCCCAACGTTGGGAAAAATGAGGGATTTTTTGGGGAAAGGGGAATGAATTTTCTGTTTTCTTTACTTTCTAACTCTCTATTTCTTCTTCTTTTTACTTTTTCCCAAGAAATGCCCGATTTTTCCCAAAAACGTGGGTTTTTCGGGGGAGTTGTGGGAAAGGGATTGTTTTGCTTTTTTTTCTGCAGTACTTTTGCAGCGTCGAAGAAACAAGACAACGCCGAAATGGTTTGGTGCTCTTGAAAACCTCTTCGTACATTATATAATATGTATACTCAGATTATGAGAGTGGTGCAGCAGGGCGAGACCTTCGCTGTGCAGAGTCAGAAAAGTGAGAACGGACAGATGATGAAATGTAACATCGTTCTCCAGGAGATGGGCGGCAAGTATGAGAACCAGTATGCTGCGGCAATGTTGGGTAATATGGCCCAGTGTAAGTATGCTCCGGGCGAGCTGGTGGCTGTTACGCTTCGCTTTACTACCCATGAGCACAATGGTCAGGTTTATCAGGATATTCTGGTTACGGACATAGAAAAGGTAAAAGGGTAAAAAAGTAAAAAGGTAAAAAGGGAGGCTTCGCTTGGAGACTTATTGCGGAGATTCTTAGTTATTAACTGAGTTGAAACAGAGGAGGATTTTCCATGGTAAAGCGCGCAACAATCCGGATGTTTCTTCTCCTAAAAATTCAATTCAGATTATGGTTAAGAAAGTAAACAAGGTTCAGAACAATGCTCAGAATAATGTTCAGAACCAGCAGGTGAATAATAATGACTGCCAGCATGTGCAGTTGGGTGGAATGGCTTACTATGATGCTAAGCAGTATTTCCTCTTCAGTCCCCAGGAATCGGGGGTGAATAAGGTTCCTCGATTCCGTTCGATGGGCGTGGCTCAGCAAATGCCTGACGGAACGTTTGATTTCGTGGTTCAGCACCGCCTCAGAACTCAGTCGGAACTGATTAAGAAACTGGCGCATGGTCGTGTGAGCAAGACCAAGGACGGTGCTGTTCAGCTTACCTTGAAGGTGTTCTGCCATGAGGGAATCAACATCGCCCAAACGCTGGCTGTTGAGGCAGAAGAAGGGGCTGAGGCGGTAGTGGATTACCAACTGAAACATTAGGGGTTTGTATTCAACTTAAAACGATAAGTAGAAACAGATAGATGAGTTGTTATTTGATTAAGGTGGAGAACGGGCACAAGGTTGCCCGCTCCATCACTTCGGAAGAGGAGTATAAGCAGTTGCGTGGAAGCAATGAGCAGAAGGCGAATCTTCGTCTGGCTCGTGCCGGAAACGATGCTGCGAAACGGAGACTGGTGCAGTTTAATTATTCCGGCCATTATCCGCAAGGTGTGGTGAAGGGAATGAAACTGCCAAGCGGTGCTTTCGGATTTGATATGGATGAGCCGGAGGCTTTTGCCAAGGCTGCCAAACTGCTGCTGAAAGAACCGGACAAGTACGGACTGCTGATGCTGGAACGCAGTGCACGACAAGGCGGACATGCGGTGTTTGAACGTGAAAAGGGCAAGACGGTTCTGGAGAATCAGGTGAGGATTGCTACGATGCTCAAGTGCGAAATGGATACTTCGGCTCACGACATCAATCGGGTTTATTTCACGACCACATCGGATGACGAAGATCTGCTCTTCCTTTCGCCACGGCTCTTCAAGGATGCTTACGATGAGGCTGCTGTGGCTGCTGAAGGGAAAGTCCTGGAAGAGCGTGAAAGATACGGACAGGAGGAACTGCCGGAAGGGGCGCACAAGGCAAACAAGCATTATGAGCCTTGGAAGGAAGAATTCAAGAAGGATTCTCAAGGGGTTTTTAAGGGGCAGGAATTTAAGAATTCGAGAATTTCTACTTCTGCTGCTTCAGCCTCTACTGCGTCAACTTCTTCTACTGCGTCAACTGCTGCTACTTCAACTACTTCTGCTGCTCAGGACAATTATCTCGGGATTCCTTATGGGGAAATCATTAAGAAGTGGTGGCAGATGTATAATGATGGGCAGGAGCCGATGCGCTCCAACCGCAATACGCTGACCTTTGAGCTGGCTGTGAACCTGCGCCACATCTGTGGTTTTGACCGCAATCTGCTGGCTCAGATTATTCCCTGCTACGATGGGTTTCCCGAGCAGGAAAAGATGGCTTGCATCAACTCGGCATTAAACGAGAAAATCACACAAATGCCTAAGCGGCTGAAGGATGTGCTCTCTACCATCCGTCAGGAACGAATGAAACAGGGAAATGCGGGTGGTGGTTCGGCGACTGACAATGAGGCGCTGGTAAATGCGCTGGACGAGGCTAACGCCAAGGATGATCTGTTCTATTATAATGCGCTGCCTAAGTTGCCGCAAGGCATTCGGGATTCCATCAGCGCAGTGGGTCCGGCACTGGCACTGCCTGTAATCACAGCCATCTGTCCTGCCATCGGAATGCTCGCAACGGGCGTGAAGGTTTCCGTTCACGGCAAGATGAACTCGCTGAATCTCATCTCCTACATCGCCGGTGATTTTGCATCTGGTAAGGGAAGTATTGACCCCGTGATTGACGCATGGACTTCGGAAGTGAAGGAAATGGACAGAATGTATCTACAGAAGGAGGATGAATGGCGAGCCAAGAAACGTGCAGCCAAGAACAAGAAGGAGCAGCCGGAAGAGCCGAAACTGCCTGTAAGATGCTTGACACTGAACAATACGGTGGCGAATCTGGCTGAACGACTGGCGAACACAGAAGGCAAACACGCCTTCTCGTTTACTCCGGAAGCTGACACCGTAGCGCAGAAGTGGAAATCGGCGATGAGCGACTTTTCAGTTATGTTGAGACAGGCTTACGACGGAACATGCTATGAGCGTGAGGCAAGAAGTGCAGATGCAGTGAATGTTCATATAGACAGACTGTTATGGAACGTGGTGATGTGTGGAACGCCTGATGCGCTCTATCGAGTAGTAAGCAATTATACGGATGGTTTCCAGAGCCGTATCATCGTGGCAAAAACGCCCGATAATACCTTCACTCCACTTTCTGACAACATGCATGTAATGAACGAACGCCAACGCAACCGCATTATTCAGATTGCTCATCTTCTGCCTTTGCTGACCGGTGAGGTGGTTCTGCCCAAGCTGGAGAATAAGGGTAGGGAATGGCTGGAACAGATAAGACTGGAAACAATGAAAAATGACGACAAGGTGAAAGCCCGCCAGCGTTTCCGTATCTGTCCAACCACCATGAGATTGATGACCTGCATCATGCTCTGCAAGGTTCTGGAAACGCTGATTCAGAAGCATGGTTTCAATGGAGCCGAGAAACAGCTGAAGGAGTCACCTGACTTGTGGAAGGGAATGCTCGTAAAGATGCAGACACCAACTATGCTGAATGTCTTTGATGTGCTGGCTGACTATCAGTTGGATAATGCGCTCTACTTCTTCCGTAGCCGTATTGAAGAGGCTTTCTCATCAAAGGATTATTGCTGCCAATCTGCTTGGGACCGTTGTCGTCGGGGTAAGAATGATTCCATCTTCGAACGTCTGGACGTAACCTTCACCTTCGAACAGGCAGAGCAGCAGAGTGTTGCTGTTAAAGGGGCAAGTGCCACTCATGAATCAGTGAAACAGATGCTGAAAAACTGGAAACGCCAGGGCTTAATCAGCGTATTGCCAGACAGACATTATCAGAAAGTTTCGCCTACCATATAATTTTGGAGGGTTATTAAGGGTCAAGGTCACTAAGTGTCATCAAGTTTTTCGGGTTCTTAAATCAGCCTTAATGGCCGGCCTTGATCCAATTATTCATTATCAATTATTAATTGTAAATTATCATGAACATCAATATATTCCGCCGTCGCTTCACTCCATGGAGTGTGGATGGCACAATGGTTATAGGTGGCAAGATTTTCTGCGACACCTTAGAACGTCCTAACCGTCATTTGCCAGCAGGACGTTATAAGATTTCTCTTATTCCTACCAAGCAAAAGAAGGTGTCGGAGACAAAGAAGAAAAATAAGTATGAAAGAGGAAAATATGAAATTGTTATCAAGCCTGTTATTCTGTTGAGATCCAATTACGTGCCTCGTACTGTTAGGCGCAGAGCTCGCTTCGTGCCTGGCAACGGTCCGCTACGTCTGAGAAACAAGAGTATCATTCTGGGCAAGTCTCATTATACCGGAATCGTTACGCAATCAGAAGAATGCTATAATGCATTTTGCCAGTTGTTGGATGAGGAATTCAAGAGGATGAAGAAAAAGCATCTACCGTGCAGAATCAATCTGTTTATCAGGGATTTGGGTGTTGACGAAATCCCCTTCAATTATCTGCTTATTTTTCAATAATTAATATTCAATATCATGCGTAAGATAAAGGAAATCATCATTCATTGCAGTGCGACCAAGGAAGGTCGCAACTTCACCGTAGCGGATATTGACCGCTGGCACCGGGAGCGCGGACTGCGCTGCATAGGTTATCATTTCGTGATTTATCGTGACGGCAGCATTCATGTAGGTCGTGCGATAGAGGAGGTCGGCGCCCATTGCAAGGGCCATAATTCCATCAGTATAGGCGTCTGCTACATCGGCGGCTTATCAAAGAAAGGCAAGCCGAAGGATACAAGAACCCGAGAACAGAAAGCGGCAATGCGCTCGCTCATCGAGCAGCTGAAGGAGGAATATCCATTAGCCACGATTCATGGTCATAATGAATTTGCCAACAAAGCCTGCCCCTGCTTTGATGTAAAGAAGGAGTGGGGGAAGGAGTAAACACAAAAATAGCGGATCTTCACAGACCCGCTATTTTCTAACATTTTAAATTTTAAAACAATGTTTATTGTAAATTTTCTAGCCTTATACAATGCCCTGAGCCATCATAGCCTTAGCTACCTTCAGGAAGCCGGCTACGTTTGCACCCTTTACGTAATTTACGTAACCGTCTGGCTCAGTACCATACTTCACGCAGTTTGCGTGAATATCGTTCATGATGTCGTGGAGCTTAGCATCAACCTCCTCACGAGACCACTTCAGACGCTCTGAGTTCTGGCTCATCTCAAGACCTGATACTGCAACACCACCTGCGTTGGCTGCCTTACCTGGAGAGTAGAGAATCTTAGCATCCTGGAATACCTTGATAGCCTCTGGAGTAGAAGGCATGTTTGCACCCTCGCTTACTGCGATTACGCCGTTGGCGATGAGAGCCTTGGCTGCCTCCTCGTTGATTTCGTTCTGAGTAGCTGATGGGAGAGCGATGTCTGCCTTCTCAAACCAAGGCTTAGCACCCGCAACATATTTTACACCATACTTCTCAGCATACTCCTTGATACGACCACGCTCTACGTTCTTGAGCTCCATGATGTAATCGAGCTTCTCGCGGTCGATTCCGTCTGGGTCGTAGATGTAACCGTCTGAATCTGAACATGTAACTGGCTTAGCACCCAACTGGAGCAACTTCTCCATAGTGTACTGCGCTACATTACCTGAACCTGAAACCAAAACAGTCTTGCCCTTGATGTCGATACCCTTGGTAGCGAGCATGTTGCAGAGGAAGTATACGTTACCGTAACCTGTTGCCTCAGGACGAATCAATGAACCGCCGAACTCCTGACCCTTACCGGTCAAGACGCCCTGGAACTGGTGTGTCAACTTCTTGTACATTCCGAAGAGGTAACCTACCTCGCGGCCACCTACACCGATGTCACCAGCTGGAACATCCTCGTCTGGACCCATGTGACGATAAAGCTCTGTCATGAAAGCCTGGCAGAAACGCATTACCTCGTTGTTGCTCTTGCCACGTGGAGAGAAGTCGGAACCACCCTTAGCACCACCCATTGGGAGAGTTGTAAGAGAGTTCTTGAATGTCTGCTCGAAAGCCAAGAACTTCAAAATACCCAAGTTTACTGACTTGTGGTAACGAAGACCTCCCTTGTAAGGGCCAATCGCGTTGTTGTGCTGTACGCGGTAACCCATGTTAGTCTGTACGTTGCCCTTATCATCTACCCAAGATACGCGGAACTGGATGATGCGGTCTGGAATGCAGAGACGCTCGATGAGGTTTGCCTTCTCAAACTCTGGGTGCTTGTTGTACTCTTCCTCGATAGTACCGAGAACCTGACTAACTGCCTGAATGTATTCAGGCTCATTTGGGAATCTTCTTTGGAGATTCGCGATGACTTCTGATGCTTTCATAATCTTTAATCTTTTATTGTGTTTAAATTCTTATTTTTTATTTCTGATTGCAAAGATACATGTTTTTCTCGAAAACACCAACAAAAAGAAAGAAAAAATGCAGAAAAAGTATAAAAAAGTTATTTTTTAACATTCTTAGCCTCGATTTGTAGCGCTTTTGTGTACGAACACCTTATTATATAAGAGACGTTTTTCGGGGTTTAAGCCTTTATCTCCGTTTTAGGGAATCTTGCATTCTGACGACTTCTGTTTATCTATCCTGCGCCATAGGGCATAAATGAGCAGGATGATAGCGTAGAGACCGATTACCTGAGGCAGACTGATTCTTACGTTTTCGATGCTTGCTCCAGGCAGCATGCTGATCAGTTTTATGGCTGTATTCAAAAACTGGGTGATGCTGGTCAGGGCGCCTGATGTAAGGCTGATGAGTGGGGCGACAACCGGTGCTATGGGCGCCCATAACGTGAGTGGGGAGAACAGGATTAATGCTGCTCCAAGATATAGGATGAGGGTTGCTGCGGGAATGGCGATGTAATTGGTGAGAAGTGAATAGCACGATATTCTGCCGAACGTGTAGACGATGACCGGAAGGGTTCCTATCTGGGCTGCCAGTGAAACGCAAAGGAGGCCCCATGCCCAACGGATGAAACGGCTGCGGATGGGGAGGAGGGTGTAAAGGGGTGTGAAGAACAGCAGGATGGAGGCTACTGCCAGGAACGAAAGCTGGAAACTCAACTCGAATAGATAGAGCGGACTGATGAAGAGCATAAATATATAAGCTGAGGCTAATGTGTTGAGCGGCAGACTGGTACGATGGAAAGCTAAACTTAAGCTGTAGGCTGAAAGCATGATGGCTGCGCGGACTGCACTTGCCGGCAATCCTATGAGAAAAACGTAGGTCCAGATGGAGATGAGGGACAGGATGATGGTGTAAACTGAGTACTTTCTGCCGCCTAGCAGAAAGATGAAAAGCTGAAAGATAATGCCTATATGAAGTCCGCTTACTGCCAAGATGTGACTGGCTCCGGAAATGGAGTAACTGTTTCGGGTGTTCGAGTCGAGTGCGCTCTTGTCGCCCAGCGCCATGGCTGCGATGACTGCATAGTCTTGCTGTTTTACGTGAAGGGAAACCAGTTTGCTTTCAATATTGCTTTTATAGCGTTCGGTATTGATTTTTGCCCGTGTGAGGTAAGGCAGTTCCTGCCAGTTTTTCAGTTGTGTAGAGGTTTGGGAATCAGCTATTTGCTTACAGGTAAGAAAAGCCCCAAGGCTCAGGATGCATAAATGAATCATCACGCATTGGGAGAAGATGAGAAACTGGTGGCTCATGCTGAAGTAAGCTTTTTGGCTTAAGAACTCAGTAAGGAAAAAGATGATGCTGCCAAGGGCGCATGAAATGATGGAGATGATGAGCCAGAAGCGCATATTGAAATCATCATAGCCCCATTTGGCTATGATGATTCCGATCGTCAGTGTGAGGCTGATGGTCATGAGCGGGGTGAGGGGTAGCTCTTTCATCGTTCCTCTTTCCTTTTTTAAAAAGATGATTGTTTACCTATTTCTTGAATCCGAAGATGCGCTTGATGAATTTCTTCACAGCGTTTTCTTTCTTCTGTGGATTTACGATAGGGGTGTGCTTACGTGCCGCCGGCTTGTCGCCCTTTTTCTGGGCTACGCCTCTGCCACGGCCGTTGCTGCCTGGACGAACATTGTTCTCGGTGCCTGGGCGCTGCTGGTTGCTGTTATTGCGGCGCTTCTGGCTGTTGCTGTTCTTTGGCTGCTCGCCTGGCTGGGCTGGCTTTCTGTTCTGCTGCTTTGCGTTCTGCTGCCTGTTACCCTGCTGTGGCTGCTGCTTTGCGTTCTGCTGCCTGTTACCTTGCTGAAGCTGCTGCTTTGCGTTCTGCTGCCTGTTACCTTGCTGAAGCTGCTGCTTTGCGTTCTGCTGCCTGTTACCTTGCTGAGACTGCTGCTCGTTGCTGCGTGGTGCTTTTTCCTGACGCTCGTTTGGTTTGTTCGGCTTGCGCTTGTGAGAAGTCTGGTCGCGGTCTTTCTGTCGGCGGTTCTTGGCGTTGTTCTTTCCGGCCTCGCCGTTTCTGCCGTTACCGCGTCTGTTGTTTCTTCCGTTTGCGCCTTTCTTCTTCGGCTTGTTGAGCTTGATGTATTCAGGACCTTCGCCGCATCCCTCAGGGAGAGGCATTTTGTCTACCACCTTCTCCAGGAACTTCTCTATCTGCTGGAACCAGTACTGGTCTTCTTCGCTCACGAAGGTGATGGCTCTACCATCGCGGTTGGCACGGGCTGTACGGCCTATGCGGTGAACGTAATCTTCTGTATCGTGAGGAACATCGTAATTGATGACCATCTCAATATCATCGATGTCGATTCCGCGCGCCACAATGTCGGTAGCTACGAGAACATCATACTGTCCGCTCTTGAACTTGAACATCACATCATCGCGCTCAGCCTGTTCCAGGTCGCTGTGCATGGCTCCGCAGTTTACTCCAATCTGCTGGAGGGAAGCTGCGAGTTGCTTCACCTTGAATTTACTGCCGCTGAAGACGATGACACGCTTCAGGTCGCCCGCCTTGAAGATGTCCTTGAGGATGGTCATCTTCTGGGTTTCGTAGCATACGTATGCTTCCTGCTTGATTTTCTCGGCTGGCTTGCTGACGGCAAGTTTGATTTCTACCGGATTCTTGAGCAGGGTCTTAGCCAGTTCTTCTATCTTCTCAGGCATGGTTGCCGAGAACATGATGGTCTGGCAGGTCTTTGGCAGTTTTGCCGCGATGGTCTTGATGTCGTCAGAGAAACCCATGTCGAGCATGCGGTCGGCCTCGTCGAGGATGAAGAAGCTTACCTTGCTGAGGTCTACATTGCCCAGAGAGATATGGGAGATGAGGCGGCCCGGGGTGGCGATGACTACATCGGCGCCCATGCGGAGGCTGCGCAACTCCTGATCGTAACGGTTGCCGTCGTTGCCGCCGTATACGGCTACGCTGCTCACGCCCTGCAGGTAATAGCCGAAGCCTTGCATCGCCTGGTCTATCTGCTGGGCGAGCTCGCGGGTTGGTGACATGATGACGCAGTTGATGGCGTCTTTAGGATAACCGCCGTCATCGAGCTTGCTCAATACTGGGAGCAGATAGGCTGCGGTTTTGCCGGTTCCGGTCTGGGCTACACCCAAGACATCGTGACCTTCTAATATCTCTGGAATGCACTTTTCCTGTACTGGAGTGCATGTGTCGAAGCGCATGTCATATAATGCGTCGAGCACGTTGTCGTTTAAATCTAATTCGTCGAAATACATTTTTTTTAATGTTGAATGTTGAATGTTGAATGTTGACTTTTTCCCTCAAAATCCAATTTTTTAATGTTGACTTTTTCCCTCAAAATCCAATTACCGGGTTATGATAACCGGTTCTGATTTTACCTCGGTGCCTTGCGGTAGCAGAAGTAGGCTACGATGGCGAAGAGGAAGTTTGGAAGCCACGCTGCCAGAACAGGCGGAAAGTTGGCCTGGATGGCGAAGGTGGCAGAAACCGTCTGCAGCATGATGTAGCCGAAACTCAGTGCAAGTCCTACGCCCAATGCTGCTCCCATGCCGCCCTTGCGCTTGCGGGCTGAGAGGGAGACGCCGATGATGGTGAGGATGAATGAGGCGAAGGAAGAGGCGATGCGCTTGTGGTATTCTACCTCGTACTGCACTACGTTGCCCGAACCGCGGTTGATCTGCTTGGAGATGTAATCGCGGAGCTCAGGACTGGTGAAGGTTTCCTGCTGACCCTTGGAATAGACCAGGTCGGTAGGTTCCATCATGATGGTGGTGTCCTTCTGGGCTCCGCTCGTAATATGCTCCTTCATGCCCTGGAGCTTGCGGATTTTCCAGTTGCTCAGTTGCCAGTGATACTTGCTGTCGGAAATGGTGTCGTACTGGATTTCCATCGCTGTAAGGTGGCTTACGAGTTTCTTGTCCTGGAACTTGTCGAGACAGAATCCGTAGCCGCGTTTCATGCTGTTGTCGTAATGCTGCATATAGGCAATCACTCCCTTGTCTACCTGCAGCTGTACATTCTCGGCACTGGTATTCTTCTTCTTATTCTTGTACATCGTCTCGAAGTTCTGCCTGATAACGGTTCCGTGGGGAATGACGTAGGCTGAGAGCCCGAAGGAGAGGGCTGAGAGCAGCACGCAGGTAATCATGTATGGGCGAAGGAGACGCTTGAAGGATACTCCCGACGCCAGGATAGCGATGATTTCGGAATTGCTTGCCAGCTTAGTGGTGAAGAGAATGACCGCCACGAACACGAACAGCGCACTGAAGAGGTTGGCAAAATAGGGCACGAAGTTGGCGTAGTAATCGAAGATGATTGCGCGCGCCGGTGCATGGTGCTCTGTGAATTTTGACAGGTTCTCGTTGAAGTCGAAGACGATGGCAATGGAGATGATCAGGGCGATGGAGAAGAAATAGTAGCCCAGAAACTTCTTGATAATGTACCAGTCGAGCTTCTTGATGTACCTGAACGGGTTGAGAAACCTAAATATGCGCAGGAACCGGAGCTTGTGAGCCAGCCAGCGCACAGCCCTGATGAGCCACCCGAACTTGCGGGAAGCCCATCGGCGGGTGCGGTAGAGCCGGCGGTGTTTTCTTATTTTCTTAAAATCTTTCATGATGCTTGCTTACTTAAATTCTTCGGCCAAGCTGGTCGATGATGGAATTCTTCCATGCCACGAAATCGCCCTGCTCGATATGATGGCGGGCATCGGTCACGAGGCGCAGATAGAAAGAGAGGTTGTGGATGCTGGCTATCTGCATCGCCAGCAACTCCTGTGCCTTGAAGAGGTGGTGGAGGTAGGCCTTCGTGGTAACGAGGTCGATGTCGCAGCCGTCTGGATCTACCGGACTGAAATCTTTCTCCCACTTCTTGTTGCGCATGTTCATCGTGCCCTGATAGGTGAAGAGCATGGCGTTGCGGCCGTTGCGGGTCGGCATTACGCAGTCGAACATGTCTACGCCGCGCTCGATGGCTTCGAGGATGTTCTGCGGGGTTCCTACGCCCATCAGATATCTCGGCTTGTCTTTCGGCAGGATTTCGTTCACTACTTCTATCATCTCATACATCACCTCGGTAGGCTCTCCTACGGCAAGTCCGCCGATGGCATTTCCGTCGGCTCCCTTGTCGGCAATGTATTTGGCTGCTTCGCGGCGCAGGTCCGGGAAGGTGCAGCCCTGAACGATAGGGAAGAGGCTCTGCTGATAGCCGTAGAGGGGCTCGGTTTCGTTGAACCGCTTGATGCAGCGGTCTAGCCAGCGCTGGGTGAGTATGAGGCTGTTCTTGGCGTACTGGTAATCGCTCTGTCCCGGTGGACATTCATCGAAGGCCATCATGATGTCGGCTCCGATGACGCGCTCGGTGTCCATCACGTTCTCCGGTGTGAAGAAGTGCTTGCTGCCGTCGATGTGGGAGCGGAACTCGCAGCCTTCTTCCTTGAGCTTGCGGATGCCGGTGAGCGAGAAGACCTGGAAGCCGCCGCTGTCGGTGAGGATAGGACGGTCCCAGCCGTTGAACTTGTGCAAGCCGCCTGCTGCCCTGATGACGTCAAGACCTGGGCGCAGGTAGAGGTGATAGGTGTTTCCGAGGATAATCTGTGCCATGACCTGCTTCTTGAGTTCCTCGAAGTGGACGCCCTTCACGCTTCCTACGGTTCCTACGGGCATGAAGATTGGGGTCTTGATCTGTCCGTGGTCGGTGGTGATGATGCCTGTACGCGCATCGCTTGCTTTATCTGTTACTTGTAATTCAAATTTCATTTTTATTCTTTTTTATCATTTTCCTCAATGCTGAAGTCTGTCGGGTTTTTCACCTTCTCGTCGGTCAGCGCGAACTGCCAGACGTCAGCCACATTCTCTACATAGTGGAAGTCTACGCCCTTGAGATATTTCTCCGGTATTTCCTCTACGTTCTTCTGGTTCTCCCTGCACATCACGATGTGCTTGATTCCTGCCCGCTTGGCTGCCAGAATCTTCTCCTTGATTCCGCCTACCGGGAGCACTTTGCCGCGGAGGGTTATCTCGCCGGTCATGGCTGTATTGGCACGCACCTTGCGCTGGGTGATGGCTGAGGCGATGCTGGTGGCGATGGTGATTCCGGCAGAAGGACCGTCTTTCGGGGTGGCTCCCTCAGGCACGTGGATGTGGATGTTCCACTGCTCGAAGATGCGGTAGTCTACCTGGAGCAGGTCGATGTGCGACTTGACGTATTCCAGTGCGATAATGGCCGATTCCTTCATCACGTCGCCCAGATTTCCGGTCAGGGTGAGCTTGCCAGCCTTGCCCTTGCTGAGCGAGGTTTCGATGTAGAGGATTTCGCCGCCCACTGAGGTCCAGGCCAGTCCGGTTACCACTCCTGCATAGTCGTTGCCCTGGTAGATGTCGCGGTTGAACGGCGGATTGCCCAGCAGGTCTTTTACTTCGGCAGGGGTGATGGTGTAGTTCTTCAGCTCCTGGTTGCAGGCCAGTTTGTAAGCCATCTTGCGCAGACTCTTGTCAATCTGTTTCTTCAGCTGTCTTACGCCGCTCTCCCGGGTGTAGTGCTCGATGATGAACTCGAGGGCATTCTTGTTGAAGCTTACCTTCGGCGAAACCTTGTCGAGTCCGGTGCTTTCCAGCTCTTCCGGTACGAGATGGCGCTTGGCAATCTCTGTCTTCTCTTCGGTGATGTAGCCGCCTACTTCTATCAGCTCCATACGGTCGAGGAGCGGACGCGGAATGACGCTCAGGTCATTGGCTGTGGCGATGAAGAGCACCTTGGAGAGGTCGTAATCCATATCGAGATAATTGTCGTGGAAGGCATTGTTCTGTTCCGGGTCCAGCACTTCGAGCAGGGCTGATGCAGGGTCGCCGTTGAAATTGCTCTGCGCCACCTTGTCAATCTCGTCGAGGATGAAGACCGGATTGCTGCTGCCTGCCTTCAGCATGTTCTTGATGATGCGGCCCGGCATGGCTCCCACATAGGTGCGGCGGTGACCGCGGATTTCGGCTTCATCGTGCAGACCGCCCAGCGACATGCGTACATACTTGCGCTTCATGGCTGCTGCGATGCTCTTGCCCAGACTGGTCTTTCCTACGCCCGGAGGACCGTAGAGGCAGAGGATAGGACTCTTGCCGCCGCCGTTCAGTGCTCTTACGGCGAGGAATTCCAGGATGCGCTCCTTCACATTCTCCATGCCGTAGTGGTCGTGGTTCAGAATGCGCTTGGCACGGGTCAGACTGAGGTCGTCCTGGGTGTAGGAGTTCCAAGGCAAATCTACCATGGTCTGCAGGAATCCTATCTGTATCGAATAGTCAGGACTTTGCGGGTTCAGGGTGTCGAGCTTGGCAATTTCTTTCTTGAAAATCTTGGCTGTCTCTTCGCTCCAGTTCTTCAGTTTCGCCTTCTCCAGAATCTCCTTCTTCTCCGGACTGGCGTTGCCTTCTCCCAGTTCTTCCCTGATGTTCTTGATTTGCTGCTTGAGGAAGTATTCCTTCTGCTGTTCATCGAGGTCGTAGTGGGTTTTGTTCTCAATCTCAGTCTGGATGCGTAGCAGATGGCGCACCTTGTTCAGGGATCTGATGGCAATCATGATGCGCTCGCTGAGATTTTCCTCTTTCAGCATCTTGATTTTATCCTCGATGGAGAAAGGGAGGAGGGAGCACATGAAGTTGCACTGCATGTGAATGCTCGAGAGTTCGTTGATGGCCTGGATGGCCTCATCAGTATAGTTGGCGCTTGATTTGATATAGTCTGTCGCTTCGTAATGGAAGTTCTCGTAGAGCATTCTGAAGAGTTCATCGTTGTTCTCGTCAGGCCATTTCTCCGGAAGACTTTTTACATCAATTACCGTGTAAGGCTCTTTTTGAACGAGATGTTTCATCTGACATCTGCCCAGACCCTGGATGATGATGCTCATCTGCTCTGTGCCAGGCATCTTGATCACCTTAATGAGTTTGGCGAAGACACCTACAGGGTAGAGGTCTTCTTCGTAGGGCGATTCTGTATCTTTGTTCTTCTGGCAGAATACACAGAATATGGTGTCTGGTTTCTTTTCCAGCATCCGGACGAGATTCAGACTTTCTTTTCTACCCACAACGATAGGGGTCATGTTGGTAGGGAAAACTACAATATCTCGCATGCAGAGGGTAGGGTACAAGCCTTCTTCCTGGTCTTCGATCAGGGTTTTCGGGTCGCCCTCGTAGTCTGCAATCATTTGTATTCGGGTACTTGTTCTTCTATTATCCATTTTGTTATGATTTCTATTTTCCGTGCAAAGGTACTCATTTTTTGTGAAATATCGTGGAAGATGATAGATTATTTAATAATAAAAGTGCTTTTTCTATATATTAGTACCCGTTTTTATAGATGTGGGTAGCTGCTTTTTGCAGGTAGAAGCGTCAATTTCTGCTGTTTGCGATAAAATAAATCGGCGGCGCATTCGTTTTCTTCTGTAAAGAGACAGAAGAATTTATGGGTAATTTTCGATTTAAACAGTTTGAGATAGAGCAAGACCGTTGTGCCATGAAAGTGGGAACTGACGGCGTTTTGCTGGGTGCATGGGCGCAAGGTGGCAGGCGGATTCTGGACATTGGTTCCGGAACGGGACTGATTTCGCTCATGATGGCGCAGCGTTTTCCTGAAGCTGAGGTAGTGGGGATTGATATGGATGCTGATGCCTGCGGACAGGCGAGGGAGAATGTGATGGCAAGTCCGTTTCGCGGCAGGGTGGAAATAGAATGCTGCAGACTGCAGGATTTCGGGGGAGCCGGTGTTTCGAAAACTGCTGAGGCTTTGGAAACTGCTGAAGGTTTGAAGGCTGCCGGTGTTTTTGATGCGATAGTGAGCAATCCTCCGTTCTTTGTAGATAGCTTGAAAAATCCGGACAGTAAGAGGACGATGGCGAGACATACGGACAGTCTTCCGTTTCGCGATTTGTTTGCGGGTGTAAAACGGCTGCTTTCTGATGACGGTATTTTCTCTGCAATTGTTCCCGTAGAAGTAGTGGAGCAGTTTGTTGCAGAGTCTTGTATATTAGGTTTTTATCTTATACGGAAGTGTGGTGTAAAGACGGTAGAGCGCAAGCAGCCAAAGCGCTTTATGCTGAGTTTTGCAAAGCATCGCATTTCGCCTTATGAAGAGCATGTTGAAACGATGATGGATTCGCAGGGAAACCGCTCGGAATGGTATAGGAAAATAACGGAAGAATTCTACCTTTGAGGAATGTTGAATGTTGAGTGTTGAATGTTGAATGAACACTCCCTCTAAATTCAACACTCAACATTCAACACTCAACATTCAACACTCAACATTCAACACTCAACATTCCCTTAAAGGTTCAGCTTCTTCTGTACCAGTTTGCTGATAGCTTCTACTCTTTTGCTCTGGCGCTGGATGTCTTTATGAATATCATCGCGCACGGCATTGATGTCGTTGAAGAAATCGGCAAAGGCAGACTGAATCATGTTCGGCTTGCGGTCGTTCTTGTTGGCAAATGGGTTCACCACCATCTTGATTCCCTTTTCTTCCAGGTGAACATCAATCTCTGCACCCGTCATCACAGGGTCGCCATCATAATGGATTAAGCCTGGCTGACTGCGAGTGATATGGAGCTTCTTGCATCGGAACGACTTGATCTTCGAGTTCTTGTCCAATGTTTTGTTGAACATGTCGAAACTTACCTGAGGCGCCTCGATTACATCGAATGGTTCCATGATGACGACATCCATCAAACCGTCGCTCATGGATGCTTGAGGGGCAATATAGGCATTGTTGCCATACTGAGATGCGTTGGCACAGGAAATGAGGAACGCCTTATATTGTTTGGTGCCCGTCTCGTCCTCCAGAGTGTAAGTCTCAGGCTTATACTTCAATCCCTCGCGCAGGATATTTTCAGCATAAGTGATAGGACCGCGCTTGCCGCTCTCGGCAAACTTCATGCTGACGAAAGCGTCAAAGCCCATGCCGCAGGTGCAGAAGAACGGGTGGTCGTTGATGACACCATAATCCAGATCTCTAATCTGGCATTGGTTGATGACCTCTATGCATTTCTTCAGGTTCATCGGGAGCAGCAGATGTCTCGCCAGTCCGTTGCCCGAACCGCAAGGCAGAATGCCGAGGGCAGTATCGGAGTGAACCAGTGAGCGGGCCACCTCGTTGACGGTTCCGTCACCACCAACCGCCACAACTACATCTACATGGTTGTTCTTCGCTTCGGTAGCAATTTCCGAAGCGTGCCCAGCTCTTTCAGTCATTCTTATCTCGTACTCAAAAAGCTCTTTGTCCAAAACAGAATCTATCAGACTGGGAACTGCTGCCTTGCTGGCTGTTCCTGAAATCGGATTCATGATGAAAAGTATCTTTTTCTTCATTATATAGTCAAGAGTTTGTAAAATTTAGGCTGCAAAAGTAATAAAAATACCCAAAATAACAAGAAATATCGATTAAAAAAACTATAAAAGTAAACTTTCTTATAAAAAAAGCCGTTTATTGAGTTCTTTTTTGTATCTTTGCACCCTGAAACTTAGAAAAGTATAAAAAAGAAATAAAGTACACCTATTAATAATGGGACAATTACAAGAAAGATACAAGAATTATCGTGAACCTCAGAAGTATATGGCTGCCGGTGTGTATCCATATTTCCGCGAGATCACAAGTAAGCAGATGACAGAGGTAACCGACATCGATGGTCATAAAATCCTGATGTTCGGTTCTAATGCTTATCAGGGTTTGACTAACGACCAGCGTGTTATTGATGCAGCAAAGGCTGCGCTCGACAAGTATGGTTCTGGTTGTGCAGGAAGCCGTTTCCTCAATGGTACGCTCGATTTGCACGTGCAGCTCGAAAAGGAGCTTGCTGAGTTTATTGGCAAGGATGAAACTTTGTGTTTCTCTACAGGATTCTCTGTAAACCAGGGTGTCTTGGCTTGCGTAGTAGGTCGTAACGACTATATTATCTGCGATGACCGCGACCATGCAAGTATCGTAGATGGCCGCCGCCTCTCATTCGCTACCCAGCTCCACTACAAGCACAACGATATGGAAGATTTGGAGCGCGTGCTCTCTAAGCTCCCTGAGGAGGCTATCAAGCTCATCGTTGTTGACGGTGTGTTCTCTATGGAGGGCGACCTGGCTAACTTGCCTGAAATCGTTAAGCTCAAGCATAAGTACAACTGCTCTATCATGGTAGACGAGGCTCATGGCCTTGGCGTATTCGGCAAGCAGGGTCGTGGTGTATGCGACCACTTCGGTCTGACCGACGAGGTAGACCTCATCATGGGTACATTCTCTAAGAGTCTGGCTTCTATCGGTGGTTTCATCGCATCAGACAAGGATACGATCAACTTCCTCCGTCACAACTGCCGTACTTACATCTTCAGCGCCTCTAACACTCCAGCTGCCACAGCAGCAGCTCTCGAGGCTCTCCACATCATTCAGAATGAGCCAGAGCGTTTCGAGAATCTCTGGGATGTAACCAACTATGCCTTGAAGCGTTTCCGCGAGGAAGGTTTCGAGATTGGCGAGACAGAGAGTCCTATCATTCCTCTCTACGTACGCGATGCTGAGAAGACATTCGTTGTTACCAAGATGGCTTACGATGCAGGTGTGTTCATCAACCCTGTTATTCCTCCAGCTTGTGCTCCTCAGGATACATTGGTACGTTTCGCACTCATGGCTACTCATACAAGAAAGCAGGTTGAGCAGGCTGTCCAGATCTTGAAGAAGATTTTCGTAGAAGAGGGAATCATCAAGTAAAATCAGATTTGCCGGTCTTCTCGGTTTGACAGATTCGGGCAGTCGGTTTCTGATTTAAAAGTTCAGCAAGTATGGTTGCGGTTCTTTGCCGCTACTATATATAATAAGGTATAAGGGCAATTCCGGATAGGGGTTGCCCTTATTTTGTGCCCGGTTTTCAAGGATTTTGCATCTAAATGCATATTTTTTTGAAAAAAGTTAGGGAAAAATTTGGTGGAATCGAAAAAATGTAGTACCTTTGCACTCGCAATTCAGAAATGATGCTTAAAGCAATGCTTAAGAGGTATCGTAGAGATGAGTAAGCGGGGTGTAGCGCAGCCCGGTAGCGCTCCTGTTTTGGGAACAGGTGGTCGCAGGTTCGAATCCTGTCGCCCCGACTCTATTTTTCTCTCACTCAAACCTTTAGCAAAGCATAAGCGGGGTGTAGCGCAGCCCGGTAGCGCTCCTGTTTTGGGAACAGGTGGTCGCAGGTTCGAATCCTGTCGCCCCGACACAAGAAAGCTAAGAAGAGTCAAATCTTCTTAGCTTTTTTGCTATATAAAACTCCCGCTCTGGATGGGCTGGAGGGGGATAACGGAACAGAGTAATTATTATATACGTTTTAATTTTATAGAATCATGATTATAACGATAGCGCGCCAGTGTGGATGTGGCGCTATTCGCGTGGGCAAGCTGCTCGCCGAAAAGTATGGTATTCCTTTTTATACCCGTAAAAATATGATGGAAATGGCTGAACAGAGAGGAGTGCTCGACGAGATGGAGGCTTTCTTCGATGAGCGGCCGGTAGATGAACTGCTCTTCTCGATGTCGTCGCTTGGCGAAACGCGGAGGGCGCTGACAGAAAAACCGCTCCGTACACTTGCCGATATGATAGGCGATGAAGACTGTATCATCATCGGCCGTTGCGGAAACTATATCTTCCGCGAGCGCAAGGACTTGATTTCTGTTTTCCTGAGCGGCAATCTGGAGGCTCGCATCAAGGATATTCAGGAGGAGAAGGGCTTTTCGTATGAGGAAGCTGAGGAGTTTGTGGAGCACACCGAGGATTGCAGAGTGGCTTATCATAAGTATTATACAGGCCTTACCTGGGGAAATGCCGATGATTATGACATCTGCCTGGATACTGTGCGCCTGGGTGTAGAAGAGACAGCAAGCCTCATTGAGCAGTATGTTAGCTTGATTTAGATTCAAAGGTTCAAAGTTTCAAGGTTTAAAGTAATTCAACATGAAGTTTTTAATTCAATTTTTGATAATCATAGCGTTCTCCTTTGCTGGGGAATTGCTCCATTTTTTGCTGCCATTGCCTATTCCGGCAAGCATCTATGGCATCATCCTGCTCTTCCTTGCGCTGGAAACAAAACTGATCAAGGTGAAGCATATCCGCGAAACCAGCAGTTTCCTCATTGCCATCATGCCCGTGATGTTTATTCCGGCTGCCGTAGGACTGATTGATTCTTATCAGGATATCGGTAATGCATGGTTCCAGTATATCGTAGTTACGGTGGTCAGCACCTTCGTCGTGATGGGTGCTTCGGGCTGGATTACGCAGTTGGTAATCAGAAAAGGAAAGGAGGCGAAGAAATGAACCAGTTGTTCCAGGATTCTGTCTTCTTCGGCGTTCTCATCAGTCTGGCTGCCTACGGCATAGGCATGCTGCTGAAGCTGAAGACGGGATGGTCGCTGATGAACCCGCTGCTCATCTCCATCATCCTCGTCATCATCACGCTCCTGCTGACGGGCGTAGATTACAAGACCTATTCGGCGGGCGCCAACAGCATCAGCTATCTGCTCACACCAGCCACCATCTGTCTGGCTGTGCCACTTTATCAGCAGGTTGAGCTTCTGAAGAAGAATTATCGGGCTGTACTGATCGGCATCGTTTCGGGCGTGCTGGCGAGTCTCTGCTCCGTGCTCATTCTCGCCCTCATCTTCCATTTCGACCATGCGTCCTACGTTACCTTCCTGCCTAAGAGCATCACTACCGCCATCGGTATCGGCGTTTCTGAGGAGTTGGGCGGTCATGTTTCGGTTTCGGTGGTTGTCATCATCGTAACGGGTGTGCTGGGCAACATCTTTGCCGAGAAGTTCCTGAAGCTTCTCTCCATCAAAGAGCCTATTGCCAAAGGTATTGCCATCGGCTGTTCTGCCCATGCACTGGGTACGGCAAAGGCGATGGAAATGGGTACCATAGAGGGAGCCATGAGCAGCTTGAGCATCGTGGTTTGCGGTGTGATGACGGTTGTAGGCTCATCCATCTTTGCTCTGTTTATGTAGAGGCAGATACAATAATATTTCCCTTTTTCCGTTTTTATAGATATGAAACGGAAAAAGGGATTTTTGTATATAATGGGTGTAGGGATGGCGATGAGCGCCCTGCTTGCCAGTTGTGCCGACGATGAGAGTTTCTCAACGTCGAGGGGAGATGTGCTCTCGTTTTCGGTAGATACGCTGAAGATGGACACCACCTTCTCGAATGTGCCTACGCCTACCCGAAGCTTCTGGGTTTACAACCGTACGGGCAAGGCTCTGCGCTGCCAGTCGGTGCGTCTGGAAAATGGTAACCAGAAGGGCTATAGGGTGAATGTTGACGGATCTTATCTGGGCAGCGAAGCGGGATTCCAGACGCAGAATGTGGAGATCAGAAAGGGTGACAGCATACGCGTGTTCGTAGAATTGACTTCGGCGATGCAGAACAGCGAAAAGCCGCAGCTGGTGAGCGACAACCTGGTGTTTGCGCTGGAAAGTGGCGTGGAACAGAAGGTGAATCTGAGGGCGTTTTCATGGGATGCGATGAAACTCAATTCGCTCGAGGTGAAGGAAGACAAGCTTCTGGAGAGCACGCTGCCGGTAGTGGTTTATGGGGGAATCAAGGTTGATGAGGCGGCTACGCTGACCATTGCTCCGGGCACCCAACTCTATTTCCACGAGAATGCGGGTTTGCAGGTGTTCGGGTCGCTGAAGATTGAGGGCGAAAAGGACAGGGAAGTGGTGATGCGGGGCGACCGGCTGGACCACATGTTCGATTATCTGCCTTATGACCGCACACCGGGACAATGGCAGGGCATCAGACTGATGTCTTCGGCTCATGACTGCAGGATTTCGTTTGCTGATATTCATAGTGCCTACGATGCCGTGATGATAGAAGCGGGCGATGCTACGAAGCAGAAACTGCTCATCGAGAATGCTACGATTCATAACAGTCAGGGCTACGGTGTGAGGATTGATTCTGCCAAGGTGCAGATTTATAACTCGCAGATAACCAACTGTCTGAAGCATCCGCTCTATGTTGAGGGTGGAGATGTTGAGGTAAACGGCTGCACCATAGCCCAGTTCTATCCGTTTGACGGGCGCCGCGAGTCAGCCATCGGTTTTGCCTCTCCGCTGCCTCGTTTCGAGGTGAGAAATTCGCTCGTAACGGGCTATCATGATGATGAGGTGGTCTGGGAGGCTCCGAAAGAGGAGGATGCCTTCAATTTCCTCTTCGACCATTGTGTGTTGCGCACGGAGAAGCTGGAGACGGACGACAGTCTGAAGTTCACCCATGTGGTTTATGAGGACATCAAGGATACGACGGTGTTTGCCGAGAAGCATTTCCGCCTTTTCGACACCGACAATCTGAAGTATGATTTCCATCTGCGCAAGGAGTCAGCAGCAATAGGAAAGGCAGATGCCGAAACCCTGCCTGCAACCGATCGTGATGGTTTGCCGAGAAAGAAAGAGCAGCCTGCTGCAGGATGCTTTGAATATAGGGAGGAATAATGAGTATAAGGAGGAATAAGAAGAAAGCCCTACAGGAAAGTCTGCATGATGCAAACTTCCTGTAGGGCTTTTTCTTATATCCTGAGCCCTTTTTTAAAGTGGGCTCTGTAATCTTATTCCTTCATGTTCGAATCTACGAAGCAGAAGGGGAGAAGGTCTTTGATGCTGTCGAAGCAGTAGGTGCCGTTCTCGCCATAGAGCAGGATGCGTACGGGGCGCTGGTAGCGGTCTTCCATCTCCAGTATCACCTGGCGGCAGGCTCCGCATGGCGAGATAGGCGACTTGAGGAAGCCGTTGCCGTTTCTCGCTGCTATGGCGAGTGCCAGGATAGGCTGGTCGGGATAGTTGCTCTGGGCACCGAAGATGGCGCTGCGCTCGGCACAGAGTCCCGACGGGAAGGCGGCGTTCTCCTGGTTGGCTCCAATCACTATTCTGCCGTCGCCTAGCAGCAGGGCTGCTCCCACATAGAAGTGGCTGTAGTTAGCATACGCATTGCTGGTGGCAGCCTTCGCCCTGTTTACGAGCTCCTGCTCCTGCTGGCTCAACTCTGAGAGCTGAGCCACCATGTATCTGATGTTTAGGTTTTGCTCTTTCATAGATATAATTTTTTTATGATTTCTTTATTTCGTGTAGAAGTCGATGATGTCCTGCAGCGCCTTCTTGCATACCGGGCAGAATTCCGGCGTTTCGTTGATGCGCATACGGCAGTCCTGCACACCGCGGTAAACGCCCTTCAAGCTGTATCCGGCACCTTCGAAGACACCCACCTTGCTCACCGCCTCCTTCTCTTTCTTTGAGAGCGGAGTAGGAATCTTGGTCTTCTTGTTTATCATGTTCTCCCATTTTCCGTGGAAATCGGCAAGGGTAGTGATGTTCTTCTCCCAAGGCTCTACATCGTGAGGATACATCGGTATCTGCTCCTGCTCGTAGGCGTATTCATCGGCAAGTCCGGCAAAGGAATGGCCAAACTCATGCACCACTACCGGCTTGAACCATTTCTGGTGGCAGGTGGTGAGATTGTATGAATTGAGGATGCCGCCACCGCCATACTTATCCGAATTTACCAGCACGATGATGTGCTCGTAAGGGGTACCTGCCAGCCAGTTGTGCAGGTCTTTGAGATGCAGGGTGGTAAGGTAGCGGTCGCTGTAGAAGGTGTCGAAATGAGAGCTGAGGGCGGTCTCGTGCCAGATGCCCTGGGCTGGGATGCTAGGTCCGCTCTGCTTGGATGGCGATTTTACGGCTACGATGTTGAAGCGGTCTCTCATGCTCTTGAAGGGTTCGTGGGCGAAGATGGCCTCTGTAGCCTCCTGCGCATCTTTCAGGAAGACAGGCATCTCAGCATCGGTATAGCCTTCAGCCACGTATGCGATGTGGATGCATCGGGTGGTGTCGGCAGCCTGCTGCAGGGTGACGTATGGTGTAGGCTTGTTGCCTTTCTGATGAATCAGAATGTCCTTCGGCGCTACCTGGTGGGTGAGCGTGGTGGTTATCTCGCGGCGGTTGTTGCGCAGGTCGAGGGTGATGTCTACGGTATCTTTCGGCATGGGAACGAGGAATACGTTCTCGAAACTCTGCGTGTTCTTCTCTGCCTCTGGATAGGAGAGCCATTCCTGGAAGAGGGTGGAGAAGGAGTTGCGGTAGATGATTTTGCCCGAGCGGTGGTCGCGTACGGTTATCTGTCCGTTGCCCTCTACCGGAAGTTCGGCCAGTCGCTGCCGTTTGCCGTACCAGCGTGGCATTACGTTGAGTTCGTCTACGGCTATCATCTGCTGCTTCTGGTTGCCGGCAAAGGTATAGTCTACCCGCAGCGTCTTGTCTGTGAAATAGTCGTCAAAGTTTTGCGCCTTTATGGTGCCGGGCGCCATCAGCATCGCCATGGTGGCGAGGGATAATATCATTCTCTTCATTGTATTTTCATTTTAAATTCACATTCACATTCACATTTCTCACCGAATCACCAAGTGACCGAATCACTAATCACTAAAAAATAATCACTAATCATTTATCTCACCCTCAGCCGTGTTCCTACGCTTACCGGGATGTTAGGGTCGAGATGATTCATCTTGTAGAGTTTCTCCAGTCGGATGCCATACTTCTGCGAGATGGTGTACATGCTTTCGCCCGGCTGTATCACGTGAGGGCGCTTCTTATACTGCTTAGGTGCCTTGGAGCGTTTCTTCTTCAGATAGATGATGTCGCCCTTGTGCAGCACGGCGTGCTTGTCGCGCTCGTTGTAGCGAGCCAGTTTGCGCCAGCTGATGCCCACCTCCTTGCCTATGCTCTTGAAGGTATCGCCTTCGCGGGCATAGAGATAGTAATTCTTGTTGAAGATATGGATAGGGTGCAGCAATCCTTCGGCGTTTACAGGCTGGTCGGTACCGCTGTGGGTAGCCATGAAGCGGTCGTAGCGCTTGGCCTTGTCATACTCGTTGAGCTTGTAGAGCTCTATGATCTGTATCAGCTTGCTGGCATACTGCGGATTGGTGGCGTAGCCGCAGGCTTTCAGTCCGCGAGCCCATCCCTTGTAGTCGTGCTGCGGGAGTTCGAAGAGGCGTGCGTAGCGTGGCTGGCGCGCCAGAAACTTGCTGTGGTCTTCGTAGCTGTCTCTTGCGTCCTGGTATACGCGGAAGCATTCGCCCCGGGCATCATCGTCGTGGTACTGGGTTGGTCCCGTCCAGTTGTGACATTTGATGCCGAAGTGGTTGTTGCCCTGGCGTACGAGGTCGCTCCTTCCTGCCGCACTCTCAAACAGTCCCTGGGCTAGGGTGATGCTGGCTGGAATGCGGTAACGGAGCATCTGCTCGATGGCAAGATCCTTATACTGGTTGATATATGTCTGATAGGACTGGTTCCACTTCAGCTGTGCGCCCATCGGGAGGCAGCAGAGCAGAGCGAGCCCTAAAATGTTTGCTTTTAGATGATTCATTCTGCAAAAATATAAAAAAAAACGGATAAATCGCGGTTTATTACAAAATTTTTAATATCTTTGCACAAAATATGACATACAAATGCAGGGGCTATCTGTCTTTTCTGAGAGAAACTGACTTGTTTTGTAGAAATAAAGATTTTAATAATGAAAACTCGTACAAAAGTAATTATAGCTATCGGCTCTAACAGAAATCAGGAGGAGAATGTGTTGAAGGCACATGAACATCTGAGATGTATGTTCAAGAACAGCCTCTTCGGTCCGCGCATGTGGACTGAGCCTATCGGACTGGAGAATTCAGACAAGTTTCTGAATCAGGTGATGTCGGGGGAGACCATCTGCTCTAAGAAGTCTGTGCTTGCCGCGCTGCGGAGTGTGGAGCAGAGATGCGGACGCAGAATCCGTGGTCCTTATCGTAAGGTAGATGTTCCGCTGGATCTCGACCTTCTGCTCTATGGCGATGAGAAATTGCACGAGAGCGAGTGGGAGCGTGATTATATCAAGAGTTCTATCAGCTACCTCGAAGAGAAGGATGCTAAGAGAGAATGATTTTGGCATGGAAAAAGAAACGGGAAACCCGAATCTGGTATGTAGATTTACAATACCGGATTCGGGTTTTCTGTTGTAAGATTGAGTTCTATCACTCTTCCTTCTTTCAGCGACTTCTGCACGTTGATGATGCGCTGGTTGCTGCTGCCCCTGAAGAAGAGGTCTTCATCGCGCAATGCCTGTACGAAGGGGCCGTCTACCAATACATCGATTTGGCGGAGGAGTTCCAACTGCTCGGGATTCTTCACGAGGTTTTCGAAGAGATAGCCCGTAAAGCACCAGATGCTCTTGCTGCTCTGCTCCCTGATGGCACGCGCCAGCTCGGCAAAGCCCTTTGCCTGAAACATAGGGTCGCCGCCCGAGAAGGTGACATTGGCGAAGGGGTCGCTCATGATTTCCTTCATCAGCTCGTCGGTAGAGGTCATCGTGCCGTGGCTGATGTCCCACGACTGCGGATTATGGCAGCCCGGACAATGGTTGGGGCATCCCGCACAGTAAATGGATGTGCGGAAGCCCGGACCGTCTACCATCGTATCATGTACGATGCTTAATACGCTAATCATTAATCACTAATCATTAGTCACTACTTTGCCCCTCCGATATGGGTTACTCGGTCGTGGAGCTCGGCAAGCTTGCCACTGTTCCAGCGGTCTGTAGTACCTACCAGATAACCGGTGATGCGCTGCAGCTTGTCTATGTGGTGGCTGCCGCACTTAGGACAAACCTCGAGGTGGGCGTCAGCATTCTCGTAGCCGCAGTCGAGACAGCGGTTGCGGTTGTGGTTTACTGAGCCGTAACCCATGTTGTACTTATCCATCATGTCTACCACGCTCTCGATAACAGAAGGGTTGTGGGTAGCATCGCCGTCAATCTCTACATAGAAGATGTGGCCGCCACGGGTCAGGTCGTGGTATGGAGCCTCGACCTGTGCCTTCTTCAGGGCTGTACACTTATAGTATACAGGCACGTGGTTAGAGTTGGTATAATAGTCGCGGTCTGTAATGCCAGGGATGACGCCAAACTGCTTTCTGTCCTTCTTAGTGAACTTACCGCTCAATCCCTCGGCTGGAGTAGCCAGGATAGAGTAGTTGTGATGATACTGCTCGCTGAACTCGTTGGCACGGTCGCGCATGTAGGTAACAATCTTCAGTCCCAGCTCCTGTGCCTTCTCGCTCTCGCCGTGGTGCTTGCCGATGAGGGCAACCAGGCATTCTGCCAATCCGATGAAGCCGATACCCAGGGTTCCGTGGTTGATGACGCTCTCGATGGTCTCTTCCGGCTTCAGGTTTTCTGCGCCTACCCAGAGATACTTCATGAGCAGAGGGAACTGCTTGGCCATCGCCGTCTTCTGGAACTGGAAGCGCTCGTCGAGCTGCTTGGCTGTGATGTCGAGGATATTGTCGAGCTTGGCAAAGAACATGTCGATGCGCTGCTTTTCGTCTTCGATGCCCATGCACTCGATGGCGAGCTTCACGATGTTGATGGTAGAGAAGCTCAGGTTACCGCGGGCGATGCTGGTCTTCTCGCCCCAGCGGTCTTCGAACACGCGGGTACGGCAACCCATGGTTGCAATCTCCCACTTGTAGCGCTCCGGATCATCAGCACGCCACTTCTCGTTCTGGTTGAAGGTGGCGTCGAGGTTCAGGAAGTTAGGGAAGAAACGGCGGGCTGTTACCTTGCAAGCCAGCTTGTAGAGGTCGTAGTTTCTGTCCTCAGGCAGATAGTTTACGCCTCTCTTCTTCTTCCATATCTGGATAGGGAAGATGGCTGTTTCGCCATTGCCTACGCCCTGATAGGTGCTCTGCAGGATTTCGCGCATGATGCAGCGGCCCTCGGCGCTGGTATCGGTACCGTAGTTGATGCTTGAGAATACTACCTGGTTACCGCCGCGGCTGTGGATGGTGTTCATGTTGTGGATGAATGCCTCCATCGCCTGATGCACGCGGTTCACGGTCTTGTTGATGGCGTGCTGCTCCAGGCGTTCGCGGCCCTGCAATCCATCGAGCGGCTTCTCTATGTAGTCGTCGATTGGCGCATCATAGAGGTTGCTCAGGTCTTCGCCTGTCAGCTTCTCCAGGTTCTTCACCTCTTCCTGGTACGACATGCGTACGTATGGAGCCAGATAGAAGTCGAAGGCTGGGATGGCCTGACCGCCGTGCATCTCGTTCTGGCAGGTCTCGAGAGAGATACAAGCCAGCACGGCTGCGGTCTCGATGCGCTTGGCAGGACGGCTTGAACCGTGACCGGCTGTGAAACCGTGGTTCAGAATCACGTCGAGCGGATGCTGCACGCAGGTGAGACTCTTTGTTGGGTAATAGTCCTTATCGTGAATATGTATATAGTTGTGCATGACGGCGTCGCGTACATCCTCAGAGAGGAGGTAGTCGTCGACGAATGGTTTAGTGGTTTCTGAAGCGAACTTCATCATCATGCCGGCTGGTGTGTCGGCATTCATGTTGGCGTTTTCACGGGTGATGTCGTTGTTCTTGGCATTGACAATGCTCATGAATACGTCGCGTGTCTTCGCCTTGCGGGCGATGTTACGCTGGTTACGGTATGCGATATACTTCTGGGCAACATCTTTGCGGGCACTCTTCATGAGCTCCATCTCGATGGCGTCCTGAATGGCCTCAACGCTCATCTGGCTCTTGCCGCGATAAGAGATGTGGTCGGTTATCTGCTCGATAAGAGTGGTATCTTCACCCTTGTCGGTGTGCAACATGGCCTTGCGAATGGCTGCCATGATTTTCTGTTCGTTGAATCCAACGATGCGTCCGTCACGCTTTACTACTGTCTGGATCATTTTAGTATTACTTTTACGATTAATATTTAAATTACTTAGTATTAAGTCATTATGACTTGAAGAGGTAGATATGTACCTCATTTTGATATTGCAAAGGTATAAAATATTTCTGAAAGTAATTGCTTTTGGACAACTTTTTTATCGTTAAAAAACATTAAGTCGCTGATAATCAGGCGAAAACAAAAAAGTTTTGGGAAACTTTGACAAATTTCTGTTTTCCGAAACGTTTAAGTTGTTATCTATCAGCGTGTTGCGTATTTTGTGCGCTTGTGTGCGTTTTTTCCTTGTTGTCTGTGTGCCGTGGCAGGGGGTGGAAATGAAAATCGCCGCAACGCCCGTGTATAGGGCATTGCGGCGATTCGGGGGTGATTATTTTGCTTGTCGCTTATAGTCGAGCGCAGCTCCGATGGCGGTGCAGAATTCCGAGTATTTCGGTATTCTGAACCTCACTCCGTAGAGTTTCTCCATGGCTGGGAACACCTCGCGGCATTGCGGCAGCAGGGTGAGGTTGCCGATGAGCACGAAATCCTTGATGCCCGATTCGAGCGATGAGAGGATGGTAGCCGAACCTATCGACTGCAGCACCATCCAGATGAGTCCCATGGCGATGTCTTCGCGCGAAGCGTTGGCCTTGGCGTTGCTGAAGAGCGATGCGGTGGCGTTCATCGGGAGTCCGGGCAGAGGCTTGGCGCTGATGTCGCCTATCAGCAGGTTTATCTTGCTCACGTCGCCGTCCTTGGCCAGGTTGATAATCTGCTTGATGTCATCGGTCTTGAGCATGATGCGGCTCAGTCCTGCCAGGGTTCCGCCGCCTATGCCGATGCCTCCGATGTGCCTTATCTCGTTGTCATCGCATTTTACGAGCGATGTACCGGTTCCCATGCTCACCACGATCATGCGGTCGAGCTTGCTCTCGTATCGGGCACCCAGTCCGTCGGCCACGAACTCCTCGCTCTTCGAGGTAGGCAGTCCGTAGATGGGCTCGTCGATATAGGCTGAACCTACGCCTGTGAGCATCACCTGTTCTACATCGTTCAGCGCAATCTTGTTGTCGTGAAGATACTTGCCGAAGGCTCCGTAGAGCGAGGTGATAGGGTCGGTGGCCTTGATGCGGATGGGGCTTACCACCATGCCGCTTTCATCGATGCCCACAATCTTGGTCGTAGAGATGCCTACGTCGATTCCTATAACAATCTTTTTCATTCCTTTATATATATAATAATGTGTATTTTCGCAGATGATGCCCCTCTAGAGCACACCCATCTTGCAGAAGGTGATGAGCACGGCGTAGCCCACTATCATGCTCAGGATGCCCACCGTGAGTCCTGCCTTCACCATGTCGGTCTGCTGGATGAGGCCGGTAGAGTAGGCGATGGCGTTAGGAGGAGTTGAGATAGGCAGCGACATGGCGCAGCTGGCCGATACCGCTACTCCGATGAGGATGGTAGAGGTGCCGCCGATGGTGTTGAGCTTGTCGCCCATGCCGGCGCATACCACCGTAAGGATAGGGATGAGCAGGGCGGCGGTGGCGGTGTTGGAGATGAAGTTACTCAGGATGAAGCATACCAGTCCGGATACGATCATGATGACCAGCGGATTGAATTCTGCAAACGGAATGCTCTTTACGGCTGCCTCGGCCAGACCGGTGCCGTTCATCGCCAATCCGAGGGCGAATCCGCCTGCCACCATCCAGATGACAGCCCAGTCAATCTCCTTCAGGTCCTTGGCTGTAACCACTCCCGTAAGGGCGAATACGGCGATAGGAAGCATGGCCACGGTGTTGGCGTTGATGCCCAGCTGCTTGCCGAATACCCAGAGCACGATGGTTGCAAGGAAGGTGACTGCCACTACCGTGGTGCGCCAGTTGTGCTGCATGTTGCCCTCGATGTTGAGCTCGATGGTCTTGGCAGAGAACGGGAACATCTTGCGGATGATGACCCATGCCATCAGGAGCATGATGAGCACCATAGGGGCCATGATCAGCATCCAGTCGCCGAAGCTGATGCCCAGGTTCAGTCCTGCAGGGTCGTTCAGCACCTTGAAGGCGAAGGCGTTAGGAGGGGTTCCGATAGGGGTACCCATACCGCCCAGGTTGGCTCCGATAGGTATGGCCATGGTGAGCGCCACGCGGCCCTTGCCCGAAGGCGGCAATGATTTGAACACCGGTGTGAGGAAGGTGAGCATCATGGCGGCGGTGGCTGTATTTGAGATGAACATCGAGAAGATGCCGGTGATGAGCATGAAGCCCAGCAGTACGTTCTCAGAACGCTTGCCGAATGGCGCAATCAGGGCCTTCGCCATCATCACGTCGAGTCCGCTCTTGGTAGCGGCTATGGCGAGTACGAAACCGCCCAGGAAGAGGATGATGGTAGGGTCGGCGAAGCACGCCATCACACCCTGATAGTCGAGCAGCTTGCCCATCTCTGCCTCCGAGCCTTGCATGATCTTAAAGGCGGAGTCGCTGACGAAGAACAGCAGCACGAAGATAATCACTACGCTGGTAGCCCATGCCGGTATGGCCTCGGTGAGCCAGAGCATCACGGCCATGACGAAGATGGCGATGACGCGCTGCTGCACAATGGTGAGCCCGTCGATGCCAAAGCTGTCGATGGGCAGGTTCCAGACGATAACGGTAAGCAGAGCCGTTATAAGAAACAGCAATGCTTTCTTGCGATTAAAATCGCCATTCAATACTTTCTTTACAGTTTCTTGCATTATCTTTCTGTCTTAAGGATTATTTTCTTGCAAAAATACGTGTTTTTTTTGTATTTAGCAAGTTTTTTTGCAGAAATAGTGAAAAAAATGCCGAAAAATGTTGTTGTTTCAAGAAAAAATGCTATATTTGCAGTGGATTTGCCGATAACGGCTATCGGTGATTCTGAAAACTTGGAGCACCCGGAAGGGTGATTCAGCGAACCTGATATTGTCTAATCAATTAAAAGGAGATAATGAAATGAACAAGTCTGTAGTATTTATCATCATCCTGCTCGTGATAGTTCTATCTATCATCGTATCGCAGTACTTCCACAAGCGCCACCATGAATATAAGATGGCGGACATCGAGAAGGCTATCCGCAAGGCTTATCCTAAGGGTATAGGCTCGATAAGCAAGGAAGAACTGGTAACAGCTGTGAAGAAATACTTCCACTGTTCGGCGAAGGAGGCTCATTATATAATAGGTGTAGCCCGCCGCAAGAAGCTGGTTGATATCGCTGCAGACTATGTTACTATCATGTTTTGAAACGAGATAAAAGCTTTAAATATGTTTTCGCCGAGAGGCTAGGATTGGATTTAGTTTGAAAAAAGTATTATTTATTTGAGGCACAAAGGATTGTTAGCGACATGCTGATTTCGAAGGGGTTATGTGTGGGTTAGCATGTTGTGTTCGGGACGTCTGGTATGGTACATTGCGTAAACAATTTAACTGCCAGACAAAGTTTACCCTCCCTAGGACTTTTTAAGACCTGGGGAGGGTTTTACTTTTTCAGGCTCAGCACCTTTTATTCAAGTCCATTGCCGCCGTTTTCGCTTCCGGTTCCGCCAGTAGAATCGCCGCCCGATGGGGTGTCGCCTCCGGATGGATTATCGCCTCCGGATGGATTATCGCCTCCGGATGGGGTAGTAGGAGGCGTATCGGTAGAGGTAACCTGCTTCACCACCTTGCCGTTTCGGTCGTAGCAGGTGATGTTGACGGAGGTCTCTTCGAGTTCCTTCTTGATGTCGGTGTTAGGCACGAAGATGATGTATCGGCGGGTGATGAGGTTGGCGCTCACCTTGTTCACATCCTCTACGGCGGTAGAGTTAAGACCGAATCGGAGGCTGCCCAGTCCTGGCACAGCCACGCTGTGGCCCTCGGTGGCCCATGCAGCAATCACTTCGCCGATGGCCGACCATCCGGCGTTGATCACCGCCTTAGGCAATCCGCTGCGAACGGCAGCTTCTTCTATCACCTTCGTGGCGTTGAGCTGGCTGTAGAGTTCAGCCTGCATCACGAATGCCCACTTTTGCTTACCTTTTTCGAACGCTACGTTGCGCTCAATTGCTTTTACTTTAATACCCATAATTCAAATCGTTTTTTTAATGGTTAAACAAATCAGTTTACATGCAGCTGGTAACGCCGAGCGTGGTGCCTACGGCAGTAAGTACAGCGATAATCACCTGCAAGATAGTTTTCCAAACTTCCTTTTTCATTTTCTTTTTCCTTTCTTTTTTTTAATGGTTCAACAATCAGTTTTTTTAGTGGTTAATTCAGCCTATCTTTGAACGACAATGCAAAGATACAACATTTTTCTCTGAAAAACAATAGTTGTCCCGAATCACGTGCATCCTTGTCCCGAATCACGTGCATTCCTCCCTCATATCCCATTCTCTTCCGCCTAATTTAACCGCCATTAATTTAATGGCCATTAAATTAAATGTTAAATTTGTTAACATTACATGGCATGTTTTGCCTTTCCAACTGCGTCCCGATGCAGTCGGCGCTACGTCCCGACGTATCGCCCGCTGCGTCGGGACGCAGATGGTGGTGCGTCGCCACGCAGTTTTGGGGGCATCGGGCGCACAGTAACTTGCTATGTGGGTTAGCTGGTGGATAGAAGGAAAGGCAAAAATGTGAATGTGAATGTGAATTTGAAATGTTTTTCAATGTTACCTGAAGGAGAAGCGTATAATCGTGTTTAAGTAATAGTAGTCATTATAATAGGTTCATATTATATATATAATAAGGTACGCGCGCGAGGACTGAATTTCATTCACAATATCCAATAAAAGGAATGGATGGAACAACCCGATACATTGATTTACATTTCAAATTCACATTCACTTTCACATTTTGTTTTGATGGTTTTATGAAAAAAAGACAATTTGATAAAAAATAATTTAGAATTTATTTGTTTATTCGGGGAAAAAGTATTACTTTTGTAGATGCTATGAAAAATAACTTTCATGGTATAACTTAAATCGCAAGCCAATGACTGGACGTATCAAAAACAGCACCGAAAAGACTTCTTTTGTTGTCTTCAAGTATGATTTCTGCAAAAGCCGGAATCTTTCAAGTATCGAGGGTACTCTACCCTTGGATTTTCTCGAAATGTCATCGCCTGAAAAATATCAGGAATGTCAGACTGGTTTCGAGAAGGTAATGGACAGTTTGCTGAAAAGCAAGAAAATGACTTTGGTGGAATCACGGAAGAATGAGGAAGATGTTATTCACGACAACCGAATATTGGGATTTCGCGAAGGTGTGGCTGTGCTGGATGTATGCGCAGACAAAAAAGAATTTTATTGGAGTAACTTTAAGGAGAATGAAATTCACAACCAGCCTTTCTGTAAGGTAATCATTGATAATCGCCCCAACAGAGGTTTCCTTTTTGTGGAAGAATCTAGAATCTTCGGCGGCAAAAGAGGACAGGACAAGGTGGTGGCTCTTCTGCGTGATAATATCAACAGGGTGGCGAATCAATATGGCTGGAATATGGTGATTTCTGCCAAGTTGCCACCTGGTGATTTCTTTGATGCCGTGGCTGAAAGAATCAAGGCTGGCTGCAGGCCAAGGGCTGTGGTGTTTTCTTTTCCTCGCCATCAGTCTCTCAGCGATGCGCCATATTCCTTTGTCCTGCAATTGCAGATGCAGCAGTCATTAATGGAGTGTCTCAATGCCAGTATGTATGAGGTAAAATTTGGTACAGATAAAGGTAAGCAGTTGCACTTAGACAAGGCAAACAGAGATATTGCCTTGATGGTGAACCTGTGCAGCAAGGAAGATTACGGCATCAAGGTATATTATTGGAAAGGTCCGTGCACCTCTTCCCGTTCGCTGAAACGAACCAAGGTGAAAATATCTGATGCAGAGATTTCTGCCCTGGTTATAGGAGATGCTGTCTGTTGCGATTGTCATGGGAATTCTCAGTTTGCTTTGATCAATTCTCTTGATATGATTCTTGATGATTTAAAGGGTTACGACGATGAGGTTATTTAAGATGAAGACCAGACAGATGGTAGATAAATCTTTTTCGCAACACATGATTTATCAGGTTTTCAGAGCCATCACCCATGATATCTTCAATGATAAGACGTGGTTTCCTACGTCCAGATGTTCATGCGAGGATGTTTTTTATGAGGTATTCTGCATCGTAGACAAAATGATGTTTTCGCATACCGATACCGAGAGCCGCCTAGCCTTTGTGGAAGGAATAGGGCAATATGAGAAAAACTATGTTGATGAGGATGGGTATGCTACAGCTCAGGAAGAGCGGCAGAGAATCGTATTTGTCATCCTGTATATGGCAGCTGTGATACTTCAGATGATGCCTTTGGAGTCGAAAGTGTTTCAATTTTGCTCAATGATTATGGGGCAATGGAGAGGCTACGTAACTCAGGAGTTTTCTCAGCGGTGCCTCGGAGCAGTCGTGAAGAACCATGAGGTGGTTGAGCGGCTGGCAGCCAATATCGGTTATTATGGCGAGGATGGTTTCTTCGTCTCATCTCAGATTAATGAACTGATGCGCCAGAACAATGATGAAGATTATCTGCACGGATTCGAGCCTGAACCGCAGAGGGCATTGGATTTGGAAGTGACAGACGATGAGCATCAGGAAAACGGCGGGCAGGAAAAAACGGAAGAAGATAATGAGAAGAAATGGGGCGACTTGAGCCAGGGAGAAAGAGTAAAGCGAGCCTTGCAGAAGATGATAGACGAGAAGGCTATTCCTTTGAAGAAAGACTATGCCCTGATTATGGTGGCGCTCTCCAGTATCAAAGATTTTGACGGCGACTTTGAAAATGGCAAATCTTTCTGCAACTATCTTACAGAGCAGTTGGGTCTGCCTTCCAATCTGACCAATGCCAATGTCATCTCCAAGCGTTTCTCCAAGATGCGTGGCGAATTTCCCAACTGGAGTTTTGATGATGTGAAAGACCCAGTAGCCCGGCAGAAACTCATCAATATCGCTAACCGTTTTGTCGCCATCTACCGTAAGGGGCAGTAGGAAGCGGGGAAATGATTGCTTCTTGTGAGTGTTGGCAAGTTTTAGATGGAATGTTAAAAACGTAAAATAGAGCAAGTTTTAGGCATATTCTACGTTTAATAATAGAATAGGTTTAATAAACAAATTAGGATATGAAGTATTTAGTAAAAAAATCAGTCTTACTACTGTTGGTAGTCTTGGCTTTTTGTGCGTGTGACAACAGCAATGACAATAATGACAATGATGAAGTTATTCAGATAAATCCATGGTCATCGAAAACTGTCGTCAATTATACTGGCGAAGTAGAGTTTGTGGTGGATGCGCCACAAATTCGTGAGGATATAGAGCAGGATTTAAAGGCAAACCCTCCTTTTGGAGGAAGCAAGAAATATCAGTTTATCATAAAAAGACACTCGTCGCTTTCTCCTTTATATATGCTATATGCGGTGAATCCTGAGGACGATAAGTCTGCTGACGGATATATACTGAGCATCGCTGGTAGAGTGGAGAGTAAGGACAATTATAGATTGTTCTCTGCCGCTTCTGTAGATGCTTGGTATAAGATGGATATTGTGCCTGTCGACACAAAGGATGGCAAGCCTGTTGCAACATACGATGTGTTTATGCATCAAAATATTCCTTCTTCTTTGGTTCATAGCAAGATGTATTTCTGTGAAGACCTTACGGAGAAATATCGCCAGAAGTTCCCTAATGAAGACATTCATGCCGTGGTTCGCCGTTTGGTTCTTTCTTATGTCAGTGAGGGTGATAATATAAAAGAATAGGAACATATCTGAACAGAAGATTTTTTAGAAATAATACAGTATCAGCACTTTTTGCTTCGTTTGCAAGCAGAAAGTGCTTTTTTTATGCCTTCAGATGAGCTGGAGGCTTAGGGGAATTTTTGCCTTCAGATGAGCTGGAGGCTTAGCGGAAGGCTTAGTTGCCGGCGATGAGGCTTAGTAGGAGGCGAACCGGCAGGACGCCTATTGCCGGGGAGGCTTTTTTTCCTTACTTTTGCATACAGAAATAATCAATGATTGGGATTATGGAAAAAGGAAAGAAAATACCTCCACAGGAAGCGTCTCAGACTAATCCAGTGGCAAAGCCTGAGGATACCAAGGGCGGAATCAATAACATGGTATCATCTGGGTTGAAAGGAGCAAAGCTGGCATCTGGGTTGAAAGGAACAAAGCTGGCTGAACAGGCTGAAGAGAATGAAGAGATGCCCATGCATCACCTGATTGCCGATAAGGATTATCCGTCGGGCATCAGAGAATGGATGATTACTTCGCCTTCTGAACTCAAGTATCCTACGCTGGTGGTGGCTGCTGCCATGCTCAGCGTTTATCTTACACGTGTCAGAATACAGTATGTGTATGATAATCAGGGAGAAAAATCGGCCATCGTGTTGCAGGTCATCGTAGAGGGCGAGCAGTCGAGCGGAAAGTCGTTTGCCAGATACATCATGCGTACCCTGATGAAACCTTTCATTGAGCGCGACAGCGAAATGAGAGCCAAGGAGCAGGAGTATGCTGCCCTGAAGCGGCGCCAGGGAAAGAAGGATGGCAAGCTGCCACCCGAACCGAAGACCGACATCACCATCCTGCCCGAAACCGTATCGCTCACCATGTTTATCAAGCGATGCGATGCTGCCGTCAAGCTTTATGGTGCTCCGAAGACGCTCTTCGAATTTGCCGATGAGATTTCTGCCATCGTGCATTCGGCCAAGCGCCAGTTTGCCGACCTCTCGCAGGTTATCAAGACGGCATACGATCTGGGCAGCGTCTATGGTCAGGATTTCATGAGCGAATCCAGCTATAGTGCCATGGTAGATGCCTTACTGTCGTTCGTTTTCTGCGGCACTCAGAGTGCGGTGAGCAGATATATGAACAAAGCTGCCATTGAGGGCGGTGCTGTAACCCGAACCATCTTATGCCCGCTCATCAGTCATCTGGGCGACAATCCACCTCAGTTTCAGGCGTTGACCGATACGCAGCGTAATGAGCTGGAGAATACGTTGGACAAGCTCTTCGGGTTGTGCTACGAGGAAGATGGAAAATTCCATCAGGAGATAGAGGAGGATATGAGCTGGCTCTACAAGACGGTGGTAAAATGGTGTAACGACTGCCGCCAGCAGGTGGTGAAAACCATGTCCAAGTCGATGGATGTCTTCTACAAGCGCAGTTCGGTTTCAGCCTTCCGCATCGCTGCCCTCATGCAAGTGCTTTACAAAGTGGAAGGGAAGAAGAGCGAGAAGGAAATCCGGAAACTGGTTAGGCAGACCTATCTGGCTTGTGCCGACCGCATCTTGCAGAATATGTTGCAGCGGTGGGGCAAGGCTTTCGAGCAGATTTCTGCCGAGGGCGAAGGAGAGCCTTATCATACTGTAGACTATTTCAGCGAGTTGCCGCAGGAATTCTCTTATCAGTTCCTGGAGGAATTTCTGAAGCAGAAGGAGCTCAAGACCCCTGCCCGCAACATGGTGTGCAACTGGCGCAGATGTGGATGGCTCGAAAAACCAGCAAAGGGCGAGGATAGAAAGGTGCTTAGAAAGACGCAGCAGAAAGGCACTATTGGTGATGGTAATATTAAAAAAGACAATTAGAAGATGGCAGAATATATTGATTCAAATACGCTCTCTAAACTTAGAGCTATCAGCATCCTGGAGGTTGCTGATGAATTGGGAATGGGTTTGCGGTATCATAATGCCCTTTGTATCAGTCATAATGATACCAATCCGAGTTTGCATTTCTGGACTTCCACCAACACTTGTCATTGCTTTGCATGCGGGTGGGGTGGAGATAATATCGACCTGGTGATGAAACGGGAGAATCTCTCTTTTTCGGAGGCTTGCCAATGGCTGTGCAGAAGATTCAATATCTGCGCCGGTAATCATTCTGCGGGAAACCGTAAGGATGTGCTTCATCGGGATAAAGCTGTTGCTGAGCATAGAAAATCTGAATGTGATACGGACAGACTCAATCTCAGAGGCGAGTTTCAGCATAAGCCTGACGTAGATTATCTGATGCGTATGCTCATGGGTAAGAAACTGACAGATAAAGCCAAGGATTTCCTGTTCTATCAGAGAAAGTTGCGCCCGGAATATATCTATTGGTGTAGAGTGGTGAGCACAGATTTCTCCATTGCTGGCTATCGCTTTGGTGGAAAGTTTTTTGATGGTCCTTCCCTGTTGATTCCCTATTATGACGTTCATGGCAATCTGCTGACGGTTCAGAGCAGATATCTGGGAGATAAGACTGAAGAAAAACCGCGGTTTAAGTTTGCACCAGGTAGCAAGCCGATGGTATATGGGATGCAGATCTTGCCGCAGGTGACAGAAAAAGAGCCATTGGTTATTACCGAGGGATGTACCGACTGCTGGAGCGCTATGTCTATGGGTTACAAGGCAATAGCCATCCCGAGTGCTACGCTTTGTAATGAAGAATGTCGCAATCTTTTAGCGGGAAGGAATCTTCACATGTGGCCTGATCAGGACAAGCCGGGCATCGGTCTTTATATGAAACTGAAGGAAATGTTCCCTCAGCTGGTGTACCATCAGTTGCCGGAAGGTTGCAAGGATTTGTCTGATTATTACCAGTCGTTTTACGTTCAGAAAATGTGAAAGTGAATGTGAATTTCAAATGTTTTTCTATTGTTGTTTTTAAGTTGTTACGTGTTATGATGAAGTTGTTTTTAAATCGTTTTCGTAGAGATCATGGCGCCATTGTTGGTCGCCTTAGTCAGGAAGTAGTTAATCGCCAGGGTATCGTTGTAGGCCATCAGTACATTTGTGATACGATGGAGCGCGAGGGTGGCTGTCTGGAGCCGGGTGAATATCACATCATGGTGGCTAAATGCAAATGCTTCGCCCGCCAGATGCTTTTCCTCGAACCGATAAGGGATGATTCTTCTTCATCTTCCTCTCTTCCTCTCCCCGAAACCTGCAAGCTTTGCCGCATGGAGCGCAAGAGTCATGAGTTCGGGTGTCTGGAAGAGCTTTATGCCCTTCCTTGTCCCATGATGCAGCCGGGCAATGGTCCGTTCCGTCTGCGCCAGGGTGGCATCCTCATCGGCGAGGCCCATGCTCCCGGCTTCGTACTGAGGAGCCAGGAACTCTTCCTCCAGCTCTTCGACCGGGTCAGCAAGATGCTAAGACGTGGGGGTGAGGTGGTCATCAAGATAGAGTAGGTTTAGGGCAGTAGTGGTACCATATAAATAGGTACGCAAAGCGTATCGCCATCCTTCTTCAAATCTTTGGTATAAACTAGATATTTGTGGGCGATTCTCGAAGAATACTTTTCTGAGAATTTGTCCAAAGAGGTATGCATATTTGTCTAATTATTAGTTGATTATGCGTGCAAAGATACAACTTTTGCCGAAATCCGCAAAATGTTTTTATCTGTTTTTGCCGAAATCCGCAAAATGTTGCATGGGTTCTCATGAATGTTATTTGATTTTTCCCCATCATCTTTTGGGGATTTGCCACTTTGCCATCTCTGGGATTCTTTATACTTTTGTAGCAGATGATCGCTAAGCGGTGACGTGAATCGCTCAGCAGCGTACTTCGGGCGCAGGATGTGCTACTGATACGGGCAATGGTCCCTTCACGCTTCGTCAGGGCGGCATCTTGGTGGGCGAGGCCTGTCCTCTCGGCTTCCCAGAAGTTTCATTGCGTAAAAATCATCATGTTTTTACGTAATGAAACTATTTTTTTACCGAAAACTCCCCTTGGTACAGAAAAAAAGGCTAACTTTGCAAACGTATGGCAATTTATATTGCTAGTATTTCCCTAGTTTATCATTTAATTATCACAAACTATTATGAAACATCGTTTAGCTTTTTTCTTCATCGCGTTATTGAGCTGTCTGTCTATCTCGGCTCAAAAGTTTGTACTGGATCCTCTTTGGGGAGATTCCATCGAGTGTATGGTAGCCTCGAAGCCCGATTCGCTTTGGAAGATAAGCGAGCCTATCCAAAGTGTGAAATTCCCGAAGGGGATGGAAATCGAGTCGTGCGGAAAGGCCAACGGATATTATGTGGCATTCAAGAAGGATGGCGCATCCTATATGGCGTATATGGGAGATCTGAAGTTCAGCGCCGACAATTCTGAGGGCACGGTCAATCCATTGAGCGAGGACACGGTGAAGAAACACTCCGCCCTAGGTCATTTCTATGCCACCTATACGCCTGCTGTGCTGGTACTTATATTAATGGGTATGATTCTGGCCACTTTCTTCGTGGCTCGCAAGAGTTCTCCGGCTGTTCCTTTGGCTCTGAAGGTTATACCGGTTTGCATGCTTCTCATATCCATCATAGAAGTGGTAGGCTACAAGGTTCTTGGTGGCGATATGTTTTGGTGGTGCGACAACGACCGTTATGGGTTCTTTGGCTCTTTATTCCGGGTAATCCCATTTGGCGCAGTAGTGGCTTTGCAGTTCTATACATTTAAGATGTTTGAGACCTTGGTCTTCGCCGATGTTCCTGCTGAGGAGAAGGGGAAGCTTAGCCTTAAGCCTGCTATGGTGAGTCTTGCCGCGTGCTTACCGGTGTTGATAGCCTATGCCATGATCGTGCAGTTGTGGCTTGGATGGCAAGGGATGGTAAGCGATGCCATCATGTTCATCCTTTTCTTGGGTACTTTGTTTTCGGGTATCGCCATCTCTGTCAAGAAGAATGCCGAGGCGCTGGGTGCAGGCAAGGGCTTGATAGTCACCATCTTTACCGTTATTTATCTCGTCGGACTTTTGATAGCGGCCTGGGGAGTTATCATCGTGCTTCTGAAGATTATCCTTCAGGTGCTGATGGTCATAGCCGGTATCTTCGCCCTTTCTGTCTTGGCACAACGTACCTATTATAAAGGTAGTGATGGACATGTCTATGCTGAGAGTGGCTTTGAAAACCTTCATCGGGTAGATTAGCAAGGAGGATTATTCATTATTAATCATAAAAAATAGAGTAGTTATGGGAATATTTAGTGGAAAAGGATTTGTAGGGTCTTGCTTTAGAGGGTGGGGCTCTAGTAACATGGCTGTTCAGGCAGTGGGGTGTATGATAGGCATGGTGGTCTTGGTATTTGTCGTCCTGTGGTATGTCGTCAAGTTCTGCTTGCGCATTTTCGACAAGCATCGGGAGAAAGAGGAGTCCAGCAGGTCTGTACAGAACATCACCATGGAAATGGGATACCCGAATTTCAATTTGGGCAATTACTCTGTGGTCTTGGAGCAAGTGAACGATGCTGAGGCTTTAGTCGCTCAGTTGAGTCGTATAAGTGGTTATAGCGAGGAACTAGCCAGGCGTCAGGTGTCATCATGCCCAACCTGCCTTATGAAAGGACTTGACCAGGAAGGAGCTGATGACATGCAGGTGTTGTTGCAAGTGAATGATTGCTCCGTAGTATCCGTTAAGGAAGTTGGTATTTAGTAGTCTTCCGATATACGATTCTGTGTTCAAATTCCTGATGGAAGACGAACGCATCGCTAAAACCGTGCTCGCCGCCATTGGGAACAAATCGCTACCTTTGCCACAGAACTTTTTTAAGAACTTTAATAGCGTAAAATTATGAACAAGAGATTTACTTTATCATTCTTGCTCCTGCTATCGTTCTTGCTTTCGGCAACAGCCCAAAGCATAGATGAAGCCAGGGCTAAGCGTATCGCCGCATCTTTTTTCAAAAGTAATGCTGCAAGAAGTATGAGAGGGGAAAAAATGGTACAGAATGAAAACCTGGTCAACAACTATACGGCTAGGGTCGGTGACAAAAAATGCTTCTATATCTTCAATAGAGGCAAGAACGATGGCTTTGTCATCGTTTCGGCCGATGAGCGCACCCGACAAAACGTGTTGGGCTATTCGGAGAGAGGCAGCCTGGATTATAGTTCCAGTCCTGCTTACATCAAGGCTTTCCTCGATAGGTATGCGCAAGGTATCAGCCTGCTTAAGTCGGCGGATGGAAGCCAGGGCGGCACAACCATTACCTACCAAGACCCAGTGAATCCACTACTGGGGGATATCGCTTGGGGACAAGGTTGGCCTTACAACCTTCTGTGCCCAAAGGACGATCATGGAGGTAATTATGTGACGGGTTGTGTGCAGACCGCCATGGCACAAATCATGGCTTATCATAAGTGGCCAAAGCAAGGCCGGGGAACTGCGTCTTATGAATGGAACGGACAGACTTTGTCGGCTGATTTCAGCAAGTCAACCTATCGATGGGACTTGATGCAGCCTCAGTATGAATATGGTGACGAAAGCATCAGCGAAGATTCGAAGATGGCTGTCGCCAAGCTGATGGCAGACTGTGGCATAGCCAACGGTGCCAGTTATGATGACGGAGGCACGGGAGCCAGCTCCGGCTCCGCAGCCCAGTCGCTGATAGACTATTTCGATTATGACCTGAGCATAAACATGTTAGACCGAAATGAATGCTCGGCCGAGTATTATGAGGGCACGATTCAGAACGAGTTGCGCCAAGGCAGACCAGTCATGCTGGGAGGTGGCAACTCGAAGGGCGAGGGTGATGCCCATGAATTCTTATGCGACGGCTTCAACCAAGAGGGCTATTATCACATTAATTTCGGATGGAATGGATATGTCAATGGATATTTCCTGATTTCCGCCACAGGATACGACGTGAATCCTGATGTGATATATGGCATTCAGAAAAACCAGGGTGGAAAGGGCGACTTCGTGGCTTCCTCCTCCCTGGATTTCATGTGCGTTGAGGGGCATAAAGTTTCGATGGGCATAGCCATCAGCACTTTTGCCCATTTCCAGTACGACTTCGCCTTCGCCTTCGAGAATACCTCTGACGGGAAGGTGGAGTATGCCCCTATAAATGGTAATCTTTCGGTAGGTATATGGACTACGCCACAGGAACCTAACATTGTGACCTTCGATAAGAAACTAGCCAACGGAACTTACAAGATGTATCCTGTGGTTAGCATCAAGGGAAGAAACGATTGGCGCAAGGTGATATTTGGCGACAAAAGACAAAGCTTTATAGACGTCAGTGTCTCTGGCGGAATACTCAGCATGGAGAATAATCATATCTATGATGACATCGAGGAAGGTGCGGTCGAGATAAATGGTATCTACTATCAGTTGAATGCCGACAAGAAGACTGCTACCGTGACCTATAAGAACAGCAAGTATGACTCGTATGCAGGTTATGTGGTGATTCCAGAGATGGTGACGGCTAGCGACGGCAATAGCTACCAAGTGGTGGCTATAGGCAAGAACGCCTTCACCGAGTGTCGTAACTTGGAGGAAGTGAGCATACCTGCCAGCGTAGAGGAGATAGGCTATGGAGCATTTAGCCAGTCAAGTCTGAGGAACATCAACATTCCGCAGAAATCACGGCTCAAGAGTATCGGTGGATGGGGTTTCAATGGATCGGGACTTGAGAGTATCTCGTTGCCCGACGGATTCTCTTATCTTGCACAGTGTGCCTTCCAGGGATGCTCGTTGCGATATATCTCGTTGCCTTCTTCCTTGACCTCTTTCGGTTCTGTGGCCTTCAACGCATGCCAAAAGCTGAATACCCTCAAGGTGGCTTGGAGACAGATACCTAATACTAACGAGATGCTGGCACAGGTGGACTTGTCGCAGGCGAAGTTGCTCGTGCCTAAGGGATATAAGGAGATATACCAGAAGAACCAGGAGTTGAGTGGGTTCAAGAGCATCGAGGAATACTGGGAGCAAGGTGCCGCAGGCATCACGCCAGTGGATTCTACCCAGACGGCCTCCTTCTGCTCGGGAACCGATGTGGAGGGATACTATGTTGTTCCAGACACGCTCGTGTTGGATGATGGCACTAAATATCCTGTCACCGTGATAGCAGACTATGCCTTTAAGGGTAACCAGCAAGTTACGTCGGTTACTATACCTTCCTCTGTCTCCAAGATAGGCGAAAAGGCCTTTGCTGGTTGCGTCAAGCTGGAGGAACTTTCTTTGCAGAATCCTATTCCTCCGACTCTTGCCTCGGATGCAGCCGTTGGCAAAAGTCGAGGAATGGCGAGAGCTGAGTCTGCCATCCCTGAGTTTGATGGAGTGGATTTAGGAAGTTGTACCTTGTATGTACCTATAGGTAGTGCCGCCTTATATCGGAGCGCATATGGTTGGTCCGCATTCCAAAAAATCGTGGAGAAAGAGAACACGGACATCAAAGGTGTGGTCATGCAAAGGGGAACTTCTGGGCATGTCTACAATCTGCAAGGTATGCATGTGGGTTATGACAAGAAGCTACAATCTTTGCCAGCCGGTGTTTACATCGTGAAGGGCAAGAAAATGGTGGTTAGCAAATAGAGGATTATTCCACATAATCCACCTTCACCACGATGACGCGTATCGTCTGGTCGCTGGTGTCATTTGCCACCTTGGCGATGTGCCAGTCTCTAGGGAAGAAGATGAAGAACTCGCCGGGGGTACTGTCGAAGAAACGGGCCTTCCGGCGGTCGTAGTCATAATGGATTACGTCGGGACGATACTTGCAGTTGGGGGTGCTGGAGTAGTGGTCGATCACGCCAAAACGCTCTGTGCCCTTTACTACATACTGAAAATCGATGTGCTTGTTATGACTCTCGCTGCGGCGCTTTTCCAGCGGCTCGTTCTTGCTGTCCTCTACACTTACCACGAGGTCGGAACCCGGAATCTTGTGCTTTCCCTTCGGAATGCTCAGCAAATCGGTCTTTGCCAGATAGTCGAAAAGCGCCTGCCATTGCTGCGGATTCTTCTGATACTGCAGATAGAAATCTGCGAGGTTTACGCTGGAATGTGGCTTCGCCTTGTCGAAACCATTGCGCCAGATATCGCTCTCTGCCCAAGCTATAGCTTCTTTTATGAGTTCGGGCTTATCGCCGTAATACTGTGTGTAATAACCTCTCTTGCAGCCGCATTTCTGTGCTGAATTATGACTGCAGGTATGCGCACCGGCGACCATCGATGTACTGAATAAAAGGGCTATGCCCCAGATAATCTTCTTCATTTTGACTTATTAAATTGTAGCGTTAGTTAAATTTGAGGGCAAAAGTACAAAGAATATTCGAGAAAACAAACGGAAAATGGAGATTTCTTCGTATCTTTGCACACATATTTTGTAAGATTATGAAGAAACTGTATATTCTTTTGTGTGGGGCTACGGCGGCCCTGCTGATGGCGGCATGCCAGGGAGGAAAGACGGCTGCTGCTGATGCGGAGGCTGGCGATACCCTGGAGATGAAGTACGCCAAGTTACTTACCATCGTGAAGCATGGCGATGGGGAAGAGGCTTCCGATGCAGCAGAATGCATTGATTATCAGTATGCTGAGGCTATCATCGCCAACCCCTGGAAGGCGGGAACGATGCTGCATCGCTACATCCTGATTCCGAAGGGAAAGGAGGGGGATAAGACGGTGGCGATGCTTGCCAGAAGGCGCAGCACGGGAGCGAGATGCACTACCGATACCGTGCGCACACCGGTGGAGAGGAGTGCCGTTTTCATCGCTCCCCATTGCCAGCTGATGTACGAACTGGGCTGCCAGCAGGCCATCCGTGGTGTCTGCGACCTCGATTACATCAATATTCCGGATGTAAAGAAGAGGGCTGCTTCTGCAGGAAAAGCTTCTGTAGGAAATGTTTCTGCAGAGAATGCTGCTGCCCGAAATTCCATCGTGGATTGCGGTTCGAGCATGGCACCCGACATCGAGCGCATCATTGCCCTGAAACCCGAAGCCATCCTCCTTTCGCCTTTCGAAAACAGCGGAGGATATGGCAAGCTTGATAAGCTGCACGTGCCCATCATCGAGGCTGCCGACTATATGGAGTCTTCGCCACTGGGCAGGGCGGAATGGATGAAATTCTACGGCATGCTCTTTAAAAAAGACGGGAATGCACCGAAGACCGCTCTTGCTGCATCTTGCGAACCAAAGGCAGATTCGCTCTTTGCGAAGATAGAAAAGGAATATCTGAAGCTGAAAGCTGAGGTAGCCGGGTATCCGAAGGGTCTCTCCATCCTGACCGAAAGAAAGACGGGCAACGTATGGTATGTGCCTGGAGGTCAGAGTACTATCGGTATTCTGCTGAAGGATGCCAACGCCCGTTATATCTTCGAGGACGATCAGCACAGCGGAAGTCTGGCGATGAGTCCGGAGCAAATCTTGGCGAAGGGAAAGCAGGTGGATGTATGGGCATTCAAGTATTTCGGTGGTGCCCCTTTGTCGCAGGCTCAACTGCTTCAGGAATATGACGGCTACAAGGCTCTTGCTGCCTTCAACCGGGGTAATATCTATCAGGTAGATACCTCTACGGTACCTTATTTCGAGCTTACGAGTTTCCATCCCGAACTGCTGCTCAGAGAGTTCATCATCCTGGCTCATGGCGAGCGGTTCGGCAAATTGAGATTTTATAAGAAATAGGGCTTTAATCAGAGATTTTACAAGAAATAGTTTTAGTGAATGAAAACCATCGTTTTAGGGGCAATCGCCATTATCATACTGTTTTTTGCCAACCTGGCATGGGGGAGTGTAAACATCTCATGGCAGGAAGTGGGGGCGATTATTTCGGGCTCTCAGACTGACGAAACCTATCGCTATATTCTGTTGGAATCACGACTGCCGGCGGCGATTGCCGCTTTGCTTTCGGGCGCAGCCCTCGCCACGAGCGGCTTGCTCCTGCAGACAGCCTTCCGCAATCCTCTGGCGGGTCCTGACGTATTCGGTATCAGCAGCGGAGCCGGACTGGCCGTAGCCATCGTGATGCTTGCCTTTGGCGGCAATATTGCCCTGGATGATTTAGGGGTAGGATTTCTGGGCGATGCCGGCAACTATGCCATCGGCGGTTTCCTGGCTATCCTCATCGCAGCCTTTATAGGGGCTATGGTGGTGATGGGCATCATCACCTTCTTTTCTGCCATTGTGCGCAGCCATACGGTACTGCTCATCATCGGACTGATGGTGGGTTATCTTGCCAGCAGCGCCATCTCATTGCTCAATTTCTTCAGCACGGCAGAGGGCGTGAAATCGTATATGGTTTGGGGCATGGGCAGCTTTGGCAATGTTTCGAGCCAGCAGATGATGTTCTTCATCCCGTTAGCCCTCATTGCCCTGGCTGCGTCTCTGCTCCTTGTAAAACCGCTGAACGCCATGCTGTTAGGCGAACAGTATGCCGAGAATCTGGGCTTCAATATCAGGCGTCTGCGCATCGTTCTGCTCATCATCACCGGTCTTCTTACGGCTGTGGTTACCGCCTTTTGCGGTCCCATCGCCTTCATCGGTCTGGCAACGCCGCATATCGCCCGCCTCATCATCAGCACGGAGAATCATCGCCGTCTGTTGCCCGTCACGATGCTGATGGGTGCAGCCATAGCCCTTCTCTGCAATCTCTTCTGCACCCTTCCGTCGGACGGTGGCATCATCCCGCTGAATGCCGTCACCCCGCTGTTCGGCGCTCCCGTCATCATCTATGTTTTGGTGAAAAAGAAATGATAGAACATCTTAAAACTAAAGTTTTATGGCTTAGATTAAACCATCTAAGTCCTTAAATAAGGTGTTAGAAAAAGAAACAGCCAACTTTCAATTGGTATATTGAAGGTTGGCTGCTTTTTTATAGTTTTCTTCTGAACTGTCTAATCAGGTACTTGGGATTTCTTCTCATATCCCATAAGTCAACAAGGATAATTCTATCGTATTCTTTATCATACCGATAGATGATTTTCCAATTTTTCATGATGATGGCACTACGGTATGAACGTAAGAAACTCTTCAGAAGAGGTTCTTTTGGCGAAGAGTAAGGGTGAATAGCCAAGCGATTTCGAATGCTTTGGTATGCTTGGTTGAATCGCTTTACTGTGGTAACTCCAAATTCAAATAGAGCATAGGCTAACACTTTTTCTAGCTCCTGGTTAAATGGCTTAGATGGTTTTATATAAGCCATAATCCCTTTGCTTTAAGATGTTCTATCATATCCTCTTCGTCAATGAGACCATTTTGCTCTATGTCGGCTTCTATGGCCTCTATACGGGCTATGGCTTCTTCTTCGTTGATAGGTCCCCATCCTTCAGGTATTCTATCCCATTCAAAATCATCATCGAAGTTATCTTCGGCGATTTTTTTTCCAGGAAGTACAACTGTAGTATTTTCATGATAGGCCGGTGTTGGCTCTTCTGCAAAAGCAGCACCATGGTCTTCCTGTAAGTGATATTTCTTCTCTTTCATACCTTTTCTTTTTTATTTGTGGCAAAGATAATGCAAACGAGTGCAATGAAAGCTTGCTTTCAGATTGTCGAGTGCAGTTTATCTTATGCAAAGATATGAAGAATTATTTAAATATCCAAGAACATTTGAAAAAATATTATTTTCTCCGTCTATTTTTTGCCATGATGTTACAGAACCTTACTTATTCACGACATTAATCGGATTGCCCTCGAGAAATGCCTTTACGTTGGCGGCTACCTGCTTGTTCAGGCGCTCGCGAGCCTCGTAGGTGGCCCAGGCAATATGAGGGGTGAGGTAAGCATTAGGCTCGCCGAAGAGCGGATTCTCCTTTGATGGCGGCTCCTGAGCCATTACGTCGGCACAGTAGGCACCCAGACTGCCTTCGTGGAGGGCAGCAGCTACGGCCTCCTCATCTACCAGCGGACCGCGACCCGTATTAACCAGGATGGCAGTATCCTTCATCTTCTCCAGACTCTCCTTATTGATGAAATGATAGGTGTCATCTGAGAGCGGACAATGGAGCGAGAGAATATCGCTCGTGGCAAGCAAACCCTCCTTGCTCACCTTCTGGATCCACTCAGGCAGATTGCTCGAAGTCTTGCTGGTGCAGGCACAGATGTTCATGCCAAACTGGCGGGCGATGTTGGCAACCTTCATGCCGATATTGCCCAATCCCATGATACCCAGGGTCTTGCCGGCAAGCTCCATCAGTGGGGTATCCCAATAACAGAAATCCTTATTGTAAGCCCAGCGCTCGTTGCGGTTCTCCTGGGTATAATGCTCTACGCGGTTGGTTACGGCAAGGATGAGGGCAAAGGTCATCTGCGCCACGCTGTCGGTGCTGTAGGCAGGAATATTGGTTACGATGATGCCCTGTTTCCTGGCAGCCTCGATGTCTACCACGTTGAAACCGGTAGCCTGGATACCGATGTATTTCAGTTTAGGAAGCTGCGCCAGCGTCTCTGCATCTATCTGCACCTTGTTCAGAAGGATGATGTCGGCATCCTTGGCACGTTCCACTTTCTCTGCATCTGATGTGCGAGGATAAACTACCACCTCGCCCAGTTTCTCCAGAAGATGATAATCCAAATCTCCCGGGTTTGCGGCATAGCCGTCTAGAATAACAATCTTCATAAATTTTTCCCGTTTTCTGTTGTTATAAAATTCAAGACCCTTCTGTCCTGACAAATCTGAGTCTGAGTTTATTTTAATGGGAAAAGCCTTCCCCCTGAGAAAGAGAAAGGCTTTTCCGTATGTATGGTTTATTCGTTCATCAAGTAGTTCTTGAATGATGCGAAATCCTTGGTCATCTGGATGCTCTTCTTCTCACCCTTCATGAATTCTGCAAGGCGGGCAGGAATCTCAATGTCGCTGTCAAGGATGCTGTCTACCTTCTCCTTGAACTTGGCTGGATGAGCGGTCTCGAGGAACACGCCAACCTCACCTGGCTTCAACAGCTCCTTCAGGGCGCGATAGCCGCAAGCTCCGTGAGGGTCAAGCACATACTTGGTTTCATTGTAGCACTGCTTCATGGTTTCTGCAATCTGCTCGTCCTTGTATGTAGCACCACCGATGTAGGCAGCGATGGCATCGTGATCGCCCTTGTAGAGGTCGTAGATGCGGGCAAAGTTTGATGGGTCGCCTACGTCCATGGCATTGGCGATGGTCTGCTTGCTAGGCTGTGGATTGTACTTGCCTGTCTGCAGATACTCGTAGAAGATATCGTTGGCGTTGTTGGCTGCGATGAAGCGGTGGATAGGCAATCCCATCTCATGACCGAAGAGTCCGGCTGTGATGTTGCCGAAGTTGCCGCTAGGTACGCAGATAACCAGCTTGTCGGCGAGACCCTTCTCCTTCATGCGGGCATAGGCATTGAAATAATAGAATGCCTGAGGCAGGAAGCGGGCTACGTTGATAGAGTTGGCTGAAGTGAGCTTCATGTGCTTGTTGAGCTCCTCGTCCATGAACGCAGATTTCACCAGTGCCTGGCAGTCGTCGAATACGCCATCTACCTCGAGGGCTGTGATGTTCTGGCCGAGGGTAGTGAACTGGCTCTCCTGAATCTTGCTCACCTTGCCCTTAGGATAGAGCACGTAAACATGGATGCCGTCAACGCCGAGGAAACCGTTGGCAACAGCCGAACCGGTATCGCCCGATGTAGCTACGAGCACATTCACCTCTTCCTTGCCCTCCTGACGTACGAAGTACTGCAGGAGACGGGCCATGAAGCGCGCACCCACATCCTTGAAGGCGAGGGTAGGACCATGGAACAGCTCGAGAGAGTAGATGTTTGGCTCTACCTCGACTACAGGGCAGTCGAATGCCAGGGTATCGTATACAATCTTCTTCAATGACTCGGCATCAACGTCCTCGCCAAAGAAGGCATCAGCTACCTTGTAGGCAATCTCCTGGAAGGAGAGTTTCTCGATGTTGTCGAAGAAATCCTGTGGCAACTTCTTGATGATTTCCGGCATATAGAGACCACGGTCTTCTGCCAGACCTTTAACTACCGCCTTGTGAAGGTCGGCGATGGGTGCTTTCTTATTTGTTGAATAATATTTCATTTTTTACTTTGAACTTTGAGATTTGAACATTGAACTTTATGATTAGCTTTGGGGGCTATCATGAAGCCGTTGATTTTAATTGATCGCCATGAAGGCATTCATGAATTCCTGCAGCTGCAGCATGCCGTAACCGCCACTCACGCAGCTTACCTCGTCATACTTCTCTACGCTATCCGGCTCAATGCCAGGGTAATAGATGATGAAAGGCACAGGCTCCTTTACGTGGGTACGGATCTCTACCGGAGTAGGATGGTCGGGGAGAACAGCGATGCATACCGGCTCGTCCCAGGTGCTTACCTCATCGAAGATAGGCTTGATGAGTCGCTGGTCGAGGTTCTCGATGGTCTTCAGCTTCAGTTCCAGATCACCATCATGACCTGCCTCGTCGCTCGCCTCTACGTGAACATAAACGAAGTCGTCGCCATCCTTCAATGCCTGGATAGCTGCGGCTGCCTTGCCCTCGTAGTTGGTATTGGCAAGACCGGTAGCGCCCTCAACTATGATGTTGCGCAGACCGGCGTAATGGCCGATGCCTCGGATCAGGTCTACGGCAGAAATCACAGAACCCTTCTTGATCTGTGGATACATCTGGGAGAGGGTGAGCATGTGCGGACGGTAACCGCCGCCCCAAGGCCAGATAAGATTGGCCATTCGTTCGCCACGCTCCTTGCGCGCCACATTGAAAGGGTGGTTCTCCAGGAGTTCCTGACTCTCGAGAATCAGCTGGTTCAGAAGGTCGGCTGTATCACGACGGCTGATGTGACCCTCTTCGCCTCCAATCTCCGGCAAGATAGATTTCACCATCAGCTTATGCCATTCCTCGTTGGGATGATCATGAGGTGGGGCGCAGTCGATATGCTTGTTTCCGTGCTTCACCACCAGAAGATGGCGATACTGGATGCCGGTAACAAACTTGACATCAGGATATTTCTTGCCGAGGGTATCGTTGAGATACTTGATGAGCACATCCGCATCTTCCGTTTCCAGGTTACCACCGTTGTGGGTGATAATCTTGCCGTCCTGCACATTGATGATGTTGCAGCGCAGGGCAAGGTCGGTAGGCTCCAGTTCATAGCCGATGCTGGCAGCCTCGAGCGGTCCGCGTCCTTCGTAAACCTCGTTCTGGTCATAGCCCATGATAGAGCTGTTGGCTACCTCAGAACCCGGATGGAATCCATCTGGCACGGTAACGAGTCTTCCTGTCTTGCCCTTCTTGGCAAGCATATCCATATAGGGTTTATTGGCGTATTGCAGGAGAGTCTTTCCACCCAGTCTTTCTACCGGGTGGTCAGCCATTCCGTCGCCAAGAATGATAATATGTTTCATCTCTTCTTTTAATGTTAAGTTTTAAATGTTAGCGATACTCATGATGTTGGCGAATACACCGGCAGCAGTTACGCTGGCTCCGGCACCATAGCCCTGAATCATCATAGGGTATTCCTTATAACGCTCGGTGGTGAGCAGCACGATGTTGTTGGAACCTTCCAGATTGTAGAACGGATGCTCAGGACCGACAGCCTGCAAACCTACGCTTGTCTTGCCGCCATCCAGGGTCGCAACGAAGCGCCAGCGTTTGTGCTCTACATCGAGCGCCTTGCGCTTAGCCTCGAAATCGGCATCGAGTTCAGGAAGTTTCTTCCAGAAGTTGTCGAGCGAACCCTTGAAGTATTTGTCTGGCACGAAGAGGTTCTTCTCTACATCTTCCTGCTCTACGCGGTAACCTGCCTCGCGGGAGAGAATCACCAGCTTGCGAATCACGTCCATACCGCTCAGGTCGATACGTGGATCAGGCTCGCTGTAGCCCTTATCCTTAGCCAGTCTCACGGTCTCAGAGAATGGAACGACGCTGGAGATGGCGTTAAAGATAAAGTTGAGCGTACCCGAGAGAACTGCCTCAATCTTAAGGATTTTATCTCCGGAGTTGCGGAGATCGTTGATGGTTCCGATGATAGGAAGACCGGCACCTACGTTGGTCTCGAAACGGAATACTACACCACGCTGGATGGCTGTCTTCTTCAGTTTCTCGTAGTTCTCATATTCGCTTGATGCAGCTATCTTGTTGGCTGCGATAATGCTTACGTTGTGCTCCAGCAGACTCTGGTAGAGAGCGGCCACATCCTTGCTGGCTGTACAGTCTACAAACACGCTGTTGAAGATGTTCATTGCCAGGATGGTATCGCGCAGAACCTCTGGAGTGCTTGGGTCTGAATTCTTCAGTTCTTCGCTGTAGTTCTCGAGATCAATACCATCGCGGTTGAAGATGGCGTTCTTGGAAGAAGCGATACCCACCACGTTGAGCTTCAGTTTGCTGCGCTCCATGAGGTCGGCATACTGGTTCTTGATCTGCTCGATGAGCTTTCCGCCCACGGTACCCACACCGCAGATGAAGAGGTTCAGAACCTTGTATTCTGAAAGGAAGAAACTGTCGTGGAGCACGTTGAGTGACTTTCTCAGATAATCGCTCTTCACTACGAACGAGATGTTGGTCTCTGAAGCACCCTGTGCACAGGCGATGACGGAAATACCGCTACGGCCGAGGGTTCCGAAGAGCTTACCGGCGATACCGGCAGCATGCTTCATGTTTTCACCCACGATGGCGATAGTAGCCAAGCCCTTCTCTGCGTGCATTGGGAACATGGCACCATCGGCAATCTCATTGTGGAACTCATTGTTCAATACCTTTACAGCCTCTTCTACATCCTGCTCGCGCACACCGATAGAGGTAGAGTTCTCAGATGATGCCTGTGACACCATGAACACAGAGATGCCCTCGTTGGCAAGAGCGGTGAAGATACGGCGGTTTACACCAATCACACCGACCATGGAAAGACCGGTTACGGTGATGAGCGCTGTACCGTTGATGGAAGAGATACCCTTGATAGGCTTCTGGTCGCCATCTATCTTGTTCTTGATGATGGTGCCCGGAGCATCTGGGTTGAAGGTGTTCTTAACCTTGATAGGAATATTCTTGACACAAACCGGGTAGATGGTTGGAGGATAGATGACCTTTGCACCAAAGTTGCAAAGCTCCATCGCCTCAACGTAACTCAGTTCGTTGATGGTATAAGCTGATTTGATGACACGTGGGTCGGCGGTCATGAAACCGTCTACATCAGTCCAGATTTCGAGCACTTCTGCATCGAGGGCAGCTGCTATGATGGCTGCTGTGTAGTCGCTACCGCCACGGCCAAGGTTGGTGGTGCGGTCTGTGTTCTTGTCACGACTGATAAAACCCGGAACGAGAGATATGCGTGGAATTTCTGCAAAGGCTTCTTTTACCAGTTTGTTGGTCAGCTCGCTGTCGAGTACATGCTTGCCCTTGCCGTTCTTGCGCTCAGTCTTGATGAAGTTGCGTGAGTCGAACCATTTGGCTCCACGAATCAATGTGGCAACAATCTTGGAACTGAGTCTTTCACCATAACTCACGATGGCATCCTGTGTTTTCTCGCTGAGGTCGTGGATGAGGTACACACCAAAATAGATGCTCTTCAACTGCTCGAAGAGGGCATCAACCGATTTGAATAAGTTTTCTCTGTCTGTAGTGTCGGTGATGATAGTGTCTATCATCTTGTGGTGGCGATCAACCATGGCTTCGAATTCTACTTTCCACTGTTCATCACCCTTGAGGGCAAGTTGAGAGGTTTGCAAGAGTTTGTCCGTGATACCGCCAAGCGCGCTCACGACAACCACTACACTCTGTTTCTTAGCCTCGTTTTCAACGATACGTTTCAAGCTGAGGATGCTTTTTACGGAACCAACCGATGTTCCGCCGAATTTTAATACTTTCATATGTTCTTGAATTTTACGTTGGTAATGTAATGCCTCCCCCGAAACGACCGGGGCCGAAGCAGAACTTAATGGCAAAAGTACGAATAATATATCAAACTGCCAAGGATTTTGATAAAAAAGTAGCATATTGTAGATAAAAAAGCTATTTCTGTAGATAATTACAGGCTCTTCCTCTTCCTTATACCTTATTATATATATAAAAAACGTTGAAATGTTTGGGTGTTTCGGATTATTTGCTTAATTTTGCCGATGTAATTCAAAGCATTAGCAATATGGTTACAGAAGTAAATAGTAAAGATCAACTCGTTGAACGCAATTTCAAACGAAATGAGATGCTGGCTGAGTATTTCTTTGGTCTTTCAAAGATGGTATGCAGCGGTATTGGAATTGGTGCATTGTCGCCACTGTTTACAGGTGAGGCAATGGGAGTAACTAACTATGTTTGCATGGGATGCGCAGTAATCGCTGCTGCATGTTTTGCTTATGCAGGCAATTATTTATTAAAAGTAGAATTTAAAAAGAAATAATTATGGAAATGTTGACAATACTTTTTGCAATAGCAGCAATCATTGGTGTCGGTTTGGTTATTTGGATGAAATATACTGAATCTGGTAAAAAATGGGTTGAGGGTGAGTATTAATACTTTTTGAATCAAGTAATGAAATATCTTTTATTCTCAGATATCCACGGCTGTTTGCCAGCCCTGGAAAAGGTCCTCGATTTCTTCGAGGCTGAACATTGTGACATGATGTGCATCATGGGGGATATCATCAATTATGGTCCCCGCAACCGCATTCCGGAAGGAATCGATCCTAAAGGTATCGTAGAAAGACTGAATGCGCTGGCAGATAAGATTATCGCCGTGCGTGGCAACTGCGATGCGGAAGTAGACCAGATGCTCCTCGATTTCCCTATCATGGAGACCTATGCCTTGCTGGTAGACGGAGGCAAGCGCTATCTTCTGACCCATGGACATGTATACAATAAGGAATACATGCCGAAGGGTCCTTACGAGGCTATGATCTATGGCCACTCCCATCTCTGGGAACTCTCTCATAACGAGAAGGGACAGGCCATCGTAAATACCGGCAGCATCACCTTCCCGAAGGGTGGCAATCCGCCAACCTTTGCAACATTGGAAGATGGTAAGTTCACTATGTATCAGCTGGATACGCTCGAAGTGCTGGCTACAATGGAAGCATGAAAAAGTGAAAGTGAAAAGTGAATTGTGAATGTAACGCGAAATCCATAATATGGAATCGGTCACTTGTCACTCGTCACTTTTATAAAACTAATCATAAAGTTCAAAGCTCAAAGTAAATGATTCAAGAATACCAGATAAGAATTCTGCCCGAACAGGCAGTCAGCGAGGAAGGCATCAAGCGTTATCTCGCCAAAGAAAAGGGATTGGATGTAAGAACGCTCAACCAGGTGAGGGTTTTGAAGAGAAGCATCGATGCCCGTCAGCGCACCATCTTCGTCAACCTGAAGGTGCGTGCTTATATCAACGAATTTCCGCAGGACGACCAGTATGTCCATACCGAATATCCGGATGTGAGCAGCAGACCTCGGGTTATCGTTGTGGGTGAGGGACCTGGCGGCCTCTTTGCTTCCCTGCGCCTGATAGAACTGGGATACCGTCCTATCGTGCTGGAGCGAGGCAAGGATGTGCGCGAACGCAAGAAGGACCTCTCTAACATTACCAAGACTCAGAAGGTAGATGGGGAGAGCAACTACTGTTTCGGTGAAGGTGGAGCCGGTGCTTATAGTGACGGCAAACTCTATACCCGAAGCAAGAAAAGGGGAAGTGTAGATAAGATTCTGAACGTATTCTGCCAGCATGGTGCCAATACCAATATCCTGGCAGATGCCCATCCGCATATCGGTACCGACAAGTTGCCACGCGTTATTGAAAACATGCGTAACACCATCATCAAGTGTGGCGGCGAAGTGCATTTCCAGACCAAGATGATTCGTCTGATCCTTGAGAGTGAAGGTAAGCTGACGGCACCTGATGCCGCAGCTGGCGATAGGGTGATAGGCGTAGAAGCCGTGAATCTGGCTACTGGTGCTGAGGAAACTTATCGCGGACCGGTTATCCTGGCAACAGGCCATAGTGCCCGCGATGTATACCGTTATCTCGCTTCGGCAAAGATAGATATCGAGGCAAAAGGCATCGCCGTAGGTGTGCGTCTGGAACATCCTTCCCAACTCATCGACCAGATTCAGTATCACAATAAGAGTGGTAGAGGAAAATATCTGCCTGCTGCCGAATATAGCTTCGTTACTCAGGTAGATGGCAGAGGTGTCTATAGCTTCTGTATGTGTCCGGGCGGTTTTGTGATTCCGGCTGCTACAGGACCGGAACAGCTCGTGGTGAACGGTATGAGTCCGAGCAACCGCGGTACTGCCTGGAGCAACTCGGGCATGGTGGTGGAAACTCATCCCGAGGATGTGGCGCAGTTTGTGAAGGAACATCAGTCTGTCATCGAACAGCAGGAAATGAAGGCACAGGAGAATGCTTCACTCTTCACTCCTCACTCTTCACTCCAGATGATGTACTTCCAGGAAATCGTGGAAAAGCAATGCTGGCAGCAGGGCAACATGAAGCAGACTGCTCCGGCACAGCGCATGGCTGACTTCGTGAACAATCGATTGAGTTATGATCTGCCAAAGAGCAGCTATGCTCCAGGCTTGATTTCGAGTCCGTTGCATTTCTGGATGCCGTCTTTCGTGAGCAAGCGACTGCAGGAAGGCTTCAAGACCTTCGGCAAGAATGCCCATGGTTTCCTGACCAACGAGGCTACACTGATAGCGATGGAGACGAGAACCTCATCGCCTGTCCGCATCGTCCGTGACCGCGAAACCTTGCAGCATGTCCGCATCCAGGGACTCTTCCCATGTGGCGAAGGTGCTGGTTATGCAGGCGGAATCGTATCGGCTGGTGTAGACGGAGAAAGATGTGCAGAGATGTGTGCTGAGTATTTGAAACAGCAATAAACGAATGCCTGGAATGATGAAATACAGAAAAACGGGAAAGTTTAAGCTGGGCTTCTTGACTTTACTCCTGAGTGTGCTCTTCGTGGCGTGTGGCTCGGGAGCGTCAGATGCTGACAGGCAAATCAAGAGCAAGACTGATTTGAAGGGGACTGTGATTGGTGTGCAGCTCGGTACCACTAGCGACGGACTAGCTACGGAGCTGGAAAAGGAAGGTGGCGGTACCAAGGTAGAACGGTACAACAAGGGAGCCGATGCCATCCAGGCACTCCTGCAGGGTAAGATTGACTGCATGGTGACCGATGAGGCGCCAGCCAAGGCATTCCAACGGGTGAACCCATCGCTCCGTATCCTGCCCGAAACCTTCGATGCGTCCTCTTTCGCCATCTGCGTGGCTAAGGATCATGCTGAGTTGCAGCAGTCCATCAATCATGCCATCCGTATCCTGAAAGAGAATGGCGTCATCGATTCCATCGTCAACCGCCATCTGGAACGGGGTATAGCCGTAGCTTATACGCCAAAGACTTCTGATGTGAAGAAGGTGGGACCGGAAGCACTGCAGAAACTCGGCTTGAAGACGAGTCTCCGTTTTGCCACCAACGCTACCTTCGAGCCTTTCGAATATTACCAGAATGGCAAGATTGTGGGTATCGACGTGGATGTGGCGAATGCCATCGGCGATGTGATGGGCGTGGATGTCGAGATTCTTGATATGGAGTTTGATGCCATCATCACCTCTGTACAGGCTGGTAAGGCGGATGCGGGTATCGCCGGCATCACGGTTACTCCTGAACGGAAGAAGAATATCGGATTTACAGATTCCTATGCCGATGTGCGACAGGTTATCATGGTGAATTCCAATGAAGTGAAAGCTGCTGGTAACCAGCCGGGAGTGATAGATAAGTTTAAATCCTGCTTCATAGATGACAACCGCTATCAGTATCTGTTGCAGGGTTTGGGCAATACGCTCATCATCACCTTCTTCGCCATCATCCTTTCCGTGATACTCGGAACGCTGATAGCTATTGTCCGTGCACGTCATGAACGTAAGGGCGACTGGAAGATTCCGAACATGCTCTGCCAGCTGTACCTTACCATCATGCGAGGCACGCCAACCATGGTGCAGTTGCTCATCATCTATTATGTGGTGTTTGCATCGGCAGATGTCGATAAGATACTGGTGGCTGTCATCGCCTTCGGCTTGAACTCGGCAGCTTATATTGCCGAGGTAATCCGCTCGGGCATCATGTCGGTGGATAATGGTCAGATGGAGGCGGGTAGAAGTCTTGGTCTTTCGTATGGCAAGACGATGCGTCTCATCATCCTTCCGCAAGCCTTCAAGAATGTGCTTCCGGCTATGGGTAACGAGCTTATCACTCTGCTCAAGGAAACCTCTATCAGCGGTTATATCGGACTGGTAGACTTGACCAAGGGTTCCGACATCATCCGAAGCATTACTTACGAAGCGATGATGCCGTTGGGCGTAGTAGCCTGCCTCTATCTCGTTCTTGTTCTCGGACTGAACGCAGGAGTGAGAAGGCTGGAGAAGAGACTGAGAAAGAGCGAAAGGAAATGAGGAATCCTGAAAGGGCAAAAGCTTTATAACAATGGATAAAATGAACGAAATAATCAAGATAGAAGGACTTCGTAAACGCTTCGGCGACAACGAGGTGCTGAAAGGCATTACAACCTCGGTGAGGAAAGGTGAGGTGGTTGCCATCATCGGTCCGTCGGGGTGTGGCAAGAGTACCTTCCTGCGTTCCATCAACCTTCTGGAAGAACCTACCGAGGGTAAAATCTTTATCGATGATATGGATATCACATCAAGCGATGTTGATATTAACCGAATGCGCCAGAGGGTGGGTATGGTATTCCAGCAGTTCAATCTCTTCCCTAATATGACCATACGCCGCAACATCATGCTGGCTCCGGTAGAATTGGGTAAGATGACAAAGGAAGAGGCTGATGAGAAGGCAACGGAACTCCTGACCCGTATCGGATTGCTGGATAAGGCCGACAGTTATCCCGACAGTCTGTCGGGCGGACAGAAACAGCGCGTAGCTATCGCCCGTGCCTTAGCGATGAATCCTGAGGTAATTCTCTTTGATGAGCCGACTTCGGCTCTCGATCCGGAAATGGTGGGAGAGGTGCTGCAGCTGATGAAAGATGTTGCTGCCGAGGGAATGACGATGGTGGTGGTGACCCACGAGATGGGATTTGCAAGAGAAGTGGCCAACCGTGTTCTCTTCTTCAGTGACGGCTATATCACGGAAGACGGAAGTCCTGAGCAAATATTCAACCATCCGAAATCGCCAAGACTACAGGAGTTTCTGGGAAAGGTTCTGTAATAGTTGATAGTTAACAGTTTATAGTTAACAGTTACTTGATGACAATAAAAAAAGATGCATTACTGGTATATTCAGCAATGCATCTTTTTTATTTGATGGTCTACAATCAGTAAAATGTTAACTGTAAACTATTAACTATTAACAGTTTTCTTCTCAATAATCTCTTCAGCACGTTTCAGAGCCTTGCTGATGTGATCTGTGATATTATCCTTGCCAAGAATATTGTAGAAACCAGCCTTTTCCAACTGGGCGTTTACCTTCTCGCAAACACCGGAGAGTACAACCTGAATGTCCTCCTTCTGACTCATCTCGCAGAGGTTGGTGAGGTTGTGGATACCGGTTGAATCAACAAATGGAACCTTGCGCATACGGATGACGCGTACCAGTGGACGGTCACCGAAAGCTGCCATCACTTCCTCAAACTTGTTACCAGCTCCGAAGAAGAAAGGACCATTGATTTCGTATACTTCTACGCCCTTCGGAATCGTATAGTGTTCCAGGTTGGTTGAGAGGAAGTCAAACTCCTTGTTCAAGTCAATCTCATCATCGGTAATAGCTGTCACGTCGGTGGTTTCGCTCATTCGCTTCATGAAGAGCAGACAGGCGATAATAAGACCCACTTCAATGGCTACTGTCAAATCGAAGATGATGGTGAGGAAGAAGGTAATCAGAAGTACGGTTACATCGCTCTTCGGATTCTTCATCAATGCCAGGAAACTTCTCCATCCGCTCATTCCGTAAGATACAACTACCAATACACCGGCAAGACAAGCCATTGGTATGTACTGGGCAAGAGGCATCAGAAAGAGGAAGATGAGCAGCAGAACTATGGCGTGGATGATGCCTGCAATAGGAGTCTTACCGCCATTATTGATATTGGTCATTGTGCGGGCAATGGCACCTGTTGCAGGAATACCGCCAAAGAGGGGAGAGGCGATATTGGCCAAACCCTGAGCTACCAACTCGGTGTTACTGTCGTGATGATCGCTGATTACACCATCGGCAACAGTTGCTGAAAGCAAACTCTCAATGGCTCCCAGGATGGCGATGGTAATAGCTGGTGATACAAGACTCTTGATGGTCTCCCAATTCATGGCTGGTACCTGAGCTGCAGGCAGTTCGTTGCTGATAGAAAAGCGGTCACCAATGGTCTTGATACTCTCAACGCCGGCAAACTGCTTGAGCAGTAAGGCTACAACGGTCATCAGGATGATGGCAATAAGAGAGCCCGGAATCTTCTTGCTGAACTTGGGGGTGATGGCGATAACCACTACGCTTACTACTCCGATAAGGGCACACCAAGGATCTATGGTGTCAAAGTTTTGGAAGTAGACGCCCCATTTCTCCAGAAAATCAGAAGGATTTGAAGTCAACGTCAATCCAAAGAGATCCTTGATCTGGGTCGTGAAGATAGTTACGGCGATACCACTGGTAAATCCCACAACGATAGGGTAAGGGATGTACTTGATGATGGTTCCAAGACGGAGAAGTCCGAAGAGAACCAGGAACAGACCAGCCATCAGTGTCGCTATCGTCAAACCTTCCATGCCATATTTCTGGATAATGCCATAGATGATAACGATGAATGCTCCCGTAGGACCACCAATCTGCACTTTGCTTCCACCGAAGATGGAGATGATGAGACCTGCTACAATGGCGGTGATAATACCCTTTTCAGGGGTCACGCCAGAAGCGATACCGAATGCGATGGCCAGAGGCAGGGCTACGATACCAACGATGATACCTGCCATGAGGTCAGACATGAATGTTTTCTTGTTGTATGTCTTTAAACAGGAAAACAAACTCGACTTAATTGCTAATGCCTTCATTTGAAAGTCTTAAAATATATGTAATTAATCTTGTTATCCGTTAAAACGTGTGCAAAGGTACTATATTTTTTTAAATTGGCAAAATGTTTTTCTGAGTTTCTCTCTTTTCTTCGATAATATTCTTCTTCGTATAGTAATATTCTTCATTTGATAGATATATTCTCCGGATAATACTTTTCTAGTTGAATCCTGATTTCTTTTCGGTCTTGGAATATGAGTACAATATTATTAATGCGCTTGCGGGTGTGAGCTCGCACATGCAGGCAGGCGTATGCATGTATAAAATAAAGTGTAGTGGTAAGAAAAACTTCAGAAAGTCTTTATAAGTGTTAAAAATATACTGAAAACTCAACTTTTTTGCGAAAAGATTTGGTGGAATGAAAAATAGTTAGTACTTTTGCACTCGCTTTTGAGAAAAACGGTTTCTCTTAGCAATAAAGAAAGAGTTCTTTGAAAGATTTTACATAAACAGACAAGTAGTACAAGAAGCGGTTAACTTCTTAGAAATAAGAAAGTTGACTGGGTAAAAGAAACGAACCGTCAAGCAATTGACAAGTCAGGTTTACTAAGCTTCAATAAACGAAAAGGATATTCGTCCTAAGTACAGACAACAAACAAACCAAGCCGCAAGGCTAGGTAAAAATGATATTTTACAATGGAGAGTTTGATCCTGGCTCAGGATGAACGCTAGCTACAGGCTTAACACATGCAAGTCGAGGGGAAACGATATTGGAAGCTTGCTTCCGATAGGCGTCGACCGGCGCACGGGTGAGTAACGCGTATCCAACCTGCCCACCACTTGGGGATAACCTTGCGAAAGTAAGACTAATACCCAATGATATCTCTGGAAGACATCTGAAGGAGATTAAAGATTTATCGGTGATGGATGGGGATGCGTCTGATTAGCTTGTTGGCGGGGTAACGGCCCACCAAGGCGACGATCAGTAGGGGTTCTGAGAGGAAGGTCCCCCACATTGGAACTGAGACACGGTCCAAACTCCTACGGGAGGCAGCAGTGAGGAATATTGGTCAATGGGCGAGAGCCTGAACCAGCCAAGTAGCGTGCAGGAAGACGGCCCTATGGGTTGTAAACTGCTTTTATAAGGGAATAAAGTGAGTCTCGTGAGACTTTTTGCATGTACCTTATGAATAAGGACCGGCTAATTCCGTGCCAGCAGCCGCGGTAATACGGAAGGTCCGGGCGTTATCCGGATTTATTGGGTTTAAAGGGAGCGTAGGCCGGAGATTAAGCGTGTTGTGAAATGTAGACGCTCAACGTCTGCACTGCAGCGCGAACTGGTTTCCTTGAGTACGCACAAAGTGGGCGGAATTCGTGGTGTAGCGGTGAAATGCTTAGATATCACGAAGAACTCCGATTGCGAAGGCAGCTCACTGGAGCGCAACTGACGCTGAAGCTCGAAAGTGCGGGTATCGAACAGGATTAGATACCCTGGTAGTCCGCACGGTAAACGATGGATGCCCGCTGTTGGTCTGAATAGGTCAGCGGCCAAGCGAAAGCATTAAGCATCCCACCTGGGGAGTACGCCGGCAACGGTGAAACTCAAAGGAATTGACGGGGGCCCGCACAAGCGGAGGAACATGTGGTTTAATTCGATGATACGCGAGGAACCTTACCCGGGCTTGAATTGCAGAGGAAGGATTTGGAGACAATGACGCCCTTCGGGGCCTCTGTGAAGGTGCTGCATGGTTGTCGTCAGCTCGTGCCGTGAGGTGTCGGCTTAAGTGCCATAACGAGCGCAACCCCTCTCCTTAGTTGCCATCAGTTGAAGCTGGGCACTCTGGGGACACTGCCACCGTAAGGTGTGAGGAAGGTGGGGATGACGTCAAATCAGCACGGCCCTTACGTCCGGGGCTACACACGTGTTACAATGGCAGGTACAGAGAGACGGTCCCTTGCAAAACGGATCAAATCCTTAAAGCCTGTCTCAGTTCGGACTGGGGTCTGCAACCCGACCCCACGAAGCTGGATTCGCTAGTAATCGCGCATCAGCCATGGCGCGGTGAATACGTTCCCGGGCCTTGTACACACCGCCCGTCAAGCCATGAAAGCCGGGGGCGCCTAAAGTCCGTGACCGTAAGGAGCGGCCTAGGGCGAAACTGGTAATTGGGGCTAAGTCGTAACAAGGTAGCCGTACCGGAAGGTGCGGCTGGAACACCTCCTTTCTGGAGAGACGAATTTCCTATAGAAGATTTAGGAACAGGACTTAAAAGTTCGCTTCTCTTCTTGTACGCACCATCTGTTTAATCAAATACAGGAGGCTGGGATTCCTTATACATTATAAGGATATAGGGATGGCTCAAGCAAAATGGTTCAACTCCACAATCTCCACTATGCCTTTTAAGGCAAGAAGATCTTTGACATATTGACACAAGCAAAACTGTAAGTAATGAACTTTAGTTCAGACTAAAGTAAATCAAATCGCAAGATGAGATTTCACTTTGTTAGAATACAGCTGAAAGTATGAGCTACTTATTCGTTATTCGGAAACGAGTAACAAGAATACAGTCGTAAAGAAAGTAAGAAAGGGCGTATGGCGGATGCCTAGGCTCACGGAGGCGATGAAGGACGTGATAAGCTGCGATAAGCTTCGGGTAGGTGCAAATAACCCTTGATCCGAAGATTTCCGAATGGGACAACCTAGCCGTCTGAAGGACGGTTACTCTTACCAATGTAAGAGAGCTAACGCAGGGAACTGAAACATCTTAGTACCTGTAGGAAGAGAAAATAAATGAATGATTCCCCCAGTAGTGGCGAGCGAACGGGGAACAGCCCAAACCGTTGACGTCGCAAGGCGCCAGCGGGGTTGTAGGACCGCGACATTGTACTGAAATGGTGAGTGGAAGTATCTGGAAAGTTACATCACAGAAGGTGATAATCCTGTACACGAAGCCAGATCAGACATAGCGGTATCCTGAGTAACGCGGGACACGAGGAATCCTGCGCGAATCTGCCGGGACCATCCGGTAAGGCTAAATACTCCCGTGAGACCGATAGCGAACGAGTACTGTGAAGGAAAGGTGAAAAGAACCCCGAGCAGGGGAGTGAAATAGTTCCTGAAACCATACGCCTACAAGCGGTCGGAGCATCTTACGATGTGACGGCGTGCCTTTTGCATAATGATCCTACGAGTTACCGTCACTGGCGAGGTTGAGTGTCACGAGACACGTAGCCGCAGTGAAAGCGAGCCTGAATAGGGCGCACAGTCAGTGGGGGTAGACGCGAAACCAAGTGATCTACACTTGGCCAGGATGAAGTCCCGGTAACACGGGATGGAGGTCCGCACCAATAAGCGTTGAAAAGCTTCTGGATGAGCCGAGTGTAGGAGTGAAAGGCCAATCAAACTTGGAGATAGCTCGTACTCCCCGAAAGGCATTTAGGTGCCGCGTCGGATGGTCACCGTGAGAGGTAGAGCGACCGATAGGACAAGAGGGCTTCACCGCCTATCGAGTCCTGACGAACTCCGAATGCTCACGGTCTGCAGTCCGGCAGTAAGGGGGCGGGTGCTAAGGTCCGTCCCCGAGAGGAGAAGAATCCAGACCGCCGTCTAAGGTCCCGGAGTTCTGCCTGAGTTAGTCTAACGAAGTCTGGTCCCTATGACAGCTAGGATGTTGGCTTGGAAGCAGCCATTCATTCAAAGAGTGCGTAACAGCTCACTAGTCGAGGGTCCGGGCATGGATAATAATCGGGTATAAGGCAGACACCGAAGGCGCGGGATAGCATTTAAGAAAGTATCGGTAGGGGAGCATACTCACAGCGTCGAATGGTGTACGTAAGTTATCCTGGAGCGGT
>NZ_CATKVU010000006.1:2905000-3075000 GCF_949820605.1 Segatella copri
TCCCTCCTCAAACCATCGCCCTACCACCCGAAAGCGAGCTGTTCAAGGTTCTGACGCAGATACAGGATGAGGTGCACAGATACGCCATCACCTTCCATCGCGACAAGCGCAGCAAACATGCTCTTCACTCAGAATTAGACGATATCAAAGGCATCGGTCCGAAGGCTAAAGAAGCCCTTCTGAGCAAGTTTAAGAGCGTGAAAAAGATGAAAGAAGCATCCTTGGAACAACTTTCAGAAGTATTAGGCCCTCATAAGGCAGAAATTCTTTCAAAATATTTCGAAGAAAAAGGCGAGAATATGAAATAAAAGTTGTATATTTGCAGTTCAAACTATACTATATATATTAATAATAAGAAGAAGAACCGAACCGAAGCAAGCATTCCACAAATGCTATTCATAAAGTTCTATGTTCAACATTCAAAGTTCAAAGTAGTAATATGAGAATCGTAATACAGCGTGTCTCTCACGCCTCAGTTACCATAGAAGGAGAGGTTAAATCTGCCATCAGACAAGGCTATCTGATCCTTCTGGGAATAGAGGAAAGCGACACTTCAGAAGATGTAGACTGGCTGGTCAGAAAGGTAATAGGACTCCGTGTTTTCGACGACGAAAACCATGTTATGAACCGCTCTATCATGGATATAAATGGGGAAATTCTGGTCATCAGCCAGTTCACCCTATTCGCCAGTTATAAGAAAGGAAACCGCCCAAGCTGGCTCAGAGCAGCCAAGCACGAAATCAGCGTTCCACTCTATGAGGAGTTCTGCAAAAAGCTATCCGATGCACTCGGAAAGCCAGTAGGAACAGGCGAATTTGGTGCCGATATGAAGGTAGAATTGCTGAATGATGGACCGGTAACCATCATGATGGATACTCACAACAAGGAATAATGCCCTACCCTGAAAGAAAGGCATCTTTCCCCATAAAAGAATTAGGAAGATGACAATAAAAGAAGCACAAGAAGCTGTAGATCAGTGGATTAAAGAATATGGCGTACGCTATTTCAGCGAACTTACCAATATGGCTTGCCTCACAGAAGAAGTGGGCGAACTGGCACGCGTCATTGCCCGAACATACGGCGACCAGAGTTTTAAGAAAGGCGAGAAACCTAACTTAGGCGAAGAAATGGCCGATGTTCTTTGGGTGCTTATCTGCCTGGCAAATCAGACAGGGATTGACTTGACAGAAGAACTCCAGAAGAGTTTTGACAAGAAGACCCAAAGGGATTCTGAAAGGCATAAAAACAATCCAAAACTATCTGAGCATCAGGAAGATAAAGAACAAGATAACAAGAATTAAAATTGCTATTCATATAAAAACTTAACTTTAATAATTATATAAATAACATTAAGTATGAGCAGTATTAAAGAACAGGTTCTTGCACAGCAGGGACAGTATAAAGAGTCAGACGACAAGTATTTATCAGTTTTGAAGCAGTACAACTGCAACCTCAACGATGAGGAAGTAGCTGCTGCAGTAAAGAAGATTCTCGATGAAAAGGTAGCAGAGAATGAGACCATGGAGGTCAAGAAGTTCCTCTTCGGTAGCATCGAGTTGACTTCTCTCCATACAGAAGATACAGAAGAAAGCATCCTGAAGATGATTGAAAAGGTGAACCAGTTTGCCAAGGATTATCCTCAGCTTCCTCACGTAGCAACCGTATGCACCTACCCTAACTTCGCAGGACTTATCAGCCAGAGTCTGGAGGTTGACGGCGTAGAAATCGCTGTAGTAAGTGGCAATTTCCCATCATCTCAGACCTTTATCGAGGTTAAGATTGCAGAAACTGCTATGGCTATCAAGGATGGTGCTACAGAGGTGGATATCGTAATGCCTGTTGGCAAGTTCTTCAGCGAAGATTACGAGGGTCTCTGCGATGATATTCAGGAACTCAAGGAGACATGCGGAGAGCATAAGATGAAGTGCATTCTGGAGACAGGCGATCTGAAGAATTGCAGCAACATCATGAAGGCTTCTATCCTCGCGATGTACTCAGGTTCAGACTATATCAAGACCTCAACAGGCAAGGAGAAGGTTTCTGCTACCCCAGAAGCAGCATACGTCATGTGCCAGGCAATCAAGGCATATTACGAGAAGACTGGTATCCAGATTGGCTTCAAGCCTGCAGGTGGTATCAATACCGTTCATGATGCCGTAGTTTACTACACCATCGTGAAGGAAGTTTTGGGCGAGAAGTGGCTGACCAACCAGTGGTTGCGCCTCGGCACATCACGCCTGACCAACCTCCTCTTGAGCGAAATACTTGGCAAGGAGATTAAATACTTCTAAAGAAAAGTAACTGGTTATCAACAGAATACAAAAACGCAAAGGGTTGATTCTCTCTGAGAACCAACCCTTTTTATATTATGTTTTTCTTCAATTCTTATATTAAGCTTTTCTTTCAATCACAAAATCCAGGTAAGCCTTCAAGGCATTGTATATATCCTTATCCTCTACATAAGTATCAAGGAAATTCATGGCTTCGGCATGGAAATCCCACATGCGCTTATCCGCATATTCAATACCTCCGTTTTCTTTTGTAAATGCCACTAACTGAGCTATTTCATCAGCCGTCACAGTATGAGCCTTTACCTTTCTGGCAAGCTTCATCATCTCCTCATCACCGGTAGACTTCAAAGCATATATTACAGGCAAAGTCAGTTTTCCTTCAACCATATCATTACCAGTAGGTTTACCTATCTCCTTGGAATCATAATAATCAAAGATATCATCACGGATCTGGAAGATGATGCCCAAGTTCTGTCCGAAACGCTTCGCCTCTTCAATCTGCAGTTCTGAAGCATTGGCAGACATCGCTCCGATACCGGCGCAAGCCTCAAAGAGAGCAGCCGTTTTCTGCTTAATCACCTGATAATAAATATCTTCCGATATCTCTTCATTACTGATACTATTGAGCTGAAGAATCTCACCATTAGCCAGGATACGTCCCAACTCAGCAAGATAACGCACGATTTCCTCTGAATGCGAATAAGATACATGAAGCAAGGCGGTGGAAAGAATGAAATCGCCCACAAGCACAGCCACCTTATTATTATAAGTAGCATTCACGCTAGCCTGTCCGCGGCGCTCCCCACTCTCATCAACCACATCATCATGTACCAGCGAAGCGGTATGAAGAAGCTCCAGACCTACCGCAGAATGCTGGGTAACACTGGAAACCTTTCCAAAATTACGTGCCATCAACAAGATGAGTATAGGGCGCATACGTTTTCCAGCGCGCTGACGGATATGGTCGAGCACCTGGGAAAGGAGGCCATCGCTATGCATAAGAGACTTGTTGAACAAATCTATAAAATCTGCTAATTCTGCCTCTATAGGCAGCTTGATAAGTGATAAATAGTCCATTATATGTGAGTAAATCTACTTAATTTCTGAAATTTGTTACAAAATTAATCAATTCTTCTTGAAATATCGCATTTTTTTAGTAATTTTACACCACAAAAATGAATATTATGGATAAATTGTTCCTTTTAGACGCGTATGCGCTCATTTATAGGTCGTATTACGCCTTTATGAAAGCCCCTCGAATCAATTCGAAGGGACTCAATACTTCGTGTGTAATGGGGTTCTGCAATACCCTCAACGAGATACTTACCAAGGAGAAACCTACCCATATTGCGGTGGCTTTCGACCATGGCAAGACCTTCCGTCATGAGGCTTTCCCTGCATATAAAGCTCAACGAGAAGAGACACCGGAAGACATCAAACTCTCTGTGCCTATCATCAAAAATATCCTGGAGGCATATCATATCCCTATCCTTCAGGTAGATGGTTTCGAGGCAGATGATATCATCGGAACCGTTGCCTTGAAGGCAGGTGAAAAGGGGATGGAAACCTACATGCTCACACCCGATAAGGATTACGCACAACTGGTTCGCAACAATGTTTTCATGTTCCGTCCTCGTCATGGCGGTGGATACGAAAAGTTGGGCGTACAGGAAATTGAAGAGAAATACAGCATTACTTCCCCACTCCAGGTTATCGACCTCCTTGCTCTGATGGGCGACTCAGCTGATAACTTCCCAGGCTGTCCGGGCGTGGGAGAAAAGACAGCCATCAAACTTATCAACGAGTTCGGTAGTGTAGAAGGTCTTATCGAGAACTCTTCTCAAGTGAAAGGCAAGCTCCGCGAAAAAGTGGAGGGTGCTGTAGAAGATATCAGGATGTCAAAGTTCCTGGCAACCATACGAACCGATGTTCCGGTAGAGATCAAGATGGAAGATTTGAAACGGGTAGAGCCAGACAATACAAAACTGGATGAAATCTTCACCGAGTTAGAATTTAAGTCGTTTGCTAATCGAGTTCTTAACAAACCTAAAAAGGTGCAAACAAAGCCTACAGGAGAGCTCGATTTATTTGGCGCACAGCCTGCCGATGGTAAGGAAGAATCAAAAAACGCGAGTTTTGAGACCATTAAAACGACCTCTCATTCATATAAACTCATTGATACAGAAGGAGATGCAAGGAAACTTTATGACTATTTATTGACATTCAATATTCTCAGTCTAGACACAGAGACCACATCTACCGCTGCCATTGATGCAGAATTGGTGGGTTTGAGCTTTGCCGTAAAGGAAAAAGAGGCTTTCTACGTAGCAATTCCGGCAAATCGTGAAGAAGCCTTAAAAATCGTAAACATCTTCAAACCCCTCTACGAGAACCCGGAAATCTTGAAAGTGGGGCAGAACATCAAATACGATTACGAGGTGTTGATGAACTACGGCATAGAGATTCAGGGCAAGATGTTCGATACGATGCTCGCCCACTATCTCATCCAGCCAGAACTTTACCACAACATGGATTACTTGGCAGAAGTATTCCTCAACTATCAGACCATCCACATCGAAGAACTGATTGGTCCGAAGGGAAAGAACCAGAAGTCGATGCGCGATCTCGCCCCATCAGACATTTACGAATATGCTGCCGAAGACGCCGATATCACCTTGAGATTGAAAAATGTGCTCGAACCAAAACTCAAAGAAATAGATTGTGAAGATCTGTTCTGGAATGTAGAAATGCCGCTTGTACCTGTTTTAGCACACATGGAGATGACGGGAGTATGCATCGACACCGATACCCTGAAGGAAACATCCGAGAAACTCACCAACCGCCTCAATGAGATAGAACATCATATCTATGAGTTGGCAGGCGAATCGTTCAATATCGCTTCCCCACGCCAGGTTGGAGAAATACTCTTCGGAAAGATGAAGATTGTGGAGAAGCCTAAGAAGACGAAGACGGGCCAGTACGTAACAAGCGAAGAAGTTCTTCAGCAGCTGCGCAGCAAGAGTCCAATCATCGATGAGATACTGAACTACAGAGGTTTAAAGAAACTTTTGGGAACCTATATAGATGCCCTTCCAAAGCTTATCAACTCTCGCACCGGTCACATTCATGCCTCTTTCAACCAAGCCATCACTGCCACAGGACGTCTTTCTTCAAGTGATCCAAACCTGCAGAATATTCCTGTACGCGATGACGATGGCAAGGAGATACGCAGATGCTTCATCCCAGAACCAGGCTGCCTGTTCTTCTCTGCCGACTATTCACAGATAGAACTTCGCATCATGGCACACCTGAGCCAGGATCCAAACATGGTAGAAGCATTCCGTGAAGGCTCTGATATTCATGCAGCTACAGCTGCCAAGATTTGGCACGAAGACATCAAAGAAGTAACAGATGCACAGCGCAAGAAGGCAAAAACTGCCAACTTCGGCATCATCTACGGCATCACGACCTTCGGTCTTGCCCAACGCATGAACATCGAAAACCGAGAGGCAAAGCAGATCATAGAAGACTACTTCCGCACCTTCCCTGGTGTTCAGGCTTACATGGAGAAGGCAAAGGAAATGGCAAGAGAGAAAGGCTATGCCGAAACACTCTTCCACCGCCGTCGCTACCTGCCAGACATCAACAGCAAGAATGGTACTGTAAGAGGATTTGCCGAGCGCAATGCCATCAATGCCCCTATCCAGGGCTCTGAGGCAGACATCATCAAAGTGGCTATGATCCGCATCTTCAACCGATTCAGAACAGAAGGCATCAGGAGCAAGATGATTATCCAGGTGCATGACGAACTCAATTTCTCCGTATATCCGGAAGAGAAGGAAAAGGTAGAGAAGATTGTGGTAGAAGAAATGCAGAACGCCTACCAGCTCAGTGTGCCTCTGGTCGCTGATGCCGGATGGGGAAACAACTGGCTAGAAGCACATTAGAAAAACCAAAAGGCAGCCGCAGAAACCGCAAGGCAACTTAAATACAAAGAAACTCGCAAGATACCAAACGTTCATCTTGCGAGCTTTTCTTTTTCGAAATGTTTCACATGAAACAATCAAACCTTCTATCAAAACACTACTAAAAAGACAAATAACTCCTTTATTCACAAGTACATCTAGAAATCTTTGTTTATATAGATTAAAAAGGATAATAAAATTATAATATTTTCATGTTTATTTGGTTCTTACAGAAATAAAGTGTATATTTGCATAGAAATCAGAAAGATATGCAAACGCACCAGTCTGATTAAAAGTGAATAGATAACAGTAATCAATCAAATTAAGAAAGAAAGGAACATTATGAAGAAATATGTTTGCGACGTGTGTGGTTGGATTTATGATCCAGAAGTAGGTGATCCAGAGGGCGGTATCGCTCCAGGTACAGCATTCGAAGACATCCCAGATGATTGGGTTTGCCCTCTTTGCGGAGTAGGCAAGGAAGATTTCAGCCCTGTAGAGGAATAAGACTCTTTTGGAGGAATCACCCGAAGGAAATCCTCACAAAGGAATCATCTGAATGTGTTGCCTGATATTCAGGCAACACATTCATAAAATAATAGGAGGAACCAATATGACAAAGATTAGAGAAATCTACCGCTGCCAGATTTGTGGCAATGTAGTAGAAGTTGTAAACCCAGGAGCCGTGCTTAGTTGCTGTGGCGAGCCGATGAAGCTGATGAAGGAAAACACCAGTGATGGCGCCAAAGAGAAGCACGTGCCTGTGATAGAACCTATTGAGGGCGGCTATCGCGTAACAGTAGGAAGTGTGGAGCATCCGATGCTTCCAGAGCATTACATCCAATGGATAGAATTGCTCACCCCTACCGATGTGCTTCGTCACGAGTTGAAGCCAGGCGAAAAGCCAGAGGCCATCTTCATGACAAATGCTGAAGCCAAGGATGTTACGGCTCGCGAATACTGCAATCTCCACGGATTGTGGAAAGGATAAAGTACAGAGAAAAGATATAAGAGATCATTTTCCCGACATTGGGAAGATGATCTCTTTTTATCGTACAACAGCTGAAAAACACGAGAGTGTAAACTAAACTGTGTCAAGCTACAATAAAAGTAGTTTAACACAGTTTTTATATTATGGACAACTTAGAAATTGATTACAAGAAAGCAGCTCAGCAGTTGCGTAGTGGTGAAGCCTTATTTGGCAAGGACGGAGCATTAGCTCCATTGTTAGAGCGTATTCTCAACTCAGCTCTCGAAGGTGAGATGGACGCTCATTTAAGTGAAGAGGAACGCTCTTCCGGCAATCGTCGTAATGGTAAGATGAGTAAGAAGGTTCAAACAAAATATGGTGAGGTCACTATAGAGACTCCTCGTGACCGAGACGGAACTTTCCAACCTGAGACCGTAAAGAAGCGTGAGACTATTCTTGCCAATGGCATGGCAGACCAGATTATTGAGATGTACGCCATGGGCACCAGCACACGTGACATCAGCAGCTACTTTGAGCGTGAGTTCAACACAACTCTATCAGCCGATACTATCAGTTCTATAACAGACCGTGTATTACCCGAAATCACCGCCTGGAAGTCTCGCATGCTCGATCCTGTATATGCCATTTGCTGGCTTGATGCTATCCATTATAAGGTAAAGGATGAGAATGGCAGAGCTGTCACACGAGCCATTTACAACATTCTTGGCATCAACAAGGAAGGCCAAAAAGAACTGTTAGGTATGTATGTGTCTAAGAGTGAAGGAGCTAACTTCTGGCTAGAAGTTCTTACGGATCTTCAGAACCGTGGTGTTCGAGACATCTTGATTTGTTGTATTGATGGTCTCAAAGGCTTCCCGGATGCCATCCAAAGCGTATTTCCTGAGAGTTCTGTGCAGCTCTGTATTGTCCATCAGATACGCAATTCTATCAAGTATGTTGGCAGTAAGCATCAAAAGGAGTTTATCAAGGATTTAAGAACAGTATATGGTGCAGTAAACAAAGACTCCGCTGCTGCTAATTTAGACCTGTTAGAGTCTAAGTGGGGAGAGATGTACCCAATTGTCATCAAGTCATGGCGTGACAATTGGGAACGTCTGACAGAGTATTTCCAATATACTCCAGCCATCCGTAAACTCATTTATACGACCAATACGGTTGAGGGGTATCACAGACAGGTAAGAAAGGTCACAAAGACTAAAGGGGTCTTTCCTACGGATAATTCTTTGGAGAAGCTTGTGTACTTAGCTTACCGCAACATCCGTAAGAAATGGACTATGTCACTGGCAAATTGGGGACAAATTTCTCAACAATTGGCAATAAAATTTGGAGATAGATTTAAAATTATGTAACTTTGCAGCCGAAAAGGCTTCCCTGCTGGGGGCATGCCCCCAGCAGGGAGTGGGAATGAAAGTTAAGAACAAGCCTTGACACAGTTTAAATTACACCCCCAAAAACACATGCACAACGGCTGTTATGCAAGCGCACATCACCTGATGTGCAAGCGCACAACAGCTGTTGTGCGGTCGTAGGCATTAACTCTTCCGGCAATTACTCCTATATCTTCCAGCAACTTCCATTATATGTCTCAAAGACTTCTATTATATCTTCCAGGTACTACCCCTATATCTTTCGATGACTTTCCGTATATACCTCAACGTTCTCCCCTATATCTTTCTGCATCCGCAAGCGTTTCAACGTTTCAGCGTTTTACTTGTTTTTTCTAACATCTATTTTCCCTCACCTATAATTTTTAGTTAATTTTCCACGATTTCCTTGTATCTTTCATTTATAATGTGTAACTTTGCCCCAAATATATTTAAACGTTTTAAATAAAGCAACACAACAATGGCAAAGAACAATAAGCAGGTGGCTGGTCAAGACGGCAACAGCACCAAGAAGACCAACAGGAAAAAGAAGAAAAACAAGGTTTCGCATATCGTGAAACCCGAAAACATGACTTTGGAAGAATGGCAAATCAAACTGCGCAAGCAGGTGACCGATATCGAGCACTTCGATATCAGTTGCGTTGACGACACCCTTTGCCCTGGAGAGTATATCGTTCGCAACCCTGAAAAGAACAACGAGTACAAGGTGGTGTATCGTGGAGCCAACAGCGAATGGAATTATTGTTCCTGCATGGATTTCAAGACTTCGAGACTCGGCACTTGCAAACATATCGAAGCCGTCAAGAAATGGTTTGGCGGAAAGAGGGGCGTACATGTACATCGGGAATTGCCACCTTATACTTCTGTCTATCTCTCCTATCGGGATGAGCGATGCGTAAAGATTCGTATCGGCTCAGACAACAAGGAGGCATACGAACAGTTAGCCAAAGATTACTTTGACAAGAACCATGTCTTGAAGAAATCAGCCTATGCCCGCATTGGCTCTTTCTTGAAACAAGCTCGCCAAATCAGCGATACATTCAGATGCTATAAAGATGCCATTGACTTTATCATCGATATTCGCGAAAAAGCGAAAAGAATGAAGATTGTGAAAACATACGATGACGAGAAACTCAACAATCTTCTGAAAGTAAACCTCTATCCTTACCAGAAAGAGGGCATCCGCTTTGCTGCAAATTCAGGAAAGGCTATCATTGCCGACGAGATGGGTCTCGGAAAGACAATCCAAGCTATCGGTACTGCCGAACTGCTACGCAAGGAAGGTCTTATTGGCTCTGTACTCATCCTCTGCCCTACCTCGCTCAAATACCAGTGGCGAAGTGAAATCAAGAAGTTTACTGATGCCGAAGTCTTCGTCATAGAGGGAAGTCATCTCAAGAGAAAGGAAGCGTACAACCGCCCGGAACCTTACAAGATTATTTCCTATAATAGTGCCGCCAATGACATCAAGATACTCGGCTGTTTGCAAACCGATATGCTCATCATGGACGAGGTGCAGCGCCTGAAGAACTGGAACACGCAGATTTCCCGTGCGGCAAGAAAGATAGAATCAGATTACTCCGTAATTCTATCCGGTACCCCATTGGAGAACAAGCTCGATGAACTCTACTCTATCGTGGAGTTTGTTGATAATTTCCGCCTTGCCCCTTACTACCTCTTCAAAGACAAGCATATCATTACAGATGAAACGGGAAAAGTACTAGGTTATAAGAACTTAAACGACATAGGCAAGAAACTGGGCGATATTCTCATCCGTCGTCGCAAGAAGGATGTGAAACTCCAGATGCCTGAGCGTTCTGACAAGAACCTTTTCATTCCGATGACCAACGAGCAGATGGAGATGCATCAGGAGTGGCAGAACCAAGTACGTATCCTGGTTCTGAAATGGCGCAAGATGCATTTTCTGTCCGATAAAGACCGCAAGCGTCTTCTGCTCTTCCTCTCGCAGATGCGCATGGTATGTGACAGCAGTTATATCCTCGATCAAAAGACGAGATACGACACCAAGGTGGATGAATGTGTGAACATCATCAGCGACATTATCAGCGAGGAAGGTGAAAAAGTTGTAGTATTCAGTCAGTGGGAACGCATGACCCGCCTCATCGCCAAGGAACTGGAGAAAAAAGAAATTGGCTTTGAATATCTGCATGGTGGCGTGCCATCTGAAAAGCGCAAGAACCTAGTAGATAATTTCATGAACGAACCATCGAGCCGGGTTTTCCTCTCAACAGACGCCGGAAGCACAGGCTTGAACCTGCAATCTGCAGCAACTATCATCAATATCGACTTGCCTTGGAATCCTGCCGTTCTCGAACAGCGTATTGGTCGCATCTATCGCCTTGGGCAGCAGAACAACATCCAGGTTATCAATCTTGTAACACCTGATTCCATCGAGGAGGAGATGCTCGGTAAATTACGTTTCAAGACCTCTATGTTTGAGGGTGTCCTTGATGATGGCGAAGATTCTGTATTCATCACAGATGATAAGTTCAGCAAGATGATGGAAACAGTGAGCGGTATAGTGGAAGAGGACGAAGAAACAGAGAAGGTCAAGAAAGTCAAGGATGCTGATAACGTTAAAGATTCCAAAGGTCAGACAGAAAAGCCAAAGGCCGAGGAAAGCTTTGCAACTATCAATCCTAAGGATTTGGAAACAGACAAGGCTTGCGACGAACATAAATCTGATGAGAATAAAGAAGAGGTTTCCATCCAGCAACAAACGAATTCATCTTCGAACAGAGAATCCGTTACTAATCGCTCAAGTCATCCTAAGGATTTGGTTGCCCAAGGAATATCTTTCCTCTCAGGCTTAGCCGAAACCTTAAAGTCGCCAGAAGCCACTGCCCATCTGGTTGATTCCATTGTTGAGAAAGACGAGCAGACAGGCGAAACCTCCATCAAGATACCAGTGGAGAGCAAAGAGACTGTTTCTAACCTTCTGAATCTCATCGGTAAGTTGTTTACAAAATAAGTCATGGGTAAAAAGAAACATAAGCATCAAGGACATTATTGCAAGATGTGTGGAGAGTATAAATCCAACGAGTCGTTCAGTGGTAAAGGACACAAACTGCACATCTGCAAGGAATGTATGTCCAAAAGAAACAAAGCTAAAAAGGAAAAGAAACGTTTAGAACATGATAGAATTAACGAAGTCTCAGAAGAAAACAGCTCGCAAGCTCATTAATTTGGGCTTGCAGCGAGAGTGTGCCAAGTTCATGCAATCTACCAAAGATTTCATGAACAAGAACGCATCAGCAGAGGATGCACACGATGCATACCTCAAACTATATGACAAGGTATACCAATTCGACAAGCATATCGCTCGCCGATACGATGGGATGTCAGGAGGTAGATATTACATCACCGTATGTTACCTATACAATGACGGAGTATTGACTGACGAAGACATCCGAGAGTTTGACGATGAGCTATATATTAGATTATTGGAACAAAATCATTAATGACTGGGTGGATGCCAAAGACATGCCATTAATTGTTCGAAAAGACATTAAATTCCGAGGTCAATCTTTCATACATCCTACAGGAAGAGAAATTATAGTTTCTGACAATACATTTGCAATCTGGGTATATGGTCAAGTTATGAAACAACATACCCCAACATTGAAAGAAATTAAAGAAATGCTTCAAAACAATATGATTCCTATGCTGTTTATGCAAACTAAAGATGGCAAACAAAAAGCAAAGTATTCCAAGCCTTTAGGAACAGATGCTTTACAAGGATGGAAGCTATGTCACATTGAACCTATCGGTTTTAACAGTTCAAAAAGCATAAATGAAATAGATATACATTCTATAGAAGAGCATTTCCGTAAATATGCGAACCCATACAATATGTTTGTTCTACCAAAAGAAATTGGAGATTTAGGAGAGATACAAGTATTTATTGATGAGCAAAGAAGGAAATAAATAACCTTTTCCTTGCTACAACCAAATAAAAAGCGTAACTTTGCCGAAATATCATAAAAATAAGCAATTATGAAGGAAGAAGAAATCAAAGAATTGTTCGAGCAATTCGAAGCTATCGCCAACGAATACGAAGGCGTAGAGTGTTGGAGTGCAAGAGAACTTGCACAAGTGTTGGGTTATAGCCAATGGCGTAATTTCGAAGGAATTATCGAAAAAGCAAAAGCATCATGTACCAATGCAGGGCAAGAGGTATCATACCATTTTGCTGATGTCAGCAAAATGGTCACCCTTGGTTCTGGATCTCAGCGTGAAGTCAAAGACTACATGCTGACTCGTTATGCTTGCTACCTTATTGCCCAAAATGGCGATCCACGCAAGCCACAAATCTCTTTTGCCCAAAACTACTTTGCCGTACAAACTCGCCGAGCAGAATTGGTGCAAAAGCGTTTGCTGGAATACGAACGTGTACAAGCACGTGCAAAACTTGCAGAAACAGAGAAGCGTCTCTCTGGTGTGCTGTATGAAAGAGGGGTGGACAGCAAAGGCTTTGCCATCATTCGCTCACTAGGTGACAAGGCGTTGTTTAATCTCGACACGGCTCTTCTCAAACGTAAATTGGGTGCTCCTAACAGCCGACCTCTCGCCGATTTCCTTCCAACACTAAATATTAAAGCTAAAGATTTTGCTGCAGAAATGACTTCTGTCAACGTTCAGCAAAAGGATTTACATGGTCAGCAATCTATCTGTCAAGAGCATGTCGATAATAATAAGGCTGTTCGTAATATGATGCTCCAACGTGGCATTGTGCCAGAAAATCTTCCTGCAGATGAAGACGTCAAGAAAGTAGAACGCAGATTAAAATCTGACGAAAAGACATTGACCAAAAAGAATAGCAAAAAGAAATAATATCTATCATAATTCTATAACTAGAGAAGATGTAAGAATTTCACCACACATCTATGATTTTTAGTTAATTTTCAACGATTTCTTCGTATCTTTCATTTATAATGTGTAACTTTGCAGCGGAAATTTAAACGTTTAAAGATAAAATGGCATTAAAATGTGGTATTGTAGGCCTCCCAAACGTGGGTAAGTCTACACTGTTCAACTGTCTGTCTAGTGCAAAGGCACAGGCAGCTAACTTCCCTTTCTGTACTATCGAACCAAACTTGGGCGTCATCACCGTACCAGATGAGCGACTCAACAAGTTGGCAGAGATTGTTCACCCAGGACGCATCGTCCCAGCTACTTGCGAAATCGTGGATATCGCAGGTCTCGTAAAGGGTGCCAGCAAGGGCGAAGGTCTTGGTAATAAATTCTTGGGAAATATCCGTGAGTGCGATGCTATCATCCACGTAATCCGCTGTTTCGACGATGACAACATCGTGCGCGAGGGTGGCGCTAAAGTTGATCCTTTGGAGGATAAGAGCGTCATCGATACAGAGTTGCAGCTCAAGGACCTGGAAACTATCGAATCTCAGCTCACCAAGCAGAAGAAGACTGCTGCAGCAGGCAACAAGGATGCTAAGACGATGGTTACCGTTCTGGAGGCTTACAAGGCTGTTCTGGAGCAGGGAAAGAATGCTCGTGGCGTTACTTTCGAAACCAAGGAAGAGCAGAAGGTGGCTCACGACCTCTTCCTCCTCACTACCAAGCCTGTGCTCTACGTGGCCAATGTTGACGAGGCTTCTGCCAAGACCGGCAACGAGTATAGCAAGAAGGTAGAGGAAATCGCCAAGGAAGAAGGTGCTGAGTGCATGGTCATCGCTGCAAAGACAGAGGAAGACATCGCATCGCTCGAAACCTACGAGGACAAACTGATGTTCCTCGAAGAACTCGGACTGGAAGAGAGCGGCGTAAACCGACTCATCAAGAAGGCATATGCCCTGCTGAACCTCGAAACATTCATCACCGCTGGTGAAATGGAGGTCAAGGCATGGACCTATCACAAGGGCTGGAAGGCTCCTCAGTGTGCCGGCGTCATCCATACCGACTTCGAGAAGGGATTCATCCGTGCAGAGGTTATCAAGTATGATGACTATATCAAGTATGGCTCTGAGGCTGCAGTACGCGAGGCTGGTAAGCTCGGCATCGAGGGCAAGGAGTACGTCGTACAGGATGGTGACATCATGCACTTCCGCTTCAATGTATAATCCTATTCTTCTACGGTTATGATAGCAAATCTGCTTAACTATATCGTATGGGACCCAGACCCAATCCTGGCTCATCTGGGTCCTATGACCATCCGCTACTACTCCACCTGCTGGATGATTGGTCTGCTGCTGGGTTATCTGCTCATGAGCAAGCTTTACAAGCAGCAGGGGCTCTCAGATGAGAAGTTCTCCCCACTGTTTCTCTACATCTTCTTAGGTGTACTGATAGGTGGCCGTTTGGGACATTGCATCTTCTATCAGCCGGAATATTTTCTCACCCAGTGGGATCACTTCATCGAGATGCTGATACCTATCCACCACATGCCTGACGGCAGCTGGAAGTTTACGGGGTATGAGGGACTGGCGAGCCACGGAGGCGTATTCGGCATGTTCGTCGGCATCTGGCTCTATTGCCGCAACATGAAGGTGAGCGGCTGGGTAGTGCTCGATAATATGGGTATCTGCTCAGGCATTACAGCCACCTTTATCCGTTTGGGCAATCTGATGAATTCAGAGATTATCGGCAAGGTAACCGATGTGCCTTGGGCATTTATCTTCGTTCGCGAAGACCAGTATCCACGCCATCCGGGTCAGCTCTACGAGGCTTTGGCATACTTCTGCTTTTTCCTCCTCATCCTCTTCATCTACAAGAAGAGAGGACCTAAGAGCGTAGGCACCGGTTTCTATTTCGGTCTTTGCCTTACTCTCATCTTCACCTTCCGTTTCTTCATCGAATATACGAAGGAGATTCAGGTAGCATTCGAGGCGGGTCTGCCTATGGATATGGGACAGATATTGAGCATTCCGCTCATCATCGCCGGTGTATGGAGCATCGCTTCCAGCACAAAGAGAGCGAAAGAAAAGAACGTAGAGGCAAAATAATATTAGACGACTTATTTTCAGATTATAAAAATCCCTCCTCGTGCAACAGCATCTGCTGCCACGGGGAGGGATTTATATTTTTATCTTCCCAGTAGAATCTTCTTGATGTCATTGAGCTTGTTCAATGCCTCTACCGGAGTGAGATTGTTCACATCCAGCCCGAGTATTTCATCACGTATCTGCGTCAGTACAGGATCATCGAGCTGGAAGAAACTGAGCTGCACACCATCCTTAGGTTCATCGATGTGCTGTACGTTCGGTTTACCGGCACCGCCAACCCCGGCATTGTCATCCTCCAACTGTTTGAGAATCACATTGGCACGGTTCACAATGCTGCGGGGCATACCGGCAATCTCTGCCACATGGATACCGAAAGAGTGCTCACTGCCTCCCGGTTCCAGTTTACGCAGGAAGATTACCTTTCCGTCCACCTCTCTCACACTCACATTGAAGTTCTTGATGCGAGGGAAGTTCTTCTCCATCTCGTTGAGCTCATGATAGTGGGTAGCAAAGAGCGTACGTGCCTGCGCCTTCTTATGTTCGTGCAGATATTCCACGATAGCCCAGGCAATGGAAATACCATCGTAGGTAGAAGTACCTCTTCCCAGCTCATCAAAGAGCACCAGCGAGCGCGGAGAAACGTTGTTCAAAATGTTTGCTGCCTCGGTCATCTCTACCATGAAGGTCGATTCGCCGAGCGATATATTGTCGCTTGCACCTACACGTGTGAAGATTTTATCCACCAGTCCTACTCGGGCGCTCTCTGCGGGCACAAAACAGCCTACCTGTGCCAGCAGCACGATAAGGGCAGTCTGGCGTAGCAGAGCCGATTTACCAGCCATGTTAGGACCGGTAATCATCATGATCTGCTGTTTCTCGGTATCGAGCAGCACATCGTTAGGTACATAGCGTTCGCCAAGCGGCAGTTGGGTTTCAATCACCGGATGCCTGCCCTGCTTGATGTCGAGCACCTCAGAATCATCGACGATAGGGCGCACGTAGCGGTTCTCGTCAGATGTCTTTGCAAATGACAAAAGACAGTCCATACGGGCGATGAGGTTGGCATTGATCTGTATCTGCGGAATATACTCCTGCATGGCAGCTATCAGTTCGTTGAAGAGCTGTGCTTCCAATACTAGAATCTTCTCATCAGCACCGAGAATCTTTTCCTCATATTCCTTCAGTTCCTGGGTGATATAACGCTCTGCCTGAGCCAGCGTCTGCTTGCGTATCCACTCTTCAGGCACCTTGTCCTTAAAGGTATTTCTCACCTCCAGATAGTATCCGAAAACATTATTGTAACCTACCTTCAGACTCGAAATTCCTGTCTTTTCTATCTCCCTTTCCTGTATCTTGAGCAGATAATCCTTGCCGTGGCGGCTGATGGCACGAAGGTCGTCAAGTTCAGCATTGAATCCGTCGGCTATCACGTCACCCTTATTGACCAGCTGTGGCGGATCGGGCTGTATTTCCCTGGCGATGCGGTCTTTCAGGGTCTCGCATACGTTCAGCTGCTCGCCTACCCGCTTCAGAGCCTCGTTCGTAGCATGCTGGCATGCCACCTTGATAGGCTTGATGGCTTCGAGTGCATTCTTCAGCTGAACCACTTCGCGAGGCGAAACTCTACCCACGGCTACTTTGGAAATGATACGCTCCAGGTCGCTGATGCGATGCAGCTGGTCATCGAGAAGCTGACGGAATTCCGGTTCCTTGAAGAAATATTCTACGATGTCGAGGCGCTCGTTGATAGGTTTCACATCTTTCAATGGGAAGACCAGCCAGCGTCTGAGCATACGTCCGCCCATCGCCGTTACCGTACGGTCGATGACATTCAGGAGAGAAGAACCGTCTTCCTGCATAGGGGCAACCAGCTCCAGACTGCGGATGGTAAACCTATCCATACGCACGAACTTATCTTCTTCAATACGTGAAAGGGCGGTGATATGATTAATCTGTGTATGCTGGGTAATCTCGAGATACTGCATGATGGCACCACTGGCTATCACGCCGTTCTTGAGATGCTCTACACCGAAACCTTTCAGAGATTTTGTCTTGAAATGTCCCAGGAGTTTCTGCAGGGCTGTCTGTTCGGTGAAAACCCAGTCATCCAGTTCGAAGGTACAGTATTTGCTACCGAAATATTTCTCGAAGTCATTCTTTCGGGCACGGTCGTAGAGTACCTCTTTCGGCATGAAGTTGCCCATCAGTTTTTCTACATAGTCGTAGGTTCCCTCGCCGGTAAGAAACTCTCCGGTCGAGATATCCAGAAAGCTAACACCGCAGGCGGTCTTGCCGAAGTGTACGGCTGCCAGGAAGTTGTTCTCCTTGTAGTTCAGGACGTTATCTCCCATCGCCACACCCGGTGTAACGAGTTCGGTAATACCTCGCTTCACCATCTTGTCCATCTGGCTCAGTCCCTTCTTACCTTTTATTTCGAGTCGTTTCTTCTTCGGGTCTTCCAGCTGGTCGCATACCGCTACGCGCTTACCCGCCCTGATGAGTTTAGGCAGATAGGTATCCAGAGCATGATGAGGGAATCCTGCCATCTCGGTCGTGCCCGTAGAACCGCCATTGTTACGTCGTGTCAGCGTAATGCCGAGTATACGGGATGCCTCCACCGCATCTTCGCAGTAAGTTTCGTAGAAGTCACCGCAACGGAAGAGCAGCAGCGCTTCGGGATGTTTCGATTTCATCTCGAAAAACTGTCTCATCATCGGTGTAAGACCTTTATTATCGTTTGCCATTATCTTTTTTCTCCTTATATTATTTCTTTTAATTTACATAGTTTCTATCTACAATACTCCTCCTTAAACCACAGCCGGTATATCGGGTCAACAAAGCCAAAAGCATCGTTTTGCTTTTCGATAATATCTTTGTTCTGGAGAGTTTTCCTATTCTTGACAATCGTATTTGGATTACCAAGATTATAGATTTGTTTCACGGCTTGCGAGGAGAAATGCTGTTCACCATTGGCTATAGCCTTAAGCATCTCTATCTGGGTAGAACTGAGATTCTCCGTATCATTCTGAAACATCGGGGTATTGATGTTGAGTACCTGTTTCAATCCCAGATGATATATATCTTCCGTCACTTCCGAAACCGTGAAACTCCAGATAAAATAACACAACTGCTGGAGATACCAGGAATGGCAGGCCACGGCATAACAGATCCGCTCGGCCATCTCTGCAGAGATTGACTTTCCTGTCTTCTCGAAAGATGACAGAATGAATGGAATCCAATGCTCCTTAGCTATCTTCTGCATGAAAATCACTTGTCCAAAGCGATAAAAAGGACTATTGGAATTGTTGAAGATATTGAGCATCATGTTTCGCTTGCTGCCGTAGAGACAGTAAGAGGTAAGCTGCTGTTGCTGCCATACCGAACGCATCTTTCCCTCCATATCCTTATACTCAGGAAGATTAGCCAACTGCTGGAACTCGTCGATGCAGATGATAATCCTGATGCCCTTTTCCTTTGCCAGCAACTCAGGCAGTTGGAGAATCGCCATCTTATCACGCTCCTGTGGCACAAACTTCAGGTCGAAAGCCATGAAGTCGGTCACCTGGTCGTTGATTACAACCTGCGGTATCACACCTGTCAGGAATTTCTTTGCATCCTCTATCCATCGTTCCATTTTAGAGGAAGCACAAGCTATAACCTGACTGGCAAAAGTGCGATAAAATTCAGATTCAGAGCCGATGCTGAAGGCATCGATATAACAGATTCTTACGTTATTATCCTCATCAGCCAATTCGTTCATCGCCCTTTTCACTAGTGATGATTTACCCCATCGGCGTGGTGAAATCAGCATCACGTTGATATGGGAGGACAGTAATTGCTTCAGCAAAGCCCTGTCTTCCTGTCTGTCGATAAAATTCTCATTGGTGGCTAATGTACCAAATTGAAATGGTGATAGATATTTTGCCATATTCCTTATAATTTGGTACAAAGTTACGAAATATTACCCTAAGGTAAGTTACCCTAAGGTAATATTTAGAGTTTTTTAAATGAATATATGCTGCATTACCATAATAAAGTCGTACTTTTGTACTCATGAAAAAGAAACAATTATACATAGGGGTTCTGTTGGTTGCTTGCTGCGCGCTCGTAGCAATAGGCATCACCTTGCACCTGCTCTACCCCAAGAAACAGATACAGAACCTGGTGAAAAACCCACCGGTTCTCCGGCTCAAGCCACAGCCTGCAGATACGCTGAAGAAGAAACCTGTGAAGAAGATGGATTTCAATATCTCCGGAACTTTAAGAGATAAGGAAGGAAAGGGAGTGGCAGGCGTCATCGTGAGCGATGGATTCAACTGTGTGAAAACCGATGCACAGGGCAGATATAAGATGAAGCGAGACAGCCTGGCAAAATTCATATACTATTCTGTTCCAGCTGATTGCGAGGTCCCTACCCATTCTAAGACCGATCGCACGGCTTTCTTCTACCAAAAGGTATCCAAGGGGAAGAAAACCTATAACTTCACCCTCACCCGACTGCCGGGCGGCAAGGAGATTCACTATAAGATGATAGTCATCGGCGATCCGCAGGTTACCAATGCCTACAGCCCTTACTATACTTCTCCGGATGATAATCCCATCAAGAAGAGCGATGTAGAAAGATTCACTACCCAGACGATGGCGGATATCAGACAAACCATCAGTTCGCTGCCTGCCGGAACATCGGTCTACGGGCTCAGCATGGGCGATGATGTGCAGTATTATGGCGGCTACAACGCCAAACTGGAGCGTCAGATACGCCAGGCATTGGGCTCTTCAGAGATGCGTCTCTTCTCCGTCATCGGCAATCACGACCAGGATGGTAAGGCGCTCTACCGCAGGAAATGGGAGGAGAATTTCGGTCCTACCGATTTTTCCTTCAATCGTGGTGATGTGCATTACATCTGTATTAACAACTGCTTTTTCCATCACGGAATGGCCTATTATTCGCCGGGCGAACTGCGTGAACGCCAGGTAAAATGGCTGAAGCAGGATTTGGCCCTCACACCAAAGGATATGAAGGTGGTGCTCTGTTATCATATTCCTTTTACCTTCGGCAATGCGCCTTTCAACAAGGCGAAGCCGCTCAGCAATGCCAATGAGCAGGGGCATTATTCCTCTTCCCGTCTCTCGCTGCTGTTATCTCTTTTGAAGCCATTCAAGGGAGGATATGAACTCTTCTGCGGCCATACTCATTTTGCCTGCAACCACGAGATCAATTATCAGGGCGAGGATGTGATGGAGCATTGTCATGCTGCTGCCTGTGGCAATATCTGGCAGTCGAACATCAACATCTGCGGCACCCCGAACGGATATTATGTCTATAGTTTTGTGGGTACCAGTATCAGCAACTGCTATTACAAGGGAACCTTCTGGGATAAGAGCAAGCAGATGACCATCTTCCGTGCCCAGACCGATTTCAACGGTGAGAAATATGCCAAAGACTGGCAGTTGGCAACCAACAGAAATATCCTGGTAGCCAATGTCTTCAATGCTACCAGTCACTGGCGTGTGGTAGCCGTAGAGGATGGCAAGGAATATCTGATGCGCCGCATCAGCAGCAAGGGTCAGGATGCCTTTGCAGCCGGCTATCATCATAAGTACAGCAAAAGTGTATCCTATCGGTTCGTGAGCAAGGGGAATGGTTATCTCATCATGAACCACCTTTATTATTATACTCCTAGGAATCCGAATGCCAGAATCATCATCAAAGCATCCGATCCATACGGAAATACCTATACGGCATCGAGCGATGAGGTAACGACAGAGCCTTTCGCCAACTATGCTCATTATTACGAAAAAGAGTATAAGGAATATAAGAGTAAGAAAGATAAGATGTTGCGGGATTCTATATCTGGCAGACAGAAAGATTCACTTGCTGCAAGGAAGAAAGATTCTGCAGCAGTACAAAAATAAAAAGAGAGGGTGCGTCATAAGTTGATGATGCACCCTCTTTTTAAATATTATTTGTTCAGTTTCCAGGTAACACCATCTTTGGTGTCCTTTACCTCGAAGCCGGCTTCAGCCAGGGCATCGCGAATCTGGTCGCTGGTAGCCCAGTCCTTGGCCGCCTTTGCCTTGGCACGCAGGTCGAGAACCATATCCACTACCTTGCCATAAGCTTCTTCACGAGCATCATTGTTGGCTCCCTTCTCACTCTTCAGACCGAGCAGGTCGAAGGTGAAGAGATGCATGGTGTCTGAAAGCTCCTTCAGGTCTTCGGCAGAGATGTTTGCCTTGTGGTCGAGGGCTGTGTTGATTACGTGGCAAGCCTCGAAGAGATAGCTGATGACAAGCTGAGTCTGGAAGTCATCATTCATTGCATCGTAGCAGCGCTGGCGCAATTCGCTTACGAACTTCTTCACCTGCTCATCGCTCTGCTTAGCCACAGGCACACGCTCCAGGTCGTTCAAACCATTCATCAGGCGCTCCAATCCCTTCTGGCTAGCCTTCAATGCATCGTTAGAGAAATCTACGGTGCTGCGGTAGTGGGCAGAGAGGATGAAGAAACGGATGGTCATTGGCGAATAAGCCTGTTCCAGACTGTCGTGATTGCCAGTAAAGAACTGCTCCAGAGTGATGAAGTTGCCAAGACTCTTACCCATCTTCTGACCGTTGATGGTAATCATATTGTTGTGCATCCAGTAACGAACCATCTGGTCGCCCTGAGAAGCCACAGCTTGCGCAATCTCGCACTCATGGTGAGGGAAAATCAAATCCATGCCACCACCGTGAATATCAAAGTGGCTGCCCAAGTACTTGCGTCCCATCGCAGTACACTCGCAGTGCCAGCCAGGGAAACCATCACTCCAAGGACTAGGCCAGCGCATGATATGCTCAGGTGAAGCCTTCTTCCAGAGGGCGAAGTCAGCCTGGTTCTTCTTCTCGCCGATACCAGCCAGCTCGCGGCTCTCGTTGATAACGTTCTCCAGGTTACGTCCGGAGAGGATACCGTACTTATGATCCTTGTTATACTTCTCGATGTCGAAGTAGATAGAGCCGTTACTCTCGTATGCATAGCCATTGTCCAGAATTTCCTGAACCAGTTTCTCTTGTTCGATGATATGGCCTGTGGCATGAGGCTCAATGCTAGGAGGGAGTACGTTCAGCGCCTCCATGGCATCGTGGTATCGGTTGGTGTAGTACTGCGCAATCTCCATTGGCTCCAACTGCTCCAGGCGAGCCTTCTTCTCAATCTTGTCGTCGCCCTCATCTGCATCGTGCTCCAGGTGGCCCACGTCGGTAATGTTTCTAACGTAGCGAACCTTATAGCCCAGGTGCTTGAGATAGCGGAAGAGTATATCGAATGTGATGGCTGGTCGTGCATGACCGAGATGCGGATCGCCATACACGGTAGGGCCACAAACATACATGCCCACGTTAGGAGCGTGGAGCGGAGTGAATCTCTCTTTCGTACGAGTGAGAGTGTTATAGATCAATAATTTCTGTTCCATCTTGTATGAACCTTATTTTTATATTATTTATATTTTGAGTGCAAAGTTAATGCTTTTTTTCGAGTTATCGGGCTAAAAGGCTACAAAAAGTTTGGTTAATCAAGAAAAATACCTTAACTTTGCCACCATAATTAAAGGGAATCGCTTATGAAAGGTAGAAGATATCCTCTCGGAATACAGACTTTCAAGAATATCATAGAGGGAGATTATGTATATGTAGATAAGACCGACTTAATCTATGAGTTGGTGCATGAGAAGAAATATTGCTTTCTGAGTCGTCCTCGACGATTCGGAAAGTCACTCCTTGTCACAACCCTACAAGCCTACTTCGAAGGAAAGAAAGAGCTATTCAAAGGGTTGAAGCTGGAAGCCTTGGAAAAAGATTGGGAGAATTACCCCGTAATCCATCTTGATCTTAGCAAGGGTAAATACTATAGTATGGAAAGCCTGATAGAAACTCTGAATAAGATTCTTGAACCATACGAGGATTTATACCAAATAACTTCTGTTAGTACCGAAGCTTTTAATGTTCGATTGATTCGCATTATCAATGCCGCCAAGCAAAAGACTGGCAAGAATGTGGTTGTGCTTATCGATGAATATGATGCGCCGATGCACGACTCTATGAAAGACAAGGATTTGCAGGACAGGATACGTGACATCATGCGCAACTTCTTCAGCCCTCTGAAGGCAGAAGAGGACAATCTTCATTTTGTCTTTTTAACTGGTATCTCCAAGTTTAGCCAGCTGAGCATCTTCAGCGAACTGAACAATATCACGAATATCAGCATGTGGGACAAGTACAGTTCTATCTGTGGCATCAGCAAGGAAGAGCTCTTGGAAAATTTCCACGATGATATAGAGGAATTGGCGCAAGCCAATGATATGAACTATGAGGAGGCCTTAGCTGAACTGAGATATAATTACGATGGCTACCACTTTAGTGGGAAAGGTGCCGATATGTATAATCCTTACAGCATGTTCAATTGCTTAGAGACTCATGAGTTTGATAGCTATTGGTTCTCTACTGGCACTCCTACCTTCCTGATAGAACTGCTACAAGAGAAAAATATTGATATGCTCCAGCTAGACGATATTTGGACAACCTCCGACCGCTTCGATACTCCAACAGAGAAGATTGTTGACCCTGTGCCGGTATTATACCAAAGCGGCTATCTCACAATCAAGTCATACAATCGTTTGGCGAAATTATACAAGCTTGCCTTCCCTAACGAAGAGGTTCGCAAGGGCTTCTCCAACAGCCTCTTCCGCTATTATGCCCCAGACGGCATGGGCGACCGTGACGCTATCTACATGGCATGGGCAAAGAACTTCATCCTGAGTGCTGAGGATAATATGGAGGCATTCCTCCCTCATCTCCAGACTTTCTACAAGAAGTTCCCATACACATTGGTCAACAACAATGAGCGCCATTACCAAGCCGTGCTCTACACCATATTATTAATCCTCGGATGCGATGTTACTCCAGAGATGCCTACATCTGATGGCAGAATCGACATGGTGCTGAAAACCAAGCGCAGCATCTATGTATTGGAACTGAAATACAAGAAGGATGCAGAGGCAGCGATAGAGCAAATCGACAGCAAGGACTATCTCGCAGCCTTCGCCGATGACAGCAGAAAGAAATACAAGGTGGGCATCAACTTCTCGGAAGACCGAAGAAGCATCGACGACTGGAAAGTGGAGGCACTGGCATAACACTGCTTTTTTGCATAAAGTAAGCGATTTCTGCATATATATTCACTATTCGTAAGCTTTTTGCCTTGTATTTGCATAAAATTATCAAATTATTAGCGTATATCGAAAATTATGTGTAACTTTGTAGCCGCAAACTGTTATCAATTATCAAGAAGGCGGCTATAAGTTCCGCTAATGAGTATTAAGTTAGAAGAAAATGGCATATACAAGATTGAGTGCTGCCGAAGCGGCAGCGATGATTAACGATCAAGATACAATCGGATTGAGTGGTTTCACACCAAACGGCGTGCCTAAGGCAACCTTCCGCGAACTATCCAAGAGAGCCGTGGCTGAGCACGAGGCGGGCAGACCTTTCCAGGTGAGCATCCTCACGGGTGCTTCTACCTCGCAGAGTATCGAAGGTGACATGGCAGCAGCCCATGCCATCAAGTTCCGTGCGCCATTTTCTACCAACAAGGATTTTAGAACTCATACCAACCTGGGCGAGATTGATTATGAGGATATGCACCTCGGCCACATGGCTGAGCGCCTGCGCCGTGGTTTCTATGGCGAACTAGACCTTGCCATCATCGAAGTTTCTGATTTGGAAGAAGGCGAAACTACCTGCAAGGCATTCCTTACCTCTGCCGGTGGCATCGTTCCTACCATCGTTAGATTGGCAAAGAAGGTGCTCATCGAGAAGAATACCTTCCACAGTCCTGCCTCCCGCTATCTGCACGATGTATATGAGATAGCAGAATGCCCATTCCGCACACCTATCCCAATCTTGAATGTGGGCGATAGAATAGGTAAAGAGTATGTGGAGATTGATGCACATAAGATTGTGGGTGTGGTGGAATGCAACATCCCGGAGGAGGCGCGTGCCTTCAAACCTCTCGACCCTGTGACGGAACAGATGGGCCACAACGTTGCTGATTTCCTGGTCAGCGACTTGAAGAAGGGACATATTCCTCCTCAGTTCCTGCCTTTGCAGAGCGGAGTGGGCGTAACTTCCAATGCCGTTCTTGAGGCATTAGGACAGAACCCTAACGTGCCGGTATTCAGCGTTTATACCGAGGTGGTTCAGGATGCTGTAGTGAAATACATGCGCGAGGGAAGAATCAAGGATGCTTCCTGCTCTTCGCTCACCGTAACAAACGATACATTGAAAGAGGTGTATGATGATATTGATTACTTCAAGAAGCATCTCACCATCCGCCAGAGTGAGATTTCAAACTCTCCTGAGGTCATCCGTCGTCTGGGTGTCATCGCCATGAACACCGCCATTGAGTGCGATATCTACGGCAATGAGAACTCCAGCCATATCTGCGGCAGCAAGCTGATGAATGGTATCGGCGGTTCCTGCGATTACGAGCGCAATGGTTACATTTCTATCTTCACCACGCAGAGTACCACCAAGAACGGTTGCATTTCAGCCATTGTTCCTATGTGCAGTCACGTGGATAGCACCGAGCACGATGTGGATGTGATTGTTACCGAACAGGGAGTAGCCGATCTCCGTGGCAAAGGCCCATTGCGCCGTGCCAAAGAGATTATCGAGAACTGTGCCCATCCGGATTACCGCCCTATGCTCCGTGAGTATCTGAAGTTTGCCGAGAAGGGCCACGAGCCACAGAGCATGCGTGCTGCCCTCGCCATGCACGATACCTTCCTGAAGAAGGGCGATATGAGATTGACAGATTTCGGAGAATATCTGAAATAAGAGAAGGCCGAAAGATTGTGAAAACCGAGAAGACAAATCTTTCATAGATGACTCAGAAAAATATCGAATTATATGATAAGCGGGTGTGTCATAAGTCTAGATAATGGCAGCCGAGGACGGGCTGAAGGCCCAAAAGCTCCTAGCCCAGGGCAACGCCCTGGGTATAAAAGCAATCAGCAAGGCGCCCTGTTTTACTCTAATTGAGCAAGCTTTGAGCGTGTTTTTTAACGTTAATTATATTTAACGACCCTTGGGTCTTGCCTGATGAAGTTTGCGTCATAGTATTCACCTTTTTCCACGAGGGTGAATATGATCCTTAGCAACTTGTTTGCTATGGCATTTAGTACATAATGACGCGGCTTTTTATCTATTAAAGTACGTCTCTCGTAATACAGTTTAATCTCCTTGTTGTGCAATCTGGCGCTTTCTGCGCAGATGTACAACAAGGTCTTTGACCGTCTATTACCAATCTTGGATATATGTGCTCCCTTGTCCATTTTCCCCGATGATTTTTCGTATGGCGCAGTTCCTGCATAAGCAGCATATTGGCGCGCTGTAGTTATTTTTGTGAAATTCTCTGTTTTTACCAATAGTTCTACTGCGGTAATCAGCCCAACTCCATCGACACTTTTAACAAGCTCATAGTTGTGGCGAATGCTCTCATGTCCATTTATGACTTTCAACATTTCTTTTTCCGTCTCTGCAATTTCCGTGTCCAACATCTCTTTGATACAGTCCATGCTTCGCTTGACGGCAAGACTTCTGATAGGACGACAATCCTCGCTCTTGTCGGCTGTTATTAGCTGCTTACGCTGTTCTACAAGCATTTCTCGGTGGCGCGCCAATTGACGAAGCTCATATAGAGCCTCTTCTGGAAACGTCTTGTATTTCAGCTTATCAGGATATCTCTCTCCAAAATCTCTGAGCAGTGCACAATCCAGGACATCCGTCTTGGCACGGTCAGGGGTAGCTCTGTATCTATGGATGACATATCCACCCACAAAGGCAATCTTCACATTGCTATCCATGCAGCACTTCAAGAGAGTATCACCATAAACTCCGGTATGCTCAGCAACCAATACAGCATCGCTTGGAAGGGTTTCTAAAAACCTTCCGATACTCTTAAAATTGTTCTTTACAACCTTATGTGAAGGTTGGTTTGATACTTTTTTTGATGTCAAGTCGAAAAAACTTACGTCAAATTTCTCTTTTGCCAAATCTATTCCGTATATTTGCATTTTGAATGAAGTTTTTAATAAGAAGGGTGCTCCGTTCTGAGCGGCTACAACTATACTACGAGTCCTGTCTTGTTCTACACAAGCAGGCTAATTTACTCTCAAGCTTCTGCTCAGAAAATATCCAGTTCCCCAAACAGGGCTAAGCCTTTACTATGCTAGAAGGGGCACAGGGTTAACGCTGGATATGGAGTATTCTTCTTTTTTTATTGTACTTATCTAATTTTCTGCAAAGTTAACAAAAGTTTGCAGATATAAAGATTTTCACCTCTTTATTTTTCCAAGTGCAAATATAATAGAAAGGGCAGAAGCCCCTAGCCCAGGGCATCGCCCTGGGCTAGGGGCTTCTACCCTTTCAGGGCGTGTGGGGCTTACTTGCGAAAGTTCAGGATATTACAAAATAAAAATGGTGTTTTTTATTCGGTACCAGCGAATAAAATAGTGTAATTCTATTCGCCGTCACCGAATAAAATCAATATAATGTTATATTTTGCTATAAGAATAAAAATACACCGTTGGGTGGATGATATGGTTGTATGGTGGATAGTATCATAGATATTGTCGGTGATATTCTTGCCAACGTACTTGCCTTGGTAGCTGTCCCAAGGCGCAACAATGGAGAAGATAGCTTAATAATCATTAAGATTTTTGCAGAAACACACAATTTCGGAAATTTAGCTGTATCTTTGTATTCCTAATGGTAACAAAATTTGCATATATGACATATCAAGATATAGAAACCCTAATAACCAAGAAAGAGGGGAATAGCTTGGAGTTTAAGGAATCGACAGGTCAATTAGACCGTTCGATGGAGACCCTATGCGCATTTCTCAATGGTGAGGGTGGCACAATTCTTTATGGAGTAAGGGATGATGGAAGAATTATAGGACAAACGGTATCTGACAGTACAAAGCGTTCTATTGCAGAAGCACTCAATCGCATAGAGCCTTTTGTGGATTTAGAAATCACCTATATTACTATTCCTGACACAGAAAAATATGTCATAGTCATTTTTGTTGAGGAGCAATGTTTTATGCGCCCTTTCACATACAAAGGAAGAGCTTATCTGCGAATAGAAAGCACCACTACCGTCATGCCACAGGAACGTTACAATCACTTACTGATGGAACGAGGAGGCAAGTATGGCTGGGAAGCGATGATTAATCCGGACTTGAAAATAGCCGATTTAGACGAGAATGCTATTCTCGGTGCTGTTCGTGAGGGAATAAGAAACGGAAGACTCCCTGAAACGACAATACGTGAGGATATTCCTGTCATCTTGAAGAAATTTCGTTTGCTCAATGATGGAAGGTTGAACAATGCCGCTGCCGTATTGTTTGGGAAAGAACTGTATGATTATCCACAATGCCTGCTTCGTATGGCACGCTTTAAGGGAACTACAAAGGATGAATTTATCGACAACCAACGTGCAGAAGGCAACATATATGAACTGCTTGATGTAGCAATGGCATTCTTCTTCAAGCACCTCTCATTGTCTGGCAAGATAAATGGTCTTTATCGTGAGGAAGAACTGAGCATTCCTTACAAGGCTTTGAGAGAATGCTGTATCAACTCTTTTTGCCATAGGTCTTATCATCACCCTGGCAGTTCTGTCAGCATTGCTATTTATGATAATCGAGTAGAAATTAGAAATACGGGGACTTTCCCTGCCGACTTGCCTATAGAGCGTCTGATGGAGGAGCATGATTCCAAACCGCAGAATCCAATTATTGCCAATGTACTCTACAAAAGTAAAATTTTGGAAAGTTGGGGACGTGGCATCAGTACTATGGTGGACGAATGTAAGCGAGTTAGATTGCCTACTCCAGAGATTAATACGGATGGTAACTTTGTATGGGTCGTATTTAAATATAATAGAAGCAGTGTGGTCGTTACCCCACAGCTACCCAACAGCAACCCAACAAGTACCCAACAAGTACCCAACAAGTACCCAACAAGTACCCAACAAGTTCATGAACTTGTCTCAATAATGAATGATAATGAATATTCAGTAAAGGAAATCATGTCCATTTTGAATTTGAAGGACAGGGTAAATTTCTTGAGGAATTATCTTACTCCTGCATTGGACGAAGGGCTTGTATCTATGAAATTCCCAGAACAGCCCAAACATCCAAAACAGAAATATTTGCTTACCTCAAAAGGTAAAGCCATATTGAGCGAATAGGAACGACAAAGGGTATGGATGAAGCGTCTATCATGGATATGACGGGGCTGACGGCAGAGGAGGTGAAGCTGCTGAAAGCGGAGATGTCGATTACGAATATTACCATATAACCAAGGGTCTATACGCCACCTTTTCTTCGTGGCATATAGACCCTTGTCGCTTCCCGTGAGGCGCAATGTGTACCAAACCTGTTAATTATAAGTAATAAAAACAAAAATCTATCGTTTTTGTTACTTATGTGAAACAAAAAGAGTATCTTTGCGAAAAGTTTTACTCGTATGAAACAAAAAATATTAGAAAGACTAGGGTATTCCAATCGTATCGAACGCATGTTTGGACGTGGAATGATGATTGCATTGACGGGCCAGAGGCGTGTCGGCAAGAGTTGTGTGATGCGGCGAATTTATAATCACATCGCTGAGAATGAAGAAAATCACGTTATCTATATAGATAAGGAGAAAACCTCATTTGATATGATAGCCAACTATCAGGATCTGGAGGCTTATGTAGCAGCCAACATCGTTGAGGGTAAGGAAAACTATCTGTTTATTGATGAGGTGCAGGAGATTTCTGATTTCGAGAAAGCACTCCTCAGTATCCAATCGGATGATACCTGCCAGATTATGATTACCGGCAGCAACGCCAAGATGCTTTCGGGCGAACTGGCAACTCGCCTGAGAGGCAGATATATTGCTTATCGCATTAGAGGACTCTGCTATGAAGAGTTCCTGACGTTCCATGAACTGAAGGATGATGATGCTTCCTTGAACCTGTATCTGCAGTATGGCGGGCTCCCTCAGTTGCGCAGTTTAGGATTGGAAAATACGGATTTGGTAGAAGATTATCTTGATAATGTGTATAATACGATAGTACTTCGTGATATCATAGAGCGAGAAAACATCAGAAACATACCATTGTTGCGAACGCTGCTGAAGTTTGTGAGCGATAATATCGGTAAACAATTCTCAGCAACGAGTATTGTAAAATTTCTGAAAAGCCAGAACACCGAAACGTCTGCCAAGATGATTCTCACGTATTTGGAGTATTTAAGCAATGCTTTTATTATCGATCGAGTTAACAGATACGACATTCATGGCAAGCGACTTTTCGAGTTAGGCGACAAGTTCTATTTCGAAGACCTGGGAATCAGGAATCATATTATAGGTGGCAACAGGCGTTTTGATATCGAAAAGGTGATGGAGAACGCTGTATATATCCATTTGTGCAGGATGGGGTATAAAGTATATGTTGGTCAGATGTATAAGGCTGAGATTGATTTTGTTGCCGAGAAAGCGGATAGTGTGGCGTATGTGCAAGTTACCTATCTGCTGGCTTCTGAGGAAACGGTAGAGCGTGAATTCGGCAATTTGAAATTGATAAAAGACAGTCATCCCAAATACGTGATTTCTATGGATAGGCTTTACAGTCAAACCAATATTGATGGCATTAAGCAGGGGGTGTAATTTAAACTGTGTCAAGGCTTGTTCTTAACTTTCATTCCCACTCCCTGCTGGGGGCATGCCCCCAGCAGGGAAGCCTTTTCGGCTGCAAAGTTACATAATTTTAAATCTATCTCCAAATTTTATTGCCATTTGTTGAGAAATTTGTCCCCAATTTGCCAGTGGCATAGTCCATTTCTTACGGATGTTGCGGTAAGCTAAGTACACAAGCTTCTCCAAAGAATTATCCGTAGGAAAGACCCCTTTAGTCTTTGTGACCTTTCTTACCTGTCTGTGATACCCCTCAACCGTATTGGTCGTATAAATGAGTTTACGGATGGCTGGAGTATATTGGAAATACTCTGTCAGACGTTCCCAATTGTCACGCCATGACTTGATGACAATTGGGTACATCTCTCCCCACTTAGACTCTAACAGGTCTAAATTAGCAGCAGCGGAGTCTTTGTTTACTGCACCATATACTGTTCTTAAATCCTTGATAAACTCCTTTTGATGCTTACTGCCAACATACTTGATAGAATTGCGTATCTGATGGACAATACAGAGCTGCACAGAACTCTCAGGAAATACGCTTTGGATGGCATCCGGGAAGCCTTTGAGACCATCAATACAACAAATCAAGATGTCTCGAACACCACGGTTCTGAAGATCCGTAAGAACTTCTAGCCAGAAGTTAGCTCCTTCACTCTTAGACACATACATACCTAACAGTTCTTTTTGGCCTTCCTTGTTGATACCAAGAATGTTGTAAATGGCTCGTGTGACAGCTCTGCCATTCTCATCCTTTACCTTATAATGGATAGCATCAAGCCAGCAAATGGCATATACAGGATCGAGCATGCGAGACTTCCAGGCGGTGATTTCGGGTAATACACGGTCTGTTATAGAGCTGATTGTATCGGCTGATAGAGTTGTGTTGAACTCACGCTCAAAGTAGCTGCTGATGTCACGTGTGCTGGTGCCCATGGCGTACATCTCAATAATCTGGTCTGCCATGCCATTGGCAAGAATAGTCTCACGCTTCTTTACGGTCTCAGGTTGGAAAGTTCCGTCTCGGTCACGAGGAGTCTCTATAGTGACCTCACCATATTTTGTTTGAACCTTCTTACTCATCTTACCATTACGACGGTTGCCGGAAGAGCGTTCCTCTTCACTTAAATGAGCGTCCATCTCACCTTCGAGAGCTGAGTTGAGAATACGCTCTAACAATGGAGCTAATGCTCCGTCCTTGCCAAATAAGGCTTCACCACTACGCAACTGCTGAGCTGCTTTCTTGTAATCAATTTCTAAGTTGTCCATAATATAAAAACTGTGTTAAACTACTTTTATTGTAGCTTGACACAGTTTAGTTTACACTCTCCATTAAGCACATTCATCTGCGAGATTTTCTGGAAATGACTACTTTGGTTTGATGCTAGGTAGATTATGAATATCTCCATATAATCAAGGGTCTATACGCCTCCTTTTCTTCGTGGCATATAGACCCTTGGAACAACCGCAAAGTATGGCTTGATAATTATTTTTCAGAGAATTGGTATTCCTTCAGCTTAGGACTTTACCACATTTCTTCATTTTTATCATCCGGAATTCCATTATTAAACTCTGGTTGCGACCCTGTCAGCATCTGTTGGGCTTTTATCTCATGCATCTGCATTTCTGGTTTTATATATTCTTTCTTCATATTGTGTTACTTTTATTTGATTATTACTTTCTTGTTGTTCTTGATGTATATGCCCTTTGTCGGATTGCTTATCTTTCTACCTTGGAGGTCGAAGATTCCTTCAATAGTGCCATGACGCTGCACGTCAGTACCCATAATGGTGATTCCATCTATGCCTGTTGTCTCGTTGCCGCCACCGAATACAAAGCTGCGAGTGAGTGCTGCCGATGATGGATCTTTTGCTTCATTTTCAGATACTTTCAGATAAGCCTTTCCTGGAGTCGCCTTGAGCCTTGTTCCGTTGTAGCTATTGTTAGCTTTGTCCACACCGAGGTAGAAGCCGAGACCTTCTTTATTTGTATCATTTTTATATGTGAGACGATAGAGTATATAACCAGTTGCTGTTACAGTCTGAGCTTCAGCTGGTGTAGCCACAAGGTGATTTTCATCAGAGGAAGCTGCTGTCAACCCATTTGTCTCCTTTGCCTTTGCATTGACATACTCTCCGTCAGTCTTTAGTAGCACACCCTCTTCCTTTGCCACTTGGTCGTCGCTGCGTTGTGTCAATGTCATCTTGCCACCGCTTACCGTTGCGTTGTAGACATAAAGCTTTCTGTCTGATGGAACAGAAAGGTTTGCATCGTTTGTCAGATTGCTGAATGTTGCCCAATATGTATCGTTGTCGCCCTGTGCTGCCTTGATTACTTTATAGTCAGAGCCGGGAACGGGAGATGGGTCTATGCCTAAATGCTGTCCCCATACCTGCTCGCCTAAGCCTTTGCCATTCAGCAGCCATGCCACCTCGCCACTTTCAAACTGCTTTTTGAACATTATCTCTGCCTTGTCTTTCTCATCCTTCTGATTTCCTATACCGCCTGTGGCTGTGTCACTAAGATAATAGCAATAATTTATTACATTGTGGTTAATTCCGCACACGCCGCCGACAAAATCACCTGTTCTATGACCATGAACAGAACCTGTGTTATAGCAGCTTTTGATTGTGCCCTCCTGGTTAATTCCGCACACGCCGCCGACACAACCTTCTCCTTCTACTTCTACAGTGCCTTCATTAAAGCAATTTATTATACTTGTACCACTATTATATCCGCACACGCCGCCGGCAAAATCACTTGTTCCTTTGACATAACCTGTATTTTTGCAATTTTTGATAGTGCCGCCGCTGTAAGTCGTGCCGCACACGCCGCCTGCTATACGATTGCCAATTACAGTGCTGCTGTTAGAACAGTTTTGGAGTTCGCCTCCATTATTCGTTCCGCATACACCTCCCCCCAGCATATCGAACTTAAAATATGAATCCAAAACTCCTACGTTGGAAATCTTGCCGTTGGCTTCTATGTAGCCAAACAAGCCAACATTACTTTCGCTAGGATTATTGAAATACAATCCGCTGATGGTGTATCCCTTGCCATCAAAGGTGCCAGTATATGGAACATCAGATGTACCAATAGGTTCCCATTCTGTAAGGTCACCTTTGCTTGCCAGATTTTTATTTTCGTCAAGAACGCCCGTGTTCACGGTAATGTTATCCGTGAGGATTGCATTGGCAGATGCATTTCCCCCCCCCATTCACCAGACGTGCAAACCAATAAAGTTCGGCAGCATTACTAATTTGATATGGGTTTTCTACGGTGCCTTCACCTTTCGGTGGGGTTGGAGTAATACTTTTCGCCAACATCATGGTTGGCATAATCATGGTTGTCACGAACAAGAGCATCGTGAAAAACCATCGCGATTTTACAAAATTCTTTTTCATATCTTTTGTTTTTGAATTAATAATATCCTGTAGTCTTGAATCATGGCATAGCTCATGACTATGGCGAACAGCAGAAGAAACAATGCCACTATAAAATAGCCTATTCCTCTTTCATGAAAGTCTCTATCATATTTTCCAAGGTGCAAAGATAGTGTTTCTTTTCGAAAAAGTGTCGCATTCCTATAAAAAAGTGTCTACTTTCTATGTTTTAGGTGTTTACTTCCTGCAAGTAGCCCCCCTTTTAAACGATTTGTTCCCTTCAGTGATGCGTTTTCCTGGTATTTATCGAAAAATGGTTAATCCTGCTTTTTATCCTCCGGGGCTACATTTTCAGTGGTTCAAGTACGGACGAAAAGCCCAAAGAGGGTGTGTCATAAGTCTGTGACGCACCCTTTTTTTTGTGTGTTTCTGTATATTCTAGTTGAATCGTAGTCTTTCTTCACAAAGGGAATCTTATTATATTGTATAGAAACTTTACTTTTCTTGTTTTATCGATAACAAAACAGCCCCAAAGCTCACAAAAGGGCATAATTGTCCCAGACGGTAAAACTGTCCAAATTGAGTTTTATCGTTTTATCCCCAAATATTTCTTCAAATTGAATCCTATACCGAACAACCCTATGTCCATGTAAACTTTGTCCTTTCCGAAATGCCTGAATCGCTTATAATGCATATCTGCCTTCATCTGCCCAAATACAGCTTCCGGCTCTATCGGTCGCTGGCTTCTGTGTTTCAAGCCCTCTTCAGACGTTAGTAGCAGGAAGGCTTCCTTTTTATATGCATTCAGTTTATGGTTGACATATATGGTTCTGTTGCCTTTGGATTTCTTGCAGAGACTTCCAAGCGGACATCCATCACATCGTTGTGCTCTATATAATGTAATGACAGACACATAGCCGGAGTCACTTTTCGTTTGCCGTTGTCCACAAGGTTCCATGTGTTGTCCCATGGGGCAGACATAATAGTCATCATCCCTGTTGTAGTAGAAGTTCGCTTGGTTGAAGGCATCCTCCTTGAAAGGCTTATGCTGTTCCTTGTGAAACCAGTTGTACTTTACATAACCCATCATCTCTTCCATCTCTAGGTACTCGTAGTTCTCCTCCGAACCATACCCTGAGTCTGCGGTGACGCTCTTGGATTGCTTTCCATATCTTTTCTTGTACTTATCCAAAAAAGGCTTGAAGGTCAGGGTGTCTGTTGGATTGGGATAAAGGGCGAAATTCGTCCAATATTGATTCTCTGTCGCAATTTGAAGGTTATAGGCAGGCTTTGTCTGCCCATTGTTCATGGCATCTTCCTTGAGGCGCATGAAGGTCGCATCGGGATCAGTCTTGGAGTAACTGTTTCTCTCGCCCAGTATATCCAGTGATTTTTCATACTCGCGCAGTTTGTCCGAGGCTTTGAACAAGTGATCTATCTGAGTATTTAGCTTTTGCTTCTCTCTTCCTGTAAGCTTTGCCTTAGGAAGGTTCTTAGCTTGCCTCTCACACAAACGTGCACTTCTCTCTACATCCTTGGCGGAAGTGGCTGGCTCGCTGTCTTCTTCCTTAATGTCACTCCCGCCATTCAGGCGAATTTGTTCTTTTATCTGAGCCAATGCAGCAGAGGTCTTTTCCAAGAGCTTAGCCCTGTTCTTTTCCACAGTCTTCTTCCATACAAACGTGTACTTGTTTGCTTTCGACTCTATCTTAGTGCCATCAACATATTGTTCCTCCAGACTAATCACGCCCTTTTCAGCCAATATGGAGACGACTGCATCAAAATAAAAGTCGATGCATTTAATCATATGATGGGATCTAAAGCGGTTGATTGTTGCGAAAGATAATTGCTTACCTCCACAAATCCACATATAGCGAACATCGTATTTAAGTGCGTCCGCTATGCCACGACAGGAATAAACGCCATTGATATAGGCAAAAACAACTAAACTTAGAAGCATCTTCGGACTGTAAGGAGGAGCACCAATCCCATCATAGGTATCCATGAGAGGGTTGATGTCCATACTGCGAACAATACGATCCACCATACGAACTTTGCTGTCTTTTGGCACATAATCATCGAAAGAGTTAGGAAAAAAGCTCAATTCGTGCCGAGTTTCAGATTTTATTTGTATCTTTGCCATACTTAAAGAAGTTTTCTGCAAAGATACAAATCTTTTGCGGAAAGGCAAAGCCCGAGCTTGTGAAAGTTTGGGCTTTGTTGTAAATAAAAATGTTTTTTAAAGATTTCGTATCTGTGAAAAGGCAAAAAATAAAAAGGGGTGCGCCACAGACTTATGACACACCCTCATAAACTATTAACTATAAACTTCACACAGTTCCCAGTATCTGTGAGCAAGGTCGTGGATGAACTTTCGCCCTCGTTCGGTCCATACGAGATAGGTATGGGTATAGGCTCTGCCCATCTTCTCCTGTCTGCCATCGCTCTTCGGGTCAAGGAAGGCGCTGTAGCGGGTGCGGCTCTTTGCCAAGCCCATGTGGGCGTAATCGGCATAGAGGAGATACTGACCGCTCTGGTAATACTGGATATGCAGAGCGCAGAGCGAGCGGTTCAGCTCCTGGGCAGTGATACCGAGTTCCTTCGCAATCGGCGTAGTAGTGAAGCAGGAAACGGAATCGAGCACGTTATCGCTATAGAGCGCCTTAGGCAGAAGATTACCCACCTGATTCTCCAACTGGATGATGTTATCACCATTCTTGGCGATGCGAACCACCTGTTCGTCTACCACATCATTCAAGCGGCGGATTTCTGTATCCTGTTCGCCGATAAGCTTCTTCTGCTGTTCAATCTGCAGGCGCTGTTTCTTCAGCAGATTCTCCTTCTCCTTGAGCGTAGCACGGAGGATTTCTTCTGCATGACGGATTGTCTCCTCATCGCTTTCGCCCGGCTGAACCGGAATATAACCACCCGTCTTGCGAATCTGTGGCAGCACATCAGCCGTAACCCAGTTCTTGAACTTCACGGCAGTAGAAAGCTTAGAGCCGAGAACCAAAGCATAGAAACCGCTCTCGTTAACATAGAGCATCTGTTGGGTTCGTATTGTTCGGCTTCCATCCTTACGTAGACGGCCCAAAAGTTTGACCCCTTGTTTCAAGGTGTCATGTGTGTTAACTAATTGATACACTGCGTTATAGGATTTTTTGTACCCCAGTATATCACAGACATCCTTTGCACAGAACAAAGGTTCTCCGTTCTCATCGGTCAAGGTACGAATCTTACCGAATTCAGGATTTTCAAACACGACAGCAGCTGCTGCCTTCTTATCCATTTCTACTTTTTTATTTGTATTAACTGACTTTACCATAATAATTTGTTTTTAAAAATTAATCACTAAAAATTCAACATTCAAAAATCAACATTCAACATTCAACATTCAACATTACAAAATCGTAATCCAAACGCTCTCCTCCCGTTCCCTTGCTGCGGTAATGGCATTGATAAGCCGATGCAACCAGATGCGGGAATTAAAGACGGCACCTTGTAATTTATTTTCACCTACCAGAATGCAGCCCTGCGTATCATCGGGATAATTACCGGCATGAATGCGGATGCCCTCAAAATCAGGAACACCCTGCACCAGCGGAAGCCACTTCTTAAACCTCGGCGATTTCGAGATAACAACAGGATACGAACCTTCCGGTATCGCCGTATGCCCCGGTATCTTGCGGGCTTTCTTGCCCGATACCCTGCTATATCTACCATCCTCCTCTTCCGGCTTCAGTTCGACACCCAGGAGGTTTCTCCACGTAGGCTCCAGGGTATCACAGAAGTAATGCTCCTTGTCCAACTTCGCCTTATCGAAGCTGTGCTCAAAGATACGCTTGTCGCCTATTTTTACCCCCGAACGCCAGGTACGCTTCACGTCCTTATCGCTCAGGATATAAAGATGACCTATCGTATAAGTCTTCTTCTTTGCTATTCTTTTTACTACTATTTCCATACGCTATGAATTCTCCTTTCGGAATTTAAGTTTAATAAAAACTGAGGAACTGAGGAATTGAGGAACTGAGTCGTTCTCCTTAGCCCTGATGTAATGGCGATTCTTCCAGTTTCCCAACATCTTGGAAGTACCTTTCTGACTCATCCCGTTTGCTACACGCAAGTCTATCACCTGCTGGTAAGTAAACTCATCCGGCAACTGCATCAGCATGTTGGAAGGTCCTCGCTTGCTCGACTTCTCGCCAGTATCATTCGCCCTCTTGATGGCATCACCGAAGAATCGCATCTTGCAGTAGAGGTCGTAACGCTCGCTCCAGCGGATGAACTCGTCAATCTCCGGCTCCCATTTGCAACCGTTCGCCACATACAGCACACACGCCTTCAGGTAGGCGATGACGTTGGCACGGAAAGAAAGATTCTCGTAAACCCTGTCCTGAGACAGACGTGAAAATTCCGCATTCTCATCCTTCAGTTTGAGGGCAAGTTGGAATGCCTCAGGGCAGTCAATCAGTCCCCTGGCGTTGTTCAGATTCTCGATATAAGGCTTCAGCGCCTCACGGTAAGCATCATCGTAATCGCCGTAAACAGGCATTTCGTCACCGATTTCACGCTCCGGAATGGTACAGAAATTGATACGGCTTATCGGACCGTCTGTCAAAACTTTTGAGAAGTAGCGCTGCCCCTTCTGGATGGTGGTAGATGCGTTCCAGTTGAACCTGATCGTTACCCTTTCTGTCACACTTTGAACGCCCACGCGTTGTTGGCCAAAGAGGTTAAAGGGGTCAAAGGCGAGGCACATGATGCGGAACTGCTGGTTACCGCTACCCCGGAGAGCATCAAACTGGTCCAGCTCATTAAGCGAAGTATAAAGGAAACGCCCCTGCGCCTCTGCGGTTCGCATCACGAATGCCGGACTGGTCATATCAGCATCAATCTCCTGGATAACAAGATTATCCGGTCGCTTGCGCTTATCCTTATTGGCACCCTTGCGCGTCACCTCCTCCTTCCATTCCTTCTCACGCTTCAGATTCTCCGCATCCCGCTTTCTTATATCCTCCATGATATACCTAATCGGCTTATCCACAGATGATTTACCTGCGCCCGTACCGGCAAGCAAGCAAGTAGAAAGCGTAGCCTCATGTACTACATTGTCAATATACCGGAAGCTCGTCTGCCAGAGATGCGTAGCGAGCGGTGGGAAGATAGCGTGCGCCACAGCCGGCTTATAAATCTCCGGTGTCCGAGATATCAGCAGTTCTACCAGCTTCGGCAGTTTCTCCGGCATCGCTGGCGGTTCGGGATAATCCTCCTCGGTACTTTGACCTTGGAACATTGAACTTTGAACTGTATGATTACCATCTGCCCTATTAACTTTCAACTGTAAACTATTAACTTGTTGGCTGGCTTGTTTTTCCGCCAGCGCATTCACCCTTATCACATCCCTCGACATCGGCTTCGAGCTGTCAGCATATTTCGCATAGAAATCATGTATCAGCTGATGGCAGTCATCCTCCTGATAGTAGCTTGGCATTTTCGTCCTCACAACCTTCATCAGTTCCTCCTCGCTCATCACCCTCGAAGCGCCTGCGCTCATGATGGCGAGCAGCGAAGAGTGCCGTGACCCGACGGTATCAATCGCCATCCCCTCAAGCCCAGCCGACTGCACGAACAGATCAAAGGCTATCAGATTCTTCTCACTGGCCTCTCCCAGTTCACCAGAGCCATAATTGCCTCCAGGATTCCCGAGATGAGAATCATCAGCATGATTGCTATTACCAGATTGGGCAGGCTGAACAGCAGTGCCAGCAGGAGCAGCATAATCGCCACGATTGCCCGAAAGTCTATTGTTTTGAACATTGTCATTACTATTAACTGTAAACTGTAAACTATTAACTTTTGCATCCCCTCTTCCGTCTACGGTCAACCCACGGTCGAGAAAAGCCTTTCTTCGAGCCTGAATCTCGCTCTCCGGCAGCACTGCGCACCACATTTTAGACCGGTAGATTTCCGAGTCCTTATCCGTCAGGAAAATCATCCTCTCAGGTGTGATGCAGCTTTCATCATAAGGCACACCGAGCGCCTCACAATACGCCTTCTGCGTCTCTTCGATGGTCATCCCCACCGGCATTCTAATCCCGATATGCAGCTTTTTGCGAGCGCTATAACAGAGATGCAGCAACGAGCCGTTCCATATCCCCGAAGAGCAGTTCAACTCGCGCGCCTTCTCAATCGCCTTCTCCACATACTCCTTATCATCCACATCGATAATCGTCTGGAAGAGAAAGCTTTCCGGCAAGGCATTCTCCTGTCTGCGCACATTATTCTTGAACATGCCGTAGTGCGGACAGAAGAAAGGCAGCTCGCTCTTCAGCCTCTCCTGCGCCTTCTTCACCGCCTGCGCATCGTTCAAATCCACTCCGTCAATCGGCAATTCACCCCGAATCTGCTGAATCATCTTTTTAACGGCAGCCGATTCAATCACCTTATCATAAGTATCGATATTGTAAGAAAAAACTTTCCCCTTATTACCCTTGCGATAAGGATTGATTGCCACTACATGTACTGTCTCCATTTTACCTCCATATTTTTATTAATCGAACACTTCGCTGTTAATCATGATATACCCTGAGCTATAACTTACATTGATAGGCAGAATCAGCGAGTTATCCGAAATCTCGTCAACCCCGTTCGCCTCGAAGAGTGAAGCATTCTCAGCATCATTCAGTCTGCTCTTGACGAAGCCTATTACCCATTTTTCCGCAATCTTCTCGGCAGCAACATACCTGTCTACCAGGTCCTTCACCAGCTGTTCATCGCAGAAGTTGATATCCGCATTCACGTTCTCAGCCTCCGCTTCTTCCTTCCCCATTTCCTGGTTCTCGAAGAAGAGGTTATACTTGATTTTCATATCCTTCATCATTACGATGTTCAGATTTTTCAGTTCCCCCTCCGAGTCAGCAATCGTCTCATAGAGTTTCTGAACCGACTTCTTGAAGATGTTTTTCACGTCCATCAGACAGTAATAGATTTTGCCTCCAATCACCACCACCCTCAGTTTTCCGTACTGCGGATGAGCAAAATAAAAAGGTTTCATTGCTTGCATCTTATAAATTCCTTTTTAAAACAGTTGGGCGCTCCCACAACGGTTGATGTGCCTATACACAAAAGCCCCCGAAACTCAGACCATATCGGTTCTGAATTCCGGGGGCAAAGGTACAACAAGATGCTGAAACCTACCTGGTACGTACCTGGTACGCGTACCAGGTACGAATTAATTTATGAAACGTCATTCACGTTATATAACAGACTAGCTAACAGATATTTATCGATTTTGCAGTTTCTCCGATAAATCCAGACATCTGTTGCTGGTCCATCCCTTTATTAAAGGCAGAGCGAAGATTCTCCTTGTCAATATTCCAAAAGGTGCCAAACACCACCCATACATTCTGTATGCCGAGTTTGGTAGAAATCTGGGACGCAAGAACTGCAGTTTTAGCTACAGAGAGTCCCTTAGGCTGGAAATGCTCATCAAGAAAGCCATGTATCGCCAAACTGGAGAGGACCATTAACCCCTGAGGATTAGCAAGAGATTCCGGCAGCGGACGGAAATTCTCTTCTGCCTTCGCCTTTTCACCCTTCTTCTTAGGTCCATCACCATAATTTTCAATATACGTTGCATTATCGTGCAATTCGATTGTTCTATTATCACTCATGATTACTATGCTTTTAGATTCCATATAATTAACAATAAACTCACTGTCCAGACTTAAATAGACATCTGTTATAAAAATATATAGTGCCTTTATTCTCGACAGACTACGCTTGATTCGCGTACTTAAGTTTTTTTTCATATTGTATTATTATTGTTGTTGTTTTAAGTTTCTTGCCTCATTATAGCAGAGTATGAGTGTTTGCGCTAACAATTTATGAGGGCGTAAGCAGCCTGGAGTGCTGGTGATCGCCTCTTATCGTGAGGTGTGGGACCAATTCTACATCATTTTCCCTTTTGTTGAATATTTAAGTTAATAAAATGACCGAAAGATGCGTTTTTCAGTATCTAAGGCCGGTTAATTCTATTCTCCTCCCTTTTTCGAGATGCAAATATATAAAAAATATTAATACATACGCAAGCCAAGCTTAATATTAACACGAATTTAACATAATTAGTAATAGAAAGCAAGTTTAAATATAATTTCAGTTTAAGATATACGCAGATTCAATCTAAAAAGCCAATAAACCAAAAAGGGCACGGAGATAAACTCCATGCCCCAAAACACTTACGAATCCTATAGGCTGTAATGCCTGATAATTATACCTAACATAATGTATGAAGAAATTCTATTTGATGTCCATACCACTGGCATGAAGACCAGGACCACCACCGGCTGTATAACCACGGCTCTCACCCGATGCCCATGGAGAAACCCAATAAGCATAGAAATCACCACGTGCAAGATAGAACTTGGCACGAATGGTACGGTCAGAGAGTTCAGAAAGGTCTTTCTTGCCCTTCCAGGTAATCTGCTGCTTGGTCTTGTCTGCAGAACGCATCACAGCACAATCGCGCTTGGTAAAGCCAGGAATAGGATTACCCTTTTCATCAAGCAATTCCACCTTCAGCTGACCTTTACCCTTTACATCGGCATTGACAAAGAAATATTTACCATCTACCTTGATGTTGTCAGCAACAAAAGTTCCTTCCTTGGAACCTGCATGCATAGAAACGAAACCATCGCGACGCAAGATAGCCAGACCTGTAGCAAAGTTTGAATCGTGTACAGGCTTGCTGTTATATCTGCCAGAGCAATAGAAATACAAAGAGTCGCCTACGATGATAGGGCAACCTGCCACCGACTGGACATTACCTGCATTCCAAGCCTTGAAGTCTGAGCTTACCCCCATGAAAGGACGCTTGAACTCACGGTCCCAATGGAATCCGTCGTTAGCCCAACCTATAAGCACCTCGTTGCGCTTCTGGATACTTAAGCTGTCGCAAGCATTGTTTTCTGGTCCCTGCCATACAGTGAAATAACCTAGGATGCTGCCCTCGTAAGGCATTGCCTCATGATTGTAAATCTGTGGTCTGATTTCAGGGAACTGAGGATTTCTAGGATCATCGTCCTCTGCATTGAACCAATACTTGATGAACTTATCACTCTTGTTGTCATATACTCTATGAGCGAGGCTCACCAGAAGTTCCGGATCATCGCCTGCAAGATAAGAACGTGAACGGCGGTATTTCTTGCCATTGATGGTTTTCAGTGACAATACATACTTCTTGCGGAAAGGATCGTAGTAGGCTGCACAGCGGTCAAAGAGTTCACCTGAAAGCGCTTTCGTAGCACTCCAATGGATACCATCGGCAGAATAGCGCAAATGCATGCTCACAGTAGCCTTGCCGTTGAATACCACGGAGAACATCTTATATCGCTTTGCAGGATCCTTCTCCGATTTGTCGAGAAGCACTGATACGCAGTCGTGCTCAAGTGTATCTACGATGTTGGTACCTGGTACTACATCAAGCTCAGGCTTCGTCCAGTTCTTACCATCTTCAGACTCAGCATAGCAGGTTACAAGTCCATATTTCTTTTCTCCACCAGCCGAATACCACATTTTGAACTTGTTTACGGTCTCGTCATACCATACGCCACCGCTGAACGGCGCAGCATACGGGTCGCCGAGCGCATTGAGTTCCCATTTCCGGTCGGCCTTCAATATCGGATTTTGGTCATAATAAGTAGGCGCATGCCATACGTGCTCCACACCATTGCACTCGCCAAACTGAGTATAGGCAGCAATCTGGCGACCCGTCTGGGCAGAAGCTGTGAGAGAACACAGCGCCATCATTGAAAGAATAAGTTTTTTCATGAACTTAATTTTATTAATTCAAGTTTCGTAGGTTAAGGAATAGAGAAGTTTAAAATCAAGAAGTAAGGAATTAAGAGTAAAGGAGTGAAGGAGTTAAGACAACAGCCTTTTTGTTTAGTTTTCAGTCAAAAAAACACATACGTCCTAACTCCTTTTCCTCCCTAAACTTTTAAAACTTTAAACCGAAATACATTCTTTTAAACTTCAATATATTAACTTAAAAAGCTGTACTTACTTCTGCAAGCCAGTGCGCTGAGGGTTCTGACCTCTCATAGCCCAAACAGCATCAGTAGCATAAGATGCAGCACGTGTTCTTACGCAGAGCATCTGGAGAGCGCCATCCTTAGTCACTACAACGAAGGTATTACCCTCTGCATCCATAACTGGTGTAGACTTGCAAGCCTCACCCAGGCTGAGAGATGAGAAGAGAGTACCATCTGCCTTGAGGATGTAATAGGTACCCTGAGCATCGATGAAATGGATGTAACCACGGTTATCAATCATTGGAGTGGTCTGAACACTTGCCTCAACAGCATAAGTCCACTTCACAGAACCGTCAGCATTGAGTGCTACGACACCAGAAGGGATATCCTCTGTAGCGATACCGAGGTTAGCATAAACAGTACCATCGGCTGCGATAGCAACACCACCATCAGCAATAGATGTATTGGTATCATACTTCCACTTCAAAGAACCATCAGCATTGATTGCCATTACCATACCGCCAGTTGCCTTGTCTGCAACAGCATACAGGGTTCCGTCGGCACCGATAGAAGGAGTACTGCTGCGCAAAGCACCAGTGAAAGCAGTAGGAGCAGCACCAAACTCTGCGTTGTATACCCAAGCACCTGTTCCGGCAGTAATATCAAAGCCGAAGTAACCGGTATTACCCTTTCCGGCACCATAGAGCTGACCGGTCTTTGAAACAGAGAGACCGCCGGTGATATCACCCAAGCCTGAAGCATATTCAGTGCACTCGCCATTATTAATCTTCCAGATCTTACCCTTGCGCTGAGCTGTATATACATTGCCCTGTGCGTCGACAGCTGGAGTGATAGCATAGAGGTTAGCGTCAGGACCAGCATAAGTCCAAGCTACACTACCATTAGGCTTAGCTGCAAATGTGAAGAGGCGGCGGTTGGCGCCAGCATCCTTAAGGTCGCGGACAATGAAATAAACGTTGCCGTCAGCACCTACAGAAGGGCTTGAATAGATATCCTTGCAACCTGCAGCAGCACTACCTGTAGGATGGTTGCTAACCATGGCAGCATCGATATCGAGCACCCATGATGTACCGCCAGAAGCGATATTGAAGGCAGTAAGACGACCTGGCTCAGCTGCGTTTCCGCCGGTAAGCATATATACAGCCTTACCGTCTGCAGATACTGCAGGAGAAGAACCGCCCGTTACGCTACCGCTGAGGTTGGCAGCCCACTGAACAGAGATGGCAGCCAATGGGTCCAGCACGGTGATGCTCTTTGTGAGCGTAGCCTTCAGATTGTGATTATCAGTTACGGTGAGCGTTACATTGTATACACCTTCCTTGGTATATGTGAATGTAGGGCTCTTCTCTGTAGATGTAGTATTAGCCTCATCGCCGAAGCTCCACAACCAGGAAACAATATTGGTATTGGCCTCTGGTGTTGATGCATCTGTAAAGGTGATGGCCTTATTAATCTCATAGCCCTCAGGAGCCTCACTCATTGTGAAGGCAGCTCTTGGCGCCGTGTTGTAGACAACATCGTCCTCACTGCATGATGATACGACGATTAAAGCCAGAGCCATGGTCAGAAAATATAATATCTTTTTCATGTTTTGTCTAAATTTAAATTGATTGTTTTAAAGCTATTTTTTGTCGATACCCGACTTATTGAGGTTAGGTCCGCCACCAGCTGTATAGCCCTGGCTTTCGCCGGTACTCTCTGGTGAAATCCAGAAGGCATAGAGGTCGCCATCTGTAAGATAGAATCTTACCTTTATCTTCAGTCCCTTCAATGATGCCAGTGTCTTGCCGCTGGTCCATTCTACCTTTGCCTTGCAGTTATCGCCTGTAACGACCTTGCAGTCGCTCTTGGAAAGACCAGGAATAACATTACCCTTGTCATCGAGAATCTCCACGCGCAGCTCTCCGTTTATCTTAGCATTGACGAAGAAATGTTCTCCGGTGAAGCGGATGCCTACGGTAGTCAGCTCGCCTGTACCCGACATGGATGCAAAGCCGTCACGGCGTAGGATTGCCAGACCTGTAGATGTTATCTCGCTGGTTCCCTGCAGACGGCGTCCGCTGAGATAGAAATAGAGTTTGTCGCCCACGATAAGCGGTGCTCCTACTACCGACTGCAGATTGCCGTTGTTCCAGTCTGCCCGGTTGTCACTGACAGCCATAAACGGATTCATGTCATCACGCTGCCAGCTGTAACCGTCACGGCTGTAACCTACCATAATCTGGTTGCGCTTGATCACGTTGTCCTTAGAGCAGACATCATTCTCAGGTCCCTGCCATACACTGAAGAAGCCCAACATGATGCTCTCGTAAGGCATGGCATCGAGATTGTAGATACCAGGAGCTCCATCATTGTTATGATAACTTGGATGCTTCTGCTCGTTAGGCCATGGACCGAACCAGAATTTGCTCAGTTCTGCCTTGGCATTCTGGTTGCCGCTGGCTGGATCGGCATTCTCATAGTAGTCTCTTGCACGCACGGTGTAAGGGTCGCTTGCATTGAGGCGCACATTGTGGCGCATGCTCCATGCCCAGACATTGCGGAAAGGATTCTTGTATACGGTAGAACGGTCGGTAACAGCCTGGGAAGGCGTTTTGTTGTCGCGCCACTGTATGCCGTTAGCCGAGGTCTTGTATATATACTTCCATTTTCCCGGACCGCCTGCTACCTGGAACATCTTATAGCGCTTGGAAGCACTGGTTTCCTGCTTGTCAAGCCAGATGGTAGATGCATCGCGCTGGAGTCCTTTGTCAACGATATTGGTTCCCGACTCTATAGAGAGCGAAGGCTTGGTCCATGTGATACCATCGGCCGACTCTGCATAACAGGTGATGCCTCCGGAATTGACCGAGTACTTACCGCCTCCTGCCATATACCACATCTTGAACTTCTGCTCTGTCTCATCGTACCATACACCATCGCTGAAAGGTGCTGCAAAGGCTGCTCCCTTGGTTCCTACCTTCTCCCAGTCCTTGTCGGGCGAGAGAATAGGATTGCCTGAATAATACTCAGGATAATGGAATTTGCGGGTCAGCGTTGTTTTCTCAATAAGGAAGTTGTCAACAAAAAGCTGTCTGCCGACTGCAACATTGACAGTTGTAGGGCGGGAAGACAGATAGTATGGCGACATACCTTTGCGTATATCCGAAGATGCTGAGCGCAGAAGCGGCCATTGTGCCGGCAGCTTGATACCATTGTATATCGTGCCCTTCAAATCATCGGGATCCGATGGCTCGCTAGGAGTTGACGGCTCACCCGGATTAGGCTTCTCTGTTGGCGGAACTACCGGTTCATCACCGCCCGAAGTGCTGTCTGAACCACAGCCTGTCAATGTACAGGCTGTGATGATAGCTATGGAATATAAGAATTTATGTCGCATAATCATCATATTTTAAATGTGATTTTATTATTTCTGTGGACAGTCAACACCTGTTCCACTGAGGCCAGGACCACCACCGGCAGTAAAGCCGCGGCTCTCGCCTGTTTCCCATGGAGAAATCCAGAAAGCATAGAGATCGCCTCGTGTGAGATAGAACTTGGCACGGATGATACGGCCAGAGAGTTCTGTGAGGTCTTTCTTTCCCTTCCAGGTAATCAGGTGCTTGGTCTTGTCGGCACGCATCACGCTACAATCACGCTTGGTGAAACCAGGGATTGGTGTGCCGTTCTCATCGAGCAACTCCACCTTCAGCTGGGCGCCCTTGCCCTTTACGTCGGCATTGACAAAGAAGTATTTTCCGTCGAATGAGAGTTTCTCGGTTGTCAGGTAACCTTCCTTCTTGTCTGCATGCATGGATACGAATCCGTCACGGCGCAATACGGCAAGACCGGTAGAGGTGTAGCTGTCCCACATAATCTTGTTGAGACGTCTGCCTGAGCTGTAGAAATAGAGTGAGTCGCCTACGATAAGCGGAGTACCATTGATAGACTGCATGTTACCCCAGTTCCAGGCGCCCTCTGTCTCGTTGACGTCCATGAATGGCTTGTGAGATGGGCGGGCGAAGTGGAAACCATCGCGGCTATAACCCAATTCTATCACGTTGCGCTTCTGGATTCCGTCGCGCTTACAGATGTTGTTCTCCGGTCCACACCAAGCGGCATACTGTCCGATCATGATGCTCTCGTAAGCAATGGCATCAAAGTTGTAAATGCCTGGCTCTACCTCAGGATACTTAGGATGGCGCAACTCCTTGTCGTCTGGAGCAAACCAGAAATGAAGGTTGCGGTCTACTGCATCCTTGCGAACGCGGTGGGTAAGACTTACGAGCAACTCAGGATCCTCGTTCTCAGCATAAGCTCTTGAACGTGAAGAAACTGGAGTTGACCATCTCAAACTCAAAGCCCAGCGCTTAGTGAATGGGTTATAGAATGCTGTTGAGCGGTCATATACGTCGCCCGACTGTGCTACACCCCTGCTCCACTTGCGTCCGTCAGCACTATATTTCAGGATAATCTGCCAGCGCTTGTCGGTAGGTCTTCTTTCGATATTGAAGAGTTTCCATCGGCGTGAAGGATCCTTTTCGTTGCGGTCGAGCCAGATGGTAGCAGCATCGCGGTCGCATGTATCTACGATGTTCGTACCAGGCACGATGTCAAGATTCACCTTCTTCCAGTTCTTGCCATCCTTTGATTCAGCATAGCAGGTATAGAAAGTCTGGTTGCTCTGCTTGTGCATGGTTCCTGCTCCTGCAAGATACCACATCTTGAAGATGCCTTCCTTTTCGTCATACCAGATACCGTCGCTGAATGGTGCTGCATAAGGAGCACCCTCTGTTGTGTTTTCCCATTTTTCGGTAGGTTCCAATACTGGATTACCTTTATAGAAGTTTGGAGCGTGATAAATGCTGCGCAGGTTTGTGCTGCTGATCAGGAACGAGTCAACAAACAGCTGACGGCCGTTGTTGATTGGCAATACTGCCGGCTTGTTCTTGAGATAAGGCACTGGCATTTCCTGACGTACTGTTGGTTCCTCATACTGTGGAGGCCATATCTTAGGCAATGTGATGCCGTTGTTCAATGTCTGCGCTGTTGCCGCAGTGGCAACAGCACAGAACAGGATTGCTGATAATATCTTTTTCATGATTCCCCGAATTAATATCCTGGATTATTTGATGAAATATATGGATTAGAGTTCATCTCATTGATAGGAATTGGCAACCACTCGTGCTTGCCGGTAACGAATCCCTTGTAATCTGATGCTGAAACAAACTTCTTGAATGTAGGATCATGAGAAAGTTCCTGGAAGCGTGAAGAAAGTTCGCCCCAACGCAACAGATCGTAGAATCTGTGACCTTCTAATGAGAGCTCCAATATGCGCTCGTGCTTCACGTCGTCGAGTGTCACCTGTGACAGGCTAGCAAGATTTGCACGGTTGCGTACCAGGTTTACAGCCTCAGCAGCTGTCAGTTTGCCCTGTGTAGCGCCGTTGAGAAGAGCCTCTGCATAAAGCAGATAGACGTCTGCCAGACGGATATAGCGCCAGTTTACGCCATTGGCACGTGGCTGGTTGTAGATATATTCCTTGGTACCGCCGCCCACACCGTTCAACTTAGGTGTGCCGTCAGCATTCATGAGCATTGGCAATGTAAAGTCAACACCCTTCTTGATACCTGCCTTGAAAGCATGTGCCAGGGTATTGGCTACGGTCTGGAAGCCCTCTGCTGCACCTGTTGAAGGATAGAGCTGCTCCCAGTGCAAACCACCAGGACCTTCGAGGCGCTGCTTGTTGCCCTCTGCATCTGAATGAAGCTTGATTTCTGGCTTCAAATCGTCGAACATCAGGGTAGAGAACATACGGATGTCTGTGCAGCCGTCCTTGTCAATAGAATTGACAAACTCGTTGTACAACCAGTTGTTGGCTACACCCTCGTAACCTACACCTGCACCTGGGAGCATCAGACCGCGAGAGTCGAATGCAAGACCTGATGTTGCGGTACCAGGGTTGAAACCGGTATTGTTAACATCACCGAGGAACTGAATTTCGAGGATTGACTCTGGATTCGCGTCGTTCTCGTGAGCTACGTCGAAGTTCCATGAATAGTCTGGTGCCAACTCGTATGAACCGAAGTCGCCCTTGATAATCTGGTCAAACTCCTTGGCAGCCTCTTCGTAATAAGTCTGGGTGCTGGTACCGTAATGCTTCTCGATACCTGTGCGGTACATGTAGCAGATGCCCTGCAGCGCAGCAGCGGCAGCCTTTGAAACACGACCGGTATTATCGCCTGTCCAATAGCCCTTCTCTGGAAGTAATTCCTTAGCACGCTCCAGGTCTTCCTTGATGAAATCCCATACAGCCTCAGGACTTTCCGGTTTGCGCACATAATCCTCAGCGCCTCTAGGCATCTGACGGATAGGGCTTACCTGGCGGAAGTTGGTAAGCAGATAATAATGAGCAAATGCACGCCAGAAATGAGCTTCGCCGATGTAGGCATTGCGCAACTTCTCATTACCGGAGAAGTCTACCTTAGGTGCCTCTTCGATGATGTAAGATGCCTGAGAGGCTGTGGTGTACATCAGGGTGTAAGGCTGCTCGATGGTATAGAAACTTGAGTTCAAGTCCTCGCCAAACATACCTGGCTTTCCGTAATCGGAGTTGGAGTTGGCTTCATCACCACGGATAATCTGGGTTTTTGAGCCGGAAGCTCCCAGGCAGCGCTGGGTTGAGATATAGCCGTACATTGTCGTTACGGCATCGTTCACACCTTCTGGTGTTGTAAAGTATGTCTTCATACTTGGCTGGTTAGGGTTAACCGACAATTCATCGAAGACGCTGTCGCAGCTCTGGAGAGACAATCCGCCAACAATCAGCAATGATGCTAATATCTTATATTTGATTTTCATTTTGTTTAAATTTTAGAATGAGACATTGAAACCTACAGTATAGGTACGTGCGTTAGGGAATGACTTGTTGTCAATACCACGAGAGAACAGAGCGTTCGAGCTAACCTCAGGGTCATAGCCTGAATAGTTGGTTATCGTGAACAGGTTCTGTATACCACCATAAACACGCAAACGAGACAATCCCAGCTTACCTACGAGCTTGCTTGGGAAGGTGTAACCCAACTGGAGGTTCTTGCAACGGAAGTAAGAACCATCTTCAATATAGAAGTCACTTGGCAGAGAGTTACCGCCGTTTGTATTCTGTGTCTTCATCACAGGGATGTTTGTGTTATGATTTGTAGGGCTCCATGCATTCAGTACGTCTGTCACACAGTTGTTTGAGTAGTCGAAGTAATAGGTATACTTCATCTGGTTGAAGATGTCGTTACCATATACACCCTGGAAGAACAATGTGAGGTCGAAGTCCTTATATGATGCATTGATGTTCAAACCATAAGAGAAATCAGGGATTGGATCACCGAGAATCACCTTATCCTCTGCATTCACTGTACCATTCTTGTCGGTATCCTGGAAAATGAAGTTTCCATCGGCATCGAAACCTTCAATCTTGTAGCCGTAGAACGAACCGATGGCATAGCCTGGCATGGTGATGGATGGAGAATCGTTAAAGAAGCTTGACATCGCACCTGATGTGATAGGCTGTACATTGTCACCGAGAGCCAATACCTTGTTGGTAAGGGTTGATACGTTGAGTGAAGCATCGAGTGAGAAATCACGGGTGAGCTGCTTGCGGTAACCCAATGTAAACTCCCATCCCTTGTTCTCTACAGAAGCGGTATTTACGTATGGCTTCTCACGAGATGAGTTGATCTCGAATACCTGACCGCTTGAGAGATTCAGGTCAATCTGTGCCAACAGGTCTACGTTCTTCTTGTAGAAGTACTCTACCTGGAAAGTAAGTGAGTTGTCAAGCAAACCTAACTCAAGACCGATATCGGTTGTCTTGGCTGTCTCCCACTTCAGATTCTTTGACTTCAGATAAGCTGCACGGCCGCTGGTATAGCGCTTGCCATTGAGTGTGAATGGAATTGGACCGTAGGCGATATCATCGAAGCTGTATGGATCGAGGAAGTTAGAACCGAGCTCACCGTAGCTGGCACGCAACTTCAGCTTGCTGATAGCCTCCTTAGGGAACCAAGGCTCTTCCTGAACGTTCCAACCTACTGATACTGACGGGAAGTAACCTACACGGCAATCCTTGGCAAACTTGGAAGACTCGTCGCGACGGATACTTGCCGAGAGGAGGTAACGGTTCTTGTAGTCGTAATTGATACGGCCGAAGAATGACAGCAGGGCAGCATTATCGTCACCTGCAGAAATCTTTCCGTCTACACTCTGGAAACCGGTGATGCTTGTACCGCCGATATCATTGATGGTATTGATACCCATTGAGCGGTAGTATTCGCGCATCCAACTGGTACCTACAAGAGCATCGATGCTATGACCGCCAAATGTCTTGTTGTAGGTCAGGAGGTTATCGATGGTGTATGTGAATGTCTCGCCACGTGACTCAGTGATGCTGTTGCGGGTGTTACCGAAATCAACATCTGGAGTTCCGTCTGAATTCCACTTTGTATTATAGGTTGGCTTGTGTGTATAAGAGTGGGCGTTACTCCAGTTGGCACTGAAGGTTGCCTTATATTTCAAACCGTCCCACAGGTCGAGCTGTGCATTGATAGCACCGATCACGTCGGTTGTACGGTTGTAACGGTCGGAATAAGCCAATGGAGCAATCTTGTTCACAGCCTTGCCATCCTCCGGGTTGATGTAGTAGTCAGGACCACCTGATACCAGACGTCCCATCTCATCATAGATAGGCAATGTTGGCAATGAGATGCTGAACGGAGTTGTAGGGGTCTTGTCACGATGAGAGATAGAGAGGTTCTCTGAGAGTGAGAAGATGCCCTTCTTGTATGAAGAGTTGACGCGGAAGTTGTAACGCTTGTAACCTGAATAGATGGTCATACCCTTCTGGTCGAGATAACCCACGCTGGTTGAGAAGGTAGAATTCTCACCACCTCCTGAGATTGAGGCGTTGAGGTTCCACATTGGTGCAAACTGCAACCACTCGTCAGCCCAGTCGGTATCAGTATTCGGATTGGTTGGATTATCATTCTCTGGTGCATGGGCCAGGCCGGAATTGTCTGCCACGGTATTGGCAAACTGGCGCCATTGCGATGCATTGAGGAAGTCAGGAACATTGGTTGGTGTCTGTACAGCAAACGAACCGTCGAGCTCAACAAGCGGCTTGCCCTGCTTACCGCGCTTGGTAGTGATGATAACCACACCATTGGCTGCACGGGAACCGTAGATGGCTGCAGCAGCACCATCCTTCAGAATTTCGATAGACTCGATATCATTAGGGTTGAGGGTGGTAAGACCGTTGTTACTGAAAGCGCCATCAATGATATAGAGAGGTTCTGTTGCACCAAACGAAGCGGCACCACGGATTACGATATTTACATCGGCTCCGGCAACACCTGCCTGCTGGATGATTTCAACACCAGGGGTGCGACCCTGGAGGGTTGATGCTACGTTGGATGAAGTCTGCTTCACGATATCCTTGCTGGATACAGATGCTACCGAACCGGTAAGACTTGATTTCTTCTGCACACCATAACCTACCACCACGAGTTCTTCGAGAGAGTGGGAATCGGCCTTCATAACGATATCAAGAGGCTGGCCGTTCCATTTTACCTGGTATGGTTCAAAACCGAGGTAAGTGATGATAAGCACATCACCTTTTTTCACATTGCTGAGCGTAAAGTTTCCGTCGAAATCAGTTACGGCAAGGTTTTTAGTGCCATCTACTACTACTGTTGCACCGATAAGAGGTTCACCAGTAGCTTCCTTTACGATACCTTTGCATACGTTGTCTTGCTGTGTATGCTCTAATAGGGTTGAGTTAGTTGCTGCTACTGCTGCCTGAGGGCTCAGAACTGCTGTTCCGCCCATGGCCAATAGTGCAAAACTAAATAATTTGAAGCTAGTTGCCATATATTAATCTTATTATTATTAGTACAGGTTTAATTTTAAATCTTCACTTTGACAATGAGTTTTCTTACCTTGCCGGTTCCTATTACAGGGGCATGGGGATCTTCAGGCCAAACTATCATGAACTGTCCAGGATGGAGCTTGGCATATACTGAGGCTGGCTCAGCATACAGTGCACAGTCGGCTTCGTCATCATAAGGTTTTGAAGGTTCTCCGGTGTCGTCGATATCTTTCCAGCCTATCGTTTCCTCACCCTCCAGCAAAACGTGGATGTCGATATATTTCTTGTGCATTTCGAGTACCTGCTGTTCGGCAGCGATACACTCGGGATTTACATTGTTGATGAACAGGTCTTCACCCTGCAGTTCGATACGTCCGCATGGCGTATGAAGAAGGTCATGTGACTTAATATAGTCGAATGCCATCTTAAACAGCGGATGAAGCGACTCTATTCGCTCACTTTGCTTGAGACTTGATATAATCATAATTCAGCTATATTTAATAAATAAAAAACACAAACTATTTACTGATATTTCTGTAAAATGGTGTCGGGAAAGTAGATCCCGACTCCATGATTATTCCATATTGTCCGTCTTAGGACGGAGAGCGAAGAGCTGAACTGCGAGAGCCACTGCTACCACAGCTGCGAGCACTGCGAAACCGAGTCCGAGGTCGCCGTTATCGCTCCATTTGCCCAGCACATTGGTGATGGCTGCACCGGCAAACACACCTACCATGTTCATGATGCCATAAGCCGTAGCACGCTGGCGGGCTCCAACAAACTGGCAGAGGATTGGCATATTGTTGGCATCGAACATACCGAAGCCGATACCGAACAGCAAACCTGCACAGATAATACCTATTACATTATGACCGAAGCCCAGAAGCAGGAGCGAAGGAATGGTCAGTCCCAGACCGATAGCACCTGTATAGACACGGCCGCGGATGTTACGCTTTACCCAACGGTCGCTCAATGTACCGCCCAGCAGCACGCCGATAAACGAAGAAGCGGCAATGGTGATGGTGGCCATAGGACCCGCCTGCGACATCGGGAGATTCAGATTCTCGGCAAAGAGCGTTGGCAGCCAGTTCTTTGTTGCCCATCCCGGTAAGCTAGGTGCTGCGAAATAGAGCAGGATAACCCAGAAAGCCACGTTGCTGAGCAGCGACTTCATGCTGGCGAAAACGCCCATCGACTTTGGTTTCTCCACCTTTACCTCTGAAGGATTCACCTCGCGCTGCTTATCACGCAGGAACGCTGCCAGGATACAAGCATATACGATACCGATCATTCCGAACCAGTGGAAGGTGGTATGCCATGAGTAGGCTGCTGCGAGCGTTGCTCCGAAACCTCCTACTGCTTGGCCGATGTAAAGACCGGTCATGTGGATACCTACTGCAAGCGAGCGTGAACCACCGGTATGATAATCGGCAATGAGCGCCAAGCCCGCTGGCAGATAGAGCGCCTCACTCACACCCATGAAAGAACGGAGCCAGAACACCTGGTCGAAGGTGGTTGCCATTCCCATGAGATAGGTTACAGATGACCAGACCAGCAAACTGCCAACAATGAGCCATTTGCGGCTCAGACGGTCAGCGATGATACCGGATACAGGGCTCATCAATCCGTAAATCCAGAGGAATACGGCCATCAGACGACCGAAGTTGGTTGCCGACTGCAGTTCCTGAATGTCAATCTGCATGGCATCCTTCATGGTGCTGAGCATCTGCCGGTCCATATAATTGAGCAGGGCTACGCCTCCAAGAAGGCCTACCACCACCCAAGGATACATTTTAGAATTTTTCATAAATTGTTAAGAAAAATTTGTTCTTTATTTTCTGTTGATTAATATTTTTTCTCTTATTGTTTAGGAAGAGAGAATCCCGTATTATTCTGCGGGATTCTCATTTTGTTTATCTGCCGGAGATTCCGTTATTATTTTGCGAGAATCTCATTGCAGAGCATAAATGAACGGATCATCATACGAGGGATATGGAACGGACCCTTGAAGATATTACCCTTGGCTGCCTGAGCAACAGAACCGTCGCGGTGCAGATAGCCATACCACTCGCCATATTCATGGTCTGGGAAATGGGCGTATGTCCATTCACTTATCTGGCGGTGACGCTTAAGATATTTCTCATCACCTGTGAGCTTGTATGCATAGAGGTTGGCGATGATTGTCTCTGTCTGTGGCCACCAGAACTTCATATCCTGTGAGTAATCCTGCTGCGGATAACCCTTACAGTCGCGGAAGTTGATTATGCCGCCAAATTCTTCATCCCATCCCCAGTCCCATGACCAGTCGAGAATCTGAAGAGCAAACTCCAGCAGTTTTTTGTCGCCTCTGCGCTCTGCCACATCCATCAGGAACCATGATGTTTCGATGCAATGGCCTGGATTGATAAGGCGTCCGTTGATAGAATCGATAAATTCACCATTTGGTCCTACGGTTTCCAGAAGTGCCTTGAATTCTGGATGAGCGAAGTTGTTGATGAGTGATTCCAAGGACTGATCGGTCTGTTCATCAAGTTCTGGATCATCAATAACCTGCTTCAAAACGTTGGCCACATTGATGAGAATCATCGTAATGCTATGTCCCTTCATTTCTACTGTAGGCAGATATTTCGGTTCGAGAAGTCCCGGAGTTGTGAGTCTCTTACGCATCTCACGGAAAATCTGCATTGCCTTTTCAGCATAAGTGCGGTCGCCGGTAGCCTTGCTGTATTCTGCCATCGCTATGGCTGCAAAACTCTCGCTGAACACGTAGCGGCGCTTACGCAAAGGCTTGCCATCGGCTGTTACTTCGAAGAACATGTGGCGGTCGGTATCAAAACAGTGGGCCTCGATGAAATCGATAGTCTGCTTAGCTGCATCAAGCCACTCCTGACGACGCTCTATATTATTGTATGCGAAACAGCAGGTATATGCAAAACGTCCCTGAAACCATACTGACTTGGTGGTATCCATCAGTTCACCATTGCGGTCAACGCAGGTATAAACTCCACCATTCTCGGTGTCAAGACCATATTTCATCCAGAAAGGCATGATGTTCTGAACGAGGTCTTCACGGTAGCACTCAGCCCAATAGCCTAAATATTTTTTTATATCCATGGTAGATAACTTGATTTTGCCATTTAGAGTGGGTGTCAAAAAAAATGCCAGTAACCGACAGATTTTTTTAGCACCCTCCACTTAATAAACTAACAATTAACTAACTATCTATTCTTATCTTAAAAGAGATTACATTTGTTGAAGAAGTCGATTGCCTCGAGTTCCTTCTTCATGTTTGCCTCCTCCTCGTCTGTCATATTGTTAAACGGTGTGCGGTTCTTTCCGAGATCGAAACCGATCAGCTTCATGATGCGCTTGCCGCCTACAATATTGCCGCGATAGTGGCAGATTACGTTAATTACCTCCTGTGCAAAGTTCTGAAGCTCGCGTGCCTTCTCGATATCACCTGCTTTCCAGGCATCGATAATGCCGGTGAGGCAACGGCCGTTATAATTGGTTGTACCACCGATACCACCCTGTGCGCCACCCATTGCAAGGCTAGGCAAAATGGTTTCGTCCTGACCGTGGAGCATATCAAACTTTCCATCCTTGTAGAGTCGGCACTGGTTGTACTCATACAGGCTCTCGAAGGTATACTTGATACCAGCGAAGTTAGGAATTCTGCCATCTACAGCCTTCAACAAGTCGAGCATTGGCAGGAAAGCACCATTGAATGCAGGGATGTGGTAGTAGTAGAATGGAAGTTCAGGAGCTGCAGAAGCAATTTCCTCGCAGTATTTTACCAATTCCTCGATTCTACCGATCTTTGGGAATGGAGGAGCCATCGAACCGATACCCCAAACGCCCAGTTTCTGTGCGTGCTCAGCCAGACGGCGGCTTTCGCGGAGGCAGCAGCTACCTACATGGACAATTACCTTGAAGTCCTTAGGCACTACCTCAACCCATCTCTCAGCGAGCTGCATTCTCTCTTCTGTTGAAAGCATATAGCCCTCGCCAGATGAACCATTGATAAACACACCCTTCAAGCCATTCTTCTGAAGCATCTTGGCATAAGCCTCGATTGGTTCCAAATTCACATCACCATTCTCATAAAAAGGAGTAAACGGTGCATCGATAAGTCCCTTAATCTTTTCCATATTCAATATTTCTTTTTGTTATTGTTTATTGTTAATTGTATTTCGGTTGCAAATATACGATTATTTCCAATACCTTCCAAAAAAAAAAACAACTATTTTATTTTTTCGCTTTAAATAATTTAATTTATTTATTTTTTCTTACATTTTTAGGCTTACACCTTATTATATATAGGATATTAAATAGTTTTTATGCGTCAAAAGCGAAACAAATCCTCAAAAACCAATTTACCTAACTAAAACAATTCTAAACCTACATATAAAAAAATAAATTCATATTTTGTTTTATTAACTAGCAAATAATAAATAATTAGAATTATTTTGTTACCTTTGCAGAAAATTTAAATAAATACATCTGCCACATGATACAGGACTCTATAAATAATGTCAAATTTACGAGTTCAAAAGCTGCGCTTTTAAACTCGTTTATCGAGAACGGAGAACAGACGATTTCCGAGCTCTCCGAGTATCTGGGGGTGAGCGTGCCTTACACAACCAAGATTCTCAAAGAACTGGTTGATAAGGAACTGGTGGGCGTAACCGGAAAGAAGGAGAACTACGCCAAGAGAGCGCCCAAGATTTACGGTCTGATTTCCACCTCGGGCTACTTTCTTGGCATTGATGCCGGAAAACAGAGTTATACACTCGGCATCTGCGACTTCTGCGGAAACATAGTTACCAAGCCCGAGAGGATGGACATCGAATATGAGAATAGTCCGGAATATCTGGCCCGACTGCTCGAATTCACCAACGACTACATCAACCGCTCGGGCATCGAAAGAAAGATGATCAAAAAGGGATGCATGAGTATCGGCGGACGAGTGAATCCTATCACGGGAAGTGCTTTCAGCTTTCTTACGTTTCTGGACAAGCCGCTGGCGGAAGAACTGACCGAAAAAACGGGCTTCCCGTTCTGCATCGACAACGATACGCGCTGCATGACCTACGGCGAATTTCTAAAGGGCGTATGCAAAGGACTGAAGGATGTCATCTTCGTAAACGTGAGCTGGGGCATCGGCATCGGCATCATCTTCGACGGCAGACTCTATCTGGGCCGCTCCGGATTCTCTGGCGAAATAGGTCACATGCATATCTATAACAATGGCATCATCTGTCATTGCGGTAAAACGGGCTGCATGGAAACCGAGACATCGGGCTCTGCCATCGTGCGCAAATTGCGCCAGGCTCTCAAGGAAGGTGCCACTTCAGTACTCTCGAAGAAGATAACTGACGAGAATCAGGAGATTACCCTACAGGACTTCCTGGATGCCATCCGCAGAGAAGATGTGCTCTGTATCGACATCTTGCAGAAGGTGGCTGAGGAGCTGGGCACCAACCTGGCTGGCATCATCAACACCTTCAATCCGGAGATGCTGGTCATCGGCGGCGATCTGTCGGTAACGGGCGACTATCTTATTCAGCCTATCAGCATGGATATCATGAAGTATTCGCTGAATCTGGTGAACAAGGATTCGCGCATCGTACTCTCCACACTGAGGGAGAAAGCCGGATTAACAGGCGCCTGTCTCATGGCGAGAAACAGATTTCTGAATGGTTAAGGCTACAGCGGTTACAGTTTCCCCAAAAGGCTTATCTTACATTTAATGGCGTGCTGATTTTATTATCTGTCATGCTCCTTGCACTGGCGGAGAATCGAGTAGGAGGAAAACGAAGTAGTTTTTCTCCTACTTTCGTTTTCCGACCTCTCACACCACCGTACATGCGGTTCCGCATACGGCGGTTCCTATTTTGGGTGCCATTCGATGTATGAACCCATCAATGTAGCATAGCCTGCCATGCTCAACCTTTCATTGGTTATCGCACGACATAGTATGTAACTGCCAGCTATGCGCCAATACCCCAGACGACTATTGCCCCACATGTAAGCCTGGTATTTATCTATACCACACTTTATCAAGTTGGCAATTCTCGTTTTCACCCTCTTCCACGACTTCCATATACACATACGTAGCCGTCGCCTTAGCCACTCGTCAGTTTCCATGAGGAAACGTTTCATGTTGGCAAGGTGATAGAAACCTACCCACCCCCTTATGTACTCTTCAAGTTTTTGCTTCCTCTTGGCATATCCCCAACCATTGCTTCGGGAAGTCAACTCCTTGAGTTTGGCTTTCATCTTGGATTTGGCTTTTGGGTGTACCGTGAGTTGGCATTTGCCTTTCATTACATAAAAGGAGTAACCAAGGTATTTCACACCTTGCACATAGGACACAACTGTCTTGTCCCTGTTCACCTTCAGATGAAGTTTTCCTTCGATGAATCGGGTTACAGATTCCTTCACGCGCTTGGCTGCACGCTTGGACTTACAAAATATCATCGAGTCATCGGCATAGCGGACAAAAGGGAGACCTCGGCTTGTGAGTTCCTTGTCCAACTCGTTGAGCATGATGTTGCTCAAGAGCGGACTTAGAGGTCCTCCTTGGGGAGTACCTTCCTCACTTGCCTCGAACATACCTTTGTTCATCACACCACTGCGAAGATATTTGTGAATAAGGCTTATCACCCTACCGTCCTTTATCGTGCGGCTGAGGATTTCTATGAGTTTACTGTGGCTCACCATGTCGAAGAAACGCTCCAAGTCGAGGTCAACCACATAAATGTAGCCATCATCGATTATTTTCTGAGCACCTCTTAGGGCATCATGGCAGCCTCTTCTCGGACGGAAGCCGTAGCTTCTTGGAGAGAATTGACGCTCATAGATGGGAGTTAGGGTCTGGTTGATGGCTTGTTGAACCAGACGGTCTATGACCGTGGGAATGCCCAACAGGCGCATCTTCCCATTGTCTTTGGGTATCTCTACCCTTTTTACTGGGTTCGGACGGTATGAACCGTCAAGCAAGGAACGGATTAGGGCATCCTTGTTAGCCAAGAGCCAAGGGAGCATTTGCTCACATGACATCTTGTCGATACCGCTACAGCCCCTGTTACGCTGCACTGCCTTGTAGGCTTCGAGTAGGTTATCAGGACTGATGATGTGCTCCAACAGGTGTTCCCTGTCGAATGGTACTTCCACGATGTTGTCTTCACATATCCACATAAAGGTCTGCACTCCCACATATCCTTCGGATTCCGTCCTACCTTTCTGTGGGCAGCCCTTGACTTCTGCCAATGTTTTCTGCATTCTTTCCTTCATAAGGTACGTTTCAATTACTATCGTTTAATTTATAGGTTCTGCCCTTCATGGAGCGTTATCGAGAACTCCACTACTATGGCATCTGCTGACTTCTCACAGCAAGCTTTACTCCATGACTTTCGTAAAGGCAACTAATCGCCATGTCCGTGAGACCTCCTCGGATAAGGGCTTATTCTTTCCATCTTATACCCACTTCATTTACACCAACCATTCCGAATAGCTATAGGACTTTGATTTGTTCTGCAATCTCATCCATGGTCAAATGCCTTATATGAAGTTTCTGTACGTTAGGTCAGATGTTTGCCGCCAGCTTCTTTCAGATTCCACCTTGCAGTGGACACCCTTGCTATTGGCTATACAATTCCCGCTATTAGGGCTTGTTAGGGACTTGCACCCATTAGAATAAGCTCATGCCGAGCATACAAAAACTACCCATGCACCCTAAAACAGGGGGCATGGGTAGGATTAACGACATAGACTCAAACGATACAAGTCGCTATTACCCCCCAACAACCAGCATGATAAAATCATTATCAGTAAATCAGGAGTGAGGTAATAGGGCATCACAATCTCTGCAACTACTCTCTCCTGCTGCGTCATCATACGCTCATAAACTGGGTGATTCTTTCCTCAGTTCCTCAGTTCCTCAGTTTTGTTCTAGGGGGTATACTTGATACTTACAAATTGTAAGTAATTATATTTTATTATATATATATATAATAAGCTTCTAAATAAAGATAAAAGTGAAGGGTCAGAGAAAAACTGAGGAACTGAGGAACTGAGGAAGATTTCTTATAGCTTTTTGTTTCTTGTTATTTGTTGTGGATAAAGTATTTAAGTGCTCAACTCTATGTTTTCTCTTCTGAAAAAGTATGAGTTGCGGGGCGCAAAACGGCGAGTTAGATTGTTTAACATAAAGCTCTAAAGCAGCCAAAGGAGAATAAGAGAGGTTGGAACGTAAACAGTTGGGAATGAGTAGATTTGCACAAAGTTGCCAAATCGGCATAAAGCAAGCGAGTGAGGAATATTGAAGTAGTTCAGTTACTAAATCGTGAGCCACAGTTACCTATGCAAAGCAGGTAACAATACGGAAAGGCAACTTTGTGCATCAACGGATTTTATTGCGCTGATTCTCAATGTTTTGCGTATCACGGAACGCTTACAAAATGATTATATTTGCACACTCAAAATGTAAGCGTTATGAAAATCGAAAAATTCAAGGTGTTGCTCTACCTAAAAAAGAGCGGAATGGACAAGAATGGAAAAGCTCCCATCATGGGACGCATCACGGTGAACAGGACTATGGCGCAGTTCTCCTGCAAGTTGTCTTGCACTCCATCGCTTTGGAATCCTCGTGCCAGCCGATTGGAAGGCAAGAGCAAGGAAGCCGTGGAGACCAACAAGGACATCGAGCAGTTGTTGCTTTCCATCCAAAAGGCTTTCGATATGCTTGTGGAAAAGAGAACGGACTTCGAGGCTAAGGATGTCAAGGAGGCTTTGCAGGGCAGCGTCAAGACACAGACCACCCTTCTCTCCTTCGTGGACGAGCATATCAGTGAACTCAGCACCCATGAGGGCATCGATATGTCGAAGAGCAGTGTCTGGACTTACAGAAAAATTCGCAAGAATCTCGCTGAGTTCATCGGGGAGAAGTATAGGTTGACTGATTTGGCTTTCGGACAGCTGACCGAGCCTTTCATCAGTGACTTTCACCATTACTTGCTTGACGAGAAAGGCTTTTCATCAGGAACCATCACCATTTATGTGTCGCTCTTCAAGAAGATGTGCCGCATCGCCTTTGAGCGAGGCTTGTGCAAGAACCTGCTGTTCGCCCATTATCGGGTTGGCACTCCAAAGGTTACGACACCCAAGGCTCTCAGCATGTCTGATTTCATAAAAATCCGTGATGTGGAACTGCCCGAAGACAAGCCGAGACTATCCGTTAGCCGTGACCTGTTTCTTTTCGCCTGCTATGCAGGAACAGCCTTCATAGACACCGTTTCCATTACGAAAGCCAATGTCAAGGTGTTGGAGGATGGCGACAAATGGCTCATCTATAACCGCAAGAAGACCGGAACACTTGCCAGGGTGAAACTCCTGCCCGAGGCATTGGAGCTGATGGCGAAATACGAGGACGGGGCAAGAGATACCCTTTTCCCATTGCTGAGCACGAATCGTGTTCGTATCGATCTCATCACCATCTGCAAGTTGGCGGAAACGAGCAAGACCTATTCCTACCATTCGGGACGACACTCGTTCGCCAGCCTCATTACGCTGGAGGCTGGTGTGCCGATGGAGACCATCTGCAAGATGCTCGGTCACAAGGATGTGAAGATGACACAGCGGTATGCGAGAGTAACCCAAAAGAAGCTGTTTGAGGACATGGACAAGTTCATCGCTGCAACCGAGAAGGACTTTATTCTCGCATTATGAACAGGGCTTTCAACTTTTCTTTTTACAGTTTCAACTACATTATTATATTATAAGGACAACAACTATGAGCAGAAGTACATTTTCAATTTTGCCTTACATCAACAGACAGAAGGTGAAGGCAGACGGAACAGCCAACATACTTTGCCGCATCACCGTTGACGGTAAAAGCGCAGCCATTTCCACAGGCATATCCTGTACCCCACAGGAGTGGAACGCCAAGAAGGGAGAGGTACGGAACGCAAGGGACAACGGACGATTGGCAAGTTTCCTTGCTGAGGTCAAGGATAAATACAACTCACTTCTTACCACCAATGGCATCATCACCGTGGAAATGCTGAAGGCTGTGTTGAAGGACACGGACACGACAGGAAGGTTCTTGCTGAGCTTTGGTGATACCATCGTGGAATGGTATCGAACCTCAAAAGCCAGACAAACCTTTCTGCACAAGCGGACATGGCAGAAGAACCTGAGAGCCTTTGTCCATTCGTTGGATAAGGACGACATCGCCTTTGAGGACATAGACGAGAATTTCGGGGAGGAATACAAGCTATTCCTGAAACGAGACCAGGGACGTATCGACAGCTACGTGAACCATTGCCTTCTCTGGCTGAACATGTTGATGTACAAGGCAGTGGACAGGAGCATTATTCGCTTCAATCCCATAGCCAGGATAGGGTATGAGAAGAAGGCAGCCCCGAAGATGACCCATATCAGCAAGGCAGACTTCATCAGGATGCTCTCTACCCCGATGGCTGACGAGCGAACGGAGCTTGCACGCAGATGTTTCATTTTTGCCTCGCTCACCTCCTTATCCTATATAGATGTAAAGAAACTGTACCCTCACCATATCAGTGAGAACTCCGAGGGTAGGAAGTTCATCCGCAAGGAAAGAGAGAAGACAGGCGTGGAGTTCTTCGTGCCACTCCATCCGATAGCCGAGAAGATTCTTTCGCTCTACAATACCACGGACGACAGCAAGCCTGTTTTTCCACTGGGTGAGAAGAAAGACATCTATCTTGATGTGCATACCCTTGGAATGGTGCTTGGCATAAGCAATAAGTTGGGATTCCACGCCAGCCGCCATACATTCGGAGTCTTGATGCTCAACGAGGACATTCCCATCGGCAGCATAGCCAAGATGATGGGACACGCAGACATTACAAGCACACAGGTCTATGCGCAGGTGACGGAGCAGAAGATTTCAAATGACATGGATAAGCTTATTGCCAAGCGGGAAAGGAACAGATTATCGAACGAAAAAACTATTGGAAAATGAACAGAGGAGTTATAACAATCAGCGAGAGCGGAACGGTATCCATGCCGACCGATACTGTATGGATGACCATGCAGGAGATTGCCGACATGTATAATGTATTCGGCTGCTATGTGCGCAAGGCTGTCAAGGCTATATTCAAGGATGGCATTCTGAAAGAGCAGGGTGTACGCCGTCATGTCAGGAAGAACGACCGCATCAGCTATGATGTGTATAGCCTTGAACTCGTCATTGCGGTAGCCTTCCGTATTGACAGCATTGAGAGCCGAGCCTTTCGGGAGTTCATCATGCAGTCCGTCATCGGCAGACAGACAAGCCGCACTAAACTGGTCTGTATCTTTACAGAGAATGCAATGGCATAGACCTGCCATAACGCAACGTTCCTTGGAGGCTTTGCGCCTCCAGCCACTTGGGCGAACCTCCGCAGTGTGTTTTAGCATGGTATTAGATTTTATACAGACCATACGGAGAACACCCGGCAAACACGACCAACTCGGTATAGCCAATAAAACGAGGCGACAACCTATAACAGCCACACTCGGTAAGTTATACGTTGTCGCCTTGTTCATTTCACACACTCATCAAGGACATTCTCCTACACACCTTTCATTCTGTACGCTTCACGATAGTTAGCCATCAGAATCTTCTGAATGTCGGACTCGCGGTAGAGTATCTTTCCGCCAAGCTGGATATACGGGATGACACCGTTGTTTCGGTAGTCCTGCAGGGTTCTTCGGCTCAGTTGCAGCCTGGCACAAAGCTCCTTGTCCGTCATGAAGCGCTCACCGCCAAGCATGGGGCGGTAGTTCATCACGGCACGTTCAAAATTGTCAACCATTCGGTTGAGGTGGTTCACGATGTGGTTCATCCACTCGCTGTTTCTTGTCATTACTTCATTGCTCATAGTTGTCTCGTTTTATTGTTGATACTTACGTTACTCGGTTTACTTGCTGCATTGGATAAAGTGGCTGTTGTATATTGACAGCCTAACCTGTGCGCTTGCGAAAACGCATGTCCTTTTTCTTGTCCTCCACTACTGCTACGATAGCCATCACGTCCTCCGGCTTGTAGTAGGTCTTGTGGCTGATTTGCGTATAAGCCAAAGTTCCGTTGTCCCGAAGCGTCTGCACTGTCCGTGGGCAGATGTTGAGCGTCTGACACACGTCCTGCGTGTCGAGCCACTTGTTCATGGTCTTGTCCTCACTGCGCTCACGGATTCTGTCCATGCGCTTCACGAAGTTCTCCAACTGGGCATCAAGATAGTTGAATGCCTCTTCCTCGAATACGATGAATCCCATACTTTTCTTTTTTCTAAGTTAATACTATGTTGTATGTCGCAAAGCTCCACGCATATGCTGTGCTCCACGTTTGTGAGTGCAAAGATAAGGCACGGCAATCTAAAAACAAGCGTTTTCAATTTCTGTGGCAGTATGTTGCCGGGGTTTGCCGACTTCAACGCCAAAAACAACAAGAAAAACTTGCACGACTGCAACGAATACATGAACAATGATGAGTTGAGAAATACGTTGAAGTTCTCACAACTATCTCGGTATGCAAATAAGCAAGCCACAACTAAATTGCCACGTTACACCCAATCAGTTGCATGGCTGCACTCAGTACACTTACTTTGCACCCGACAATCGGTCAATGGTGCAAACCGTGACCACTATACTAACAAATAAAACAGCATAAGCTATGGCAAGAACAAAAGATGCAGTCTTGACTCCTGAGCAAAAGGAGCTGGTGGAAAAAGAGTATTTGGATTTTGTTAAACCATCTACGTATGGCAACAAAGCCAATCCAAGTAGTTGTAATTCTCTCTATGATGATGTAGAGAACCCAGAGTTGAGAGCAATTGTAGAGAAAGTTGCTGCAACAACTCCCTATAGAGAGGAAACATCAACGAACGAGGCTCAATCGCCACCGAATCCGCAGAAGCGCATCAGTGGCAAGCAGCGCAAGGCGACATTAGAGGAGTATCAGCAGACCTTCCTCCAAGTTCCAAGGATTGACGACCGCAAGCCAGTCTTCGTCAATTCCGATGTACGAGACCGTCTTGATCGTGTCGTCCGCATCCTCGGAGGGAGACGCATGAGCGTATCGGGCATCATCGAGAACATCGTGCGCCACCACCTAAGCCTTTATGAAGAGGACTTCGAGGCTTGGCGCAAATTGTGAGAATTAAGGTCTGCGACCTTGGACGTGGATAGCTGAAAGGCTGTAGTTCCAACTAACGTGTTCTGAGAGGGAGCGAGGTTATGTTTTGGGAACCCCAAAACGCCTCGCTCCACCATGAGGGCGGAGGAATTTTGCTCCCGACGGTCGCAGAAAGTGAGTGTACCAACTGTAAACAGTATATCGAATGACAAGCATACAGAAACAGAACAGGAAAAAGGGTGGAAGATCGCCCACAGGCAGGATTCACAAGCTGTCGAAGTCTGTCACGGTGAAGTTCTCGAAGCCAAGCTACGAGGCTTTGAGACTGAGGGCGAGAAAAGCCAACCGCAAGTTGGCGGAGTACATCCGTGAGTCCGCCTTGAACGGCGAGGTGGTCAGCGGACACAATGCAGAGACGGTAGCCATCGCCAAGAATCTCATCGGCATGGCGAACAACCTCAACCAACTTACCAAGCTGTCGCATCAGAGAGGTTTCCATGAAACCCATGTATATGTGGTGGACTTGTTGAGAAGATTGAAAGAAATCCTTGGCGAGTATCGCCAAGCAAGTTATAAACCGAAGCCAAGCAGTATGGGCAGACAGGAGGATACCACATGATAGGCAAGCTAAAGAAGGGCAGCTCATTTGGTGGTTGCATCCGCTATGTTACAGGCAAGGACGAGGCGAAAATCCTTGCCTCGGATGGTGTGTTACTCGGCACAAATGCCGAGATAACGCAAAGTTTCGAGCTACAGAGGCAGCTAAATCCAAGGATTAAGAAGCCTGTGGGACACATTGCATTGAGCTTCAAACCAGAGGACAAACCACGTTTGACGGATGAGTTCATGGCTAAAATAGCCATTGAATACATGCAGATGATGGGCATCACCGATACCCAATTCATCATCGTAAGGCATCACAACACGGACAATCCACATTGTCATATCGTGTATAACCGCATCAACAATGAGAGCAAACTCTTATCAGACAGGAATGATTACAGGCGTAATGAGCAGGTGACCAAGGCTCTAAAATCCAGGTATGGATTGACTTATGGAACTGACAAGAGCAAGACTAACACTCGCAAATTGCGATCGGCTTGTTCGCTCCGTCTAATGCCCAAACTTATGAGCCATTCCCAGAGGATGAATCCGCCAAGAAGAAAAAGAGGAAACGCAGAAAGGGCTTCAGCCTTTGATGCAAGTTACAAACTTAAAAATAGAATCGAACATGAAAGAAGAACTATTGGAAGCCATCTACGGCACAGTTGAGAGATTGGAGCAGAAAGTCGATGAACTTTCTCCTCCACAAAGAACGCAGGAGCAGAAACCGTTCCTGCAAGTAATGACATAACCAAGTTGGATAAGTCAATCAATGCGATGTTTACCAAGGAAGAGGAAGTCAGAGGTAAAATATCCAAATTAAGAGATGCCATTGTTGTTTTTGCTGACCTTATTAAGGTTGAACTTGGCAAAAATGAGCAGCGAAGCAAGTTCTTGGTTGATGCAGTCAAGCAGATGAGACAAGGGAATGATGTTTTCTCAAAGACATTGCAAGATAAACTTGAAGTAATGAACAAATCACCTCAAAAGAAGGTTGTAACCCATCGCTTCGAGCCAACCTCAAAGAATGTTCTTCTTTTCACAGGTGGCTTGGCTCTAACCACTATAATGTATATCCCAATGTCAGATGATAGCTGTGGTTTTTGAATTTAAACTGAGGTGACTTGTCAAGAAAACCACGAGAATAGCCTAATGTTACAGCATAACGATTGGCATAAACAAACTTTCCTTCAATTAAGCCTCCAACATCCCATCGCTTATAACTATCAAGGCGATTGGTATTATGTTGATAGTTGTTGAAGCTGTTCCATTTGAAGCTATTACCAGACTTTCCATCTGTATTCTCGGTTACATTCTCCTTGATAGATACCATGGAAAATCTTCCATACGCACCAACAGAAGGAATGAAATGCAACTTCTCACCCAGAGTGAAGTCATATCCAAACTTAACAGGGATTTGTACAGATACTTCTCTAGAATTAACAGATGGGAATGCAGTTGTTAGATTTCCATTAGAAAGATAGTCTGACATAGCAGCATAACCACCAGCAGTCAACAGAAAATCTATTCCTGAAGCGTAAACAAACTTTTTGCTTGTTTCATAGGATACTCCAACACCTATGTCTGCACCCAATTTCATTTTTCGGTCTTGCGCTGCATAAGATTTGCCGCCAGCAAATCCTGACAGATTTGCACCTGTATGCACATCAACTTTGACCTTTTGCTATGCCATACCGCAAAGTGGGGCAATGCTTGCCATAACAAGCATTGCTAAAGTTACATTTTTCATTTACCTTTGTCTTTTGATTTAACTTAAAAAAATGATGAAAATAAAGATGTGCCAAGTTTGGAAATCCTTGACACACCTTTGTCTTAGATAACTTAATATAATTTGAAATTTATGTTAAGTTTTATGGCCTGGTTTGGTGCAGAACTATTAATGAATGTACCATAAAGTCTGCCATTAATGCCAGACCAAACTGTCCCCGAATAATCCCATGTCACACCATTATGCTTTTCGGTTTTACGGTCAGATGTAACCGTAAAATAATTCCATTCTGCAGAAATCTGAGAATGCTCAGTTGGAGTATAAGTTGTAGATTTCCCAGTTCTTATATCCTTTGCAGTAATATAGCATTTGTCTTTTGTCTGAACTGATGCAGGGTCATTGTTTGGAGATGCTATCATGCTATTAGTCCTTGAAATGTTATCAAGATGAAGGAAAAGTGTAACAATAGAGTCTGATGTATCTATAAGTTTTACATTCCAATCAAACATAGAAACCTTCTCTTCATTTTCTCTGACTATAAAGCTATAATCGGATTTGGTCGAAGAAACTAACGCATTAACATCATTCATTGATATTTCTGCATCATTCAACTTACCCTTAACATAACTCTGATGATATATGACTTCTTCTGGCTCGTCGTCTTTTGAGCAAGATGCCAATACTATTAGCATAAAGAATACCCATACAAGCATCTTGTAGTTTTTACTCTTCAACGCTTTCTTTACTACAATTAAATTCATTTAAATACAATTTTTAATAAAACATTAAATTTTTCGAGTTCAAAATTATAGTGTTTTCTTTGTTTACACAAGCCCAATCGTCATGAGTCGGAGAAATTGAGGTATGAATCCCTATAAATCACAAATGAACCTTATCCTGCTACCACATGGATGCTTCATAAGCGAAAAAAGCGGATTCATGGGCGAATTTTCGTCATTCATGGCTCTCATTGTTGTCTATCTCGCAAAAAAGCACTAAATTTGCACACAAAAATGAGCAATATGAGCAAATATAATAACTTTATAAAGAATTGGGCTGTCATATCTATCGCCACGTGCATCTTTTCCTACTTACTATGGGCATTAATGGATTTTAACACGTTCGTGGACACAGGTATCACCATCGAAGACTTGTGCTTTGACATTGCGTATTGTTCTGTCTACACCATGTTCTCCTTATTGATTTCAAATATTTTGGGGAACATCTTTGTAAAAGACAGGATAAGCTATCCTCGCTTTGCCATTCATATACTTCTCATGCTGACAGCAAACTTCGCTTGGGCTGTCACTTTTGAAAACATATTCGATAGTCTTTGGCATGCAGGGAACGAGGTTTATTGGGACAGGATATATGTCTTTGGACTAATCGCTACATTGCTGACGATGGTGAATACCGGCCTATATTATTGTTCCATCCTCATCAAGAAAGAGAAGGAAAATGTAGTACTCACCAATAATCTCTTGCGACAACAAACAAATCCACATTTCATATTCAACAGCATCAACACGCTGGCAGATTTGATAGAGGAAAATCCTGTACAGGCAGAAAGTTTTACACTGAAATTCTCAGAAATCTATAGATATGTAGTCACACATTTGGACGATGACACAATACCTATACATGAAGAGATTCATTTCGTGAAGAACTATTGTGAACTCCAAGAGATAAGTTCACCCCATACTATGCATATCGAAATCGCCGAAGAATTAGAAAGGTGCAAGGACAAGACCTTGCCATTGAGCATACAAATGATGGTAGAGAATGCGATTAAGCATAATTGCCATACCAAGGAAGCACCACTTTCTATCTCTATATATCGTCAAGACGAGTATGTCATAGTAAGGAACGTGTTGAATCCAATAAAGAGTTCTTTACCTACAACCCAAAAGGGATTGGCAAACTTGCGCCAGCGTTATAAACAAATCGGAAAGGAGCTAATCGTCAGCAACGATGATAAATATTTTGTAGTAAAACTTCCAATCTTATAAACAATGAAAGTTATAATCATAGAAGATGAAGAACGTGGCTTTTCAAGACTGAAACGCCTCTTGCAAAACATAGACAATTCCATGGAGCTGCAAGGTCCGCTGACCACGGTAAAAGCAGTTGTAGACTATCTGCATAATCCACATGATGAGGATGTAATTTTTGCCGACATTAGGTTGGGCGATGGCGATGTCTTCGAGGCTTTCATGGAAATAGCCCCAACTGCCCCCGTCATATTCACCACAGCCTACAATGAGTATGCTTTGGAGGCTTTCAAAAGCAACGGCATAGCTTATCTTCAAAAACCGATATTGCCAGAAGAACTAGAAAAAGCTCTTTCAAAAGCAAAAGCCATGAGCAATGAGCGCATAGACTATTCTGCTCTCATAGAGAAAATGGGGATGACAACAGGCAGAAAATGGAGAGACCATTTTCTTGTGCATATCTTTGATGGCTTCAAACTTATCAAGACAGCCGACGTAAGCTACTTTTTCTCGGAGAATGGTGTTGTTAGGGCATTCCTAAGTGATGGTAATTCTGTAACCATCAACCAATCCTTGAATGATTTGGAACAGCAACTGAATCCAGACTTGTTCTTCCGTGCCAATCGACAATATACGGTAAATATCGACAGCATCGACAAACTCACCAATTTCTTCAAATACCAAATGACCATTAGCCTTCATGGATTTCCTGAGTTGCAAATTGTGGTCAGCAAAGACAAAATCATGAAATTGAAGAATTGGCTCGACAGATGATGACAAGAAGTGACTTGATGTTTTTTCGCACAACTATATAAAAAAAGAAGTTTCACTGTGGTACATATTGTTGGGAGGCGTACCACGGTGAAAATTGTGGAAACAGACAATATACATTAAATTTGTATTCACTGATGTTTCTTATCTCAAATTACTTGCGAAGCAAGGTTTTACTATAAAAAGTTCTAATTTCCATAAAATTCCTCTTGTAAATTATTGGATATTTAGGAAAATATCGTATCTTTGTCCCCGAATTAAGGCGTTCTTTGCATATTGCAAAATACAGAAACGAGCAGAAGTCCGCTCGTTTCCATATTGTTACCTATATAATATAGGCAAACGACCAACTTCTTGATTTTCAATCAAAGTCCAATTTAGAGCGAGTTAGATTGTTTAACAGGTTTCAGATTGAAAGCGTGCTGAAAATCGCGCTTTATCACACGCTGAAATTTGGTGGTATCGGGGAATTGGCGTATCTTTGCACTGTCGTTCGAAGAAAGGCTGCACTCGACAAAGCGCAACCCTCAAAGTTGACAATTAACAATTTATTAACCTTTTAAAAATTTAAGATTATGGAAGTAAAAGGAACATTGAAATATCGTAAAGTACAGCGCACACCTCAGACTGGTGAAAACGCAGGTAAGAAGAAGTGGTATGCTACTTCGGTAACCGACCGCGAAGTGGATTTCGAGGGATTCGTATCGCATATCTCCGATCACGGCTCGCCATACTCTCGTGGTACCATCCACGGTGTGCTGATGGATGCACTCGACCATCTGCAGGAGCTGATTCTCGACGGCAAGAGCGTGCGTCTCTCTGACCTCGGATTGTTCTCTATCGGTATGAGCTCCAAGGCGGAGGATACCAAGGAGAAGGTGACGGCTGCCAGCGTAGAAGGCGTGCACCTGATTGTGAGAAACACGAAGAGCTGGAGCAATGCCGAGCTGCGCAAGAAGTGCAAGATTCATGAGTACGGCGGCTATATCATCACCGACGAGGAGGGCACCACAGGCGGCGGTGACACAACTCAGGGCGGCGGCTCTGACACCAGCCAGGGCGGCTCAGGTACTACTGGTAGTGGAAACCAAGAAGGCGGCGGAGGCGGCTCTCAGGATAGCGGCGATGGGCTTGAATAAAGCCCTCGCCTGAGGGCCGCCCTGACTGGAAGCCAGCGCATCCCCCCCACCAAGTTAACATTCAACATTAAAAAAGTCAACATTAAACATTAAACATTATGAAAGCAAATACTTGGAAAACGATTTTGCAGATTGCAATCTCCGTCCTTACAGCCATCGCTACTACGCTCGGAGTTACCAGCTGTACTCTTTAAAGGTAAAAAAGTAAAAAGGTAAAAAAGCCTAGCGGGATGTTAAGCCAGCGAGGCAGCTCTTTTTAAAAGTAAAAAGACATAGCTTATTAAAGCCCCCGGTGCCTGGTGCACCGGGGGCTTTTATTTTGCCACCAGGCATCACATTTGCTGCAGCATTCTTTGCGTAATAATCCCTCAATGAGGGAGGAATTCTTTCGAAAAGTTCCCTCATTGAGGGATGAATTTAATCATTTTTATCCCTCATTAAGGGATTTTTGCACATTGTTATTACCAAATGAGTTCGTGCCAAACTTGGCAAAAAACGCAAGTTTGGCACGAACTCAACTTATAGTTTCAGGAGTTTGGCAAACTCCCAGACTACGATGCCGGCTGTTACGCTGACATTCAGAGAATGCTTGGTACCGAACTGAGGAATCTCCAGACAGCCATTGCTCATATCCACGATGTTCTGCTTGACTCCCTTCACCTCGTTACCAAAAATCACGGCGTAGCCTTTGGAGAGGGAGGAGTGAGCCTCAGGCAGGTTCTGGAGCTTGGTGGAGCCTTCTACCTGCTCGATGCTATATACAAAGTAGCCTTTCTGCTTCAACTTCTCTACCGCCTCTTCGGTAGTCTTGAAGTATTCCCAATCCACGCTGTCTTCGCCACCCAATGCCGTCTTATGAATCTCGACATTGGGAGGGGTGGCGGTGATTCCGCAGAGATACACCGCCTCTACACGGAAGGCATCGCAGGAACGGAAAACACTTCCTACATTATATAATGAACGCACATCATCCAGGACCACTATCAGGGGCAGCTTCTCGGCTTCCTTGAATTCCTCTAGGGTGAGGCGGTTCATCTCTATCGTTCTTAATTTACGCATTATAATATACCTTATTATATATAATCAGAGGCGGTTAAGCCTCTGCCTCCTTGGTCTTGTAGGCAAGGGCATACATGCGAATCTGCTTGATCATCGCCAGAAGACCATTGCTGCGGGTTGGACTCAAATGGTCTTTCAGACCAATTTTCTCTACGAAATAGAGGTCGGCATCCATAATCTCGGTTGGGGTATGACCGCTCAACACACGGATGAGGAGGGCGATGATACCCTTTACGATGAGCGCATCGCTATCGGCAGTGAATACGAGCTTGCCATCTACATAATCGCATTGCAACCATACGCGGCTCTGACAGCCGTCGATAAGGTTCTGCTCGTTCTTGTATTTCTCATCGAGAGGAGCCAACTCGTTGCCCAAGTCAATGAGCATCTGATACTTGTCCATCCAGTCGGTGAAATCCTGGAACTCCTCTACTACTTCATCCTGCAATTCATTAATTGTTGCCATTATTTTATTTCTTTAATTTCGTTTACTGTTATCAACTTATAGAGCTTGTCGTTAGGGCGTACCTTATCTGGTACAGGGATGGAAACTCTCCAGCCCTGCTGCGCTGTTTCTACCGGTTTCAGGTCGTAGCGGATTTCATCGGCATTGAGATACATTACGCCGGTGGTGTTACCCGTAATCAACAGTTTCTCGCCCTTGTCGAAGGTAGATGCCTCTACGGCTACTTCTGCCACACCCAACTTAGAGAAATATTTCATCACCTTGCCCACTAGCACCTTCTTCTCGGTAGCTACGGAACCGTAATGCTTGTTCCATTCACCGAGAGTCTGCCCCTGGTAATAACCATCCCAGAAACCACGGTTGAAGACGGTGGCGAGTTTCTCATCCCACTCATCCTTCTTCTCCTCGGTAAAGGTTCCGTCGAGCACGGCAGCTATCGCCTCCTTATAACATTTCACTACAGTATATACGTATTCAGGACCACGGGCACGGCCTTCAATCTTGAAGACGCGCACACCGGCATCCATCATGCGGTCGATGAAGCGGATGGTCTTCAGGTCCTTCGGACTCATCACATACTTGTTATCGATTTCAAGCTGGTTGCCAGTTTCGTTATCTGTAACAGTATAGCTGCGGCGGCAGATCTGCACACACTCGCCACGGTTGGCAGAGCGGTTGGCATTAGCAAGGCTCATGTAGCACTTGCCCGATACAGCCATGCACAGAGCACCATGACAGAACATTTCGATACGAATCTGCTTGCCCATAGGTCCGCAGATGTTCTGCTGCTCTATCTGCTCATGGATGTGCTTCACCTGGTCCATGTTCAATTCACGTGCCAGTACGGAAACATCAGCAAAGCGTGCATAAAACTTCAAAGCCTCTGTGTTTGAGATATTTAACTGTGTGGATAAGTGAACCTCCTCGCCCACTTCATTGCAATAGCTCATTACAGCCACATCGCTGGCGATGACAGCAGAGATGCCTGCCTCCTTGGCAGCATCGATGATTTCCTTCATCGTTGGGATGTCGTTGTCGTAGATGACAGTATTGACGGTGAGATAGGTCTTGATGCCATGCTCGTTGCAGGTAGCAGCTATCTCACGCAAATCATCGATAGTAAAATGGTTGGCTGAATGGGAACGCATGTTCAACTTGCCGATACCAAAGTATACGGAGTCGGCACCAGCCTGTATGGCAGCAGCCAGTGACTCGCGTGAGCCCACTGGTGCCATCACTTCAAATTCGTTTATCTTTGTATTCATGAATGCAATTATCTTTTTTCGGGTACAAAGTTACACCAAAATGAAGACAAAACACAGAAAAATGGAGAAAAAATGACAGAAATTCGATTATATTGACAAATCAATCACGATTATTTGTCTATATTTGCCTATAAATAAGAATATATCCCTAGGATATACTTCTTTTTATATGAATCCTATCCAGTCTTACGGCTGGTATTATTAATCTAAGTGAAAGCAGATGAAGAATGTTTTTACCTCAGGAATGATTCTGTTCCTGGCAATGACCACAATGGTTAGTTGCACACAAGAAAACGTGATGCTTGAAACAACACCACAAGTCAAGAACCAAGAAGTAAGATTCTGCTTCTTCGAAAGCTCCATTGTGCCTATCGGTCAGGATGAAGAGAGCAATCTTGCCAGAACAAGAGCCAACGGGAGCGAGAAATCGCTCAAGGATGCAAAACTCTACACAGATCTGCAAGTATGTCTCATTCCGAAAGGAGATGAAACTACTGCCGGCTATACCGTAAGACAGGAAAACTGGGATGACAAATTCGGAAACGTCAGCCTGCAGGTGCCGGCAGGAGAATACACGCTCGTTGCCGTAGCAGCAAAAACTGATTTGCAGCAGGAAGAACGAATCGAAGTTAAATCAAGGTATGAAATGACCTTTGCCAACAATATCGTACGCGATATGGCGTATACCCTGCAGAATATCAAGGTGGAAACGGGCAGCAAAGCCGTAACACAGAATGTTTCGCTGAAACGTGCCGTCAGCTGTTTCAGACTGGAAGCTACCGACCCGATGCCTCTTACTACCAATACGCAGGATATCACAATAAGCGGAAGCTGCGGTACGGTATTCAATCCTTCTACCGGATTCTGCAAAGAAAAGGCTACCATCACCCGAAGTTGGACTTTCGATCCCAAAAAATACCAGAAACCATACATCTTCTTCACACTCTACACCCTTCTGACCGGCAATGATGTAACCGACATTCATATAACAACTGCCGGAAAGGACAAGGAAGGAAAAGCAGTAAAGACCGTCAGCTTTGACAACGTACACCTGGTCATCGGAAAGAAGACTACCTATACCGGTCCGCTCTACACCTACCCTGCCAACAATATGTCGTTCACAGTCAACCAGCCGGAGATTCCAGCATCAGGCTATGACAAGAAATTTTAATAACCCATGGCGTTTTAAGAAAGATTAATGCCACAGATTAAAATCTTTTTTGTATTTTTGCGGCATGGAAAGAAAGAACATTATAACCATAGGACTCGCTCTGCTTGTATTCGCCGGTTGCGGATACAGACAGCAGCGAGCCGGTATCTCAGAGACAGGTGGAGGCGAGGATTATCTTCCGGAGCATATCCACCTGATCAGTACTACGCCCGTCAAGGACCAGGGCAACAGCGAACTCTGCTGGGCATACGGCATGCTTGCCACCATCGAAAGCGAGCACATCATGAAGGGGGATTCCGTGAATCTCTCCATCGCCTACATAGCCCGCATGATGCTGGAAGAACAGGCACTGGAATATTACTTTGCACAGGGAAAGAAGAACATCAGCCTGCGCGGTACTGCCCCGATGCTGATACATTATATAGATAAGTATGGTGCACAACCTTACGACAGCTATGAAGATCCGAAGCACGTGAACTACAAGGTGCTCTGCCGCAAGGTGCAGAAACTGTGCGATGGCGCCATCTCGCAGAAAGCGGGCATCAGCCAGCTCAAGGAGGAACTGAACGACCTGTTTGACGCAGAAATAGGCTACATGCCTGCCAAGGCCGTACACATGCTGGGTGCCGAATATACCCCTCAAGAGTTTGCCCACAGCGTATGCTATCCCGAGGAGTATGTATCGCTCACCAGTTTCTCGCATCATCCTTACAGAGAATACTTTGCGCTCGAGATTCCCGATAACCGGATGCACGATGCCTATCTGAACCTTCCACTCGACGAGCTGATGCTCCACATCAGGAAGGCGGTAAAAAAAGGACACCCGGTATGCTGGGAAGGTGACATCAGCGAACCTGGCTTCAAGGAACCAAGGAAGAACTGTGTAGACATACAGCCGATGGAACGCCCCGTGACCCAGGCATCGCGACAGAAGGAGTTTGAACAGCTTCGCACCACCGATGATCATGTGATGGAAATCATAGGTACCTTCATGAAAGACAAGCAGAGATTCTACGTCTGCCGCAATTCATGGGGCAAGAACTGGGGCAACAAGGGACTCATCTACCTATCGGAAGACTATCTGCGCCTCAAGACCATCGCCGTATCCATGAGCGAAGAGGCATATCTGTACGACCGGTCAGTGCGATTAGTCGTACCTTACTCATCTCCCAAAGACAGCATAAACCTCCTCTCTATATATAATAAGGTATAAGCTTAACTATAATCAGGAATAAGCTCCCAAACAGGCTTCAGACATAAGAAATGTGTTAAAATGGATGACATACATCAAATAGCTGTTAAATAGCACGTGTGTGCGCACACACATAGTTGATTTATATCAAAAAAGAGGCTTTTTTATGTGATTTTCTCTTAAAACATTTGGTGGGTTCGGAAAATCGTCGTACCTTTGCATCGTCAATAAGACAAAAAGGTTATTAGGTTTTTAGGTTAAGATTGTTAGTTGTTTTAGGTTATTAGTTAGTTTAAAGGTAAATTTAAGATTGTTTATTCAGAGAAACGGTATTAGTTAAGGTAAAGAAAAGATTGTTTATTCAAGGACGACAAAAAGTTTAGGTTATTAGGTTTTTAGGTTTAAGATTGTTAGTTGTTTTTTTATTAGGTTTTAGTTTAAAGGTAAATTTAAAGATTGTTTATTCAAGGACAACAGGATAATTCAACAGGTGAGTTGAAGGTAAAAAGATCAAATGTATGGGATAACCAAAGATGACGCCTGAGCAGAATTGCTGCTTCGGGCTCCGTAATGGAAAGGGTAACAAAAAGCCCTTGAGTTATGAGAAATTTGGGAATATCGTATTAGAAGAGCGCAATTTCGAAATCATTCGAAGTTGCGCTCTTTATTTTATCCCCTAGGTAAAGGAGCTAGGACATATGTATTACTACATAAAAACTTTGTCAAAGACTATAGCCATAACCCTTAAAGTTCTTAACTCATTTACTCCTAGACTGGAGAAAGTTCAGTTTGAGAAAAAATAACCGCCAAATTATTTTGTTTTACCAACGAAAAGTCGTAATTTTGCAGAAGATATATAAAGATAGGAAATTATGGCAAGACATCCTCTTTGGAACGAAGAATACTGGCTCCTGCTGTTGCAGCTGTACCAGAAGAAGCCCATGGGCGTGAAACCTCTCTATTCGAAAGGGATGGTCGACTTGAGTCTGGAACTGCATATTCCACCTGAGTTTCTGCACGAACAGATGTTCAAACTCAGAATGGTGACTCCGAGAATCAAGCGACTATGGGAGAAGTATGCCGATAAGCCACAGAAACTGAAGCGCGATATACAGCGCATCAGGCAGATGAACGGCTGCGGAAACGCCATACAGTTCTTCGAGGGAGTGGAAGTGAAGGAAACATTCGAGAAAAACTGGGAACCACTGGAAAGTGAACCATCGCTCACCCCCGTGAAACTCATCATCATCCTCAATCTCTACTTCCAGCTCACACCAATCACCATGGTGCCGGAAACACCGGAAATCATCGACCTGGGAAAACTCATCAGGACATCGCCGAAGGTCATTGCCGAGGCGATGGGCGTATTCATGTACTGCGACCCCTATCTCAACCGCGAAGATGTGCTGATACACCCGCTGCTAGAAGCATGCAGCGACATCTGGCACCAATACGGAAACGGAAATCCAGACAAGCTTTACCAGCTTGCCAACGAACTAAAAGAATACTTTAAGTAATTATGGCTCAAAAACTCATACAGACACAGGCACAGAAGTTACAGCAACTTCAAAGACTTTCAGCCCAGCAAATGCTGCAGGTGAAACTGTTGGAAATGCCGCTCACGGAACTGGAAGACAGTATCAATGCAGAACTGGACGATAATCCCGCTCTGGAAAGCGAGAACCCAGACGATATGCTCAACGAGGATGTCGCCAATGATGATTTGCCCGCAGATGATGAGTACGACAACAGCAACGATGAGGATGCCTACGAGGCTGAATCTGAAAAAGAAGAAAGAAAAGACGAACTGGACCAGGCACTGGAAAGCATCGGAAAAGACGACCAGATGCCTGACTACAATACAGACAGATACAACAATCAGGACAGCGCTGACTACGAAGAAATGGTTTACGGCGACACCACCTCTTTCTATGATAAGCTGAAGGAACAGATGGACATGCAGCCGCTCAGCGACAAGGAGAAGGAAGTAATGGAATATCTCATAGGTTCACTGGATGACGACGGACTGCTCCGCAAGGACCTGGACAGCATCTGCGATGAACTCGCTATCTATCACAACATCGATGTTACGGAAAAAGACATCGAGCACGTGCTCCACATTCTACAGACCTTCGACCCAGCCGGTGTAGGAGGAAGAAGTCTGCAGGAATGCCTCCTGCTGCAGGTTAAGAGACTGCCGAGAGGTGTGCTCCGCAAGACGATGGAAGAGGTGTTTACCGACTATTTTGACGAGTTTACCAAGAAACATTGGGACAAGATCAAGGCAGGACTGGAACTGAACGATACACAGGTAGAAACCCTGCAGGCAGAAATCAGAAAGCTGAACCCGAAACCGGGCGCATCGATGGGCGAAACAGAGGGAAGAAACATGCAGCAGATTACCCCCGACTTCATCATCGACACCAATGACGACGGAACGATTACATTCTCGCTGAACCGTGGCAACATTCCGCAACTGACGGTTTCGCCATCATTCACCGACATGATTGACACCTACAGAAAGCATAAAGACAAGATGAGCCGGAGCGACAAGGAAGCCCTGCTCTACGCCAAAGAAAAGGTGGACAAGGCACAGGGATTCATCGAAGCCATCAAGCAGAGAAGACATACCCTCATCGTCACCATGAAGGCAATTATCGACATACAGCGGCAGTTCTTCCTGGATGGAGACGAGGCTGACCTGAAACCGATGATCCTGAAGGATGTAGCAGACCGCACGGGACTGGACATCAGTACCATCTCGAGAGTGAGCAACGTGAAGTATGCCCAGACTAAATGGGGCACCTTCCCGCTGAAGTTCTTCTTCACAGACAGCTACACCACTGAAGACGGCGAAGAGATGTCTACCCGCAAAATCAAGATTGCCCTGCACGACATCATCGAGAAAGAAGACAAGAAAAAGCCGATCAGCGATGATGCACTCGCCAAACTGCTGAAGGAGAAGGGATTCCCTATCGCACGACGTACGGTGGCAAAATATAGGGAGCAACTGGGCATACCGGTGGCACGACTCAGAAAATAAGATAGTGGTATGAGTCAGGAAGAAACCGGGGCCCACCATAAAATATTTGAGAGATAAAAAGAATATATACGTTATTAGTGTTATGAAAGAGAAGAATATCATATTGACAGCACGCATCATGAGCATGATCTTCACGCCCTTCTATCTGCCGATGGTAGGACTGATTGCTCTGTTCATCTTCAGCTATATGTCGCTGTTACCGATAGGATACAAACTGGTGATGCTGGGCATGGTCTACCTCCTGACCGTCGTAGCTCCATCGCTACTCATCCACCTCTACCGCATGGTTCAAGGCTGGACCTCGCGTGAACTGGGCAAGAAGGAGCGTCGTATTGTGCCTTACATCCTCTCCATCGTATGTTACTTCGGCTGTTTTTTCTGGATGGAATACCGCAATACGCCTCGCGTCATCAGTATCATCGTAGTGGTAGCGCTGGCGATACAGATGATTTGCGCCTTCATCAATGTATGGTGGAAGATCAGCACCCATACGGCAGCCATCGGAGGTGTGGCAGGAGCTCTGGTGTCTTATTCTGTAGCCTTCAATTTCAATCCGCTGTGGTGGCTCTGCCTTGTGCTGATGATGGCAGGCGCAGTAGGAAGTGCCCGCATGATACTCCGACAACATACTCTGTCACAGGTAGTTGCAGGATTTCTGATAGGCACCGCCTGTGCTATATTGGTAATATAAAGTTTATAATAAAATATAAGAAGAAATGAAACCATTAGTAAGCATTATTATGGGCAGTACAAGCGATCTGCCTGTTATGGAAAAAGCATGTAAGTGGTTGAACGACAACCAGATTCCTTTTGAGGCTAATGCCCTCTCTGCTCACCGCACTCCAGATGCAGTAGAGTCATTCGCCAAGGGAGCCAAGGAGCGTGGCGTGAAGGTTATCATCGCCGCTGCCGGTATGGCTGCCGCCCTTCCTGGTGTTATCGCAGCATCTACTCCTCTGCCAGTAATCGGCGTGCCTATCAAGGGTATGCTCGATGGTCTTGATGCCATGCTCAGCATCATCCAGATGCCTCCTGGCATTCCTGTAGCTACTGTTGGTGTGAATGCGGCTCAGAACGCTGCCATCCTCGCTGCTGAAATGATTGCCCTTTCCGACGAGGAAGTGGCTCAGAAGGTAGAGGCTTGGAAGGCGGGTCTCGGTGCCAAGATCGAGAAGGCCAACAAGGACCTGGCTGAGGTGAAATACGACTTCAAGTGTAATTAATCTAATATGTGATATGCCCCATTCTTTTGGGGCATATCTTATCTTATATATTATGGTAGATTTATTCAATTATACCCGCCGTGCCTCTTCTGTGGCACATATCGGGGCCATCGACCTGGGTGGCGATAATCCTATCCGCATCCAGTCGATGACCACCACCAACACCAATAATACTGAGGCTTGCGTGCGACAGGCTGAGGAGATTATCAAGGCTGGTGGCGAGCTGGTGCGCTTCACCACTCAGGGTTCCCGCGAGGCAGAGAACATGAAAAACATCAATGCCGGCATCCGTGCCGACGGCTATCAGACTCCGCTCGTAGCCGATGTTCACTTCAATCCTAACGTTGCCGACGTGGCTGCTCTCTATTGTGAGAAAGTGCGCGTCAATCCTGGCAACTACGTGGATCCTGCCCGCAAGTTCATCAAGCAGGAATATACCGACGAGGAGTATGCTCACGAACTTCAGAAGATTGAGGATCGCTTCGTACCTTTCCTCAACATCTGCAAGGAGCATCATACTGCCATCCGCATCGGCGTGAACCACGGTTCACTCTCCGACCGCATCCGTAACCGCTACGGCGATACGCCAGAGGGCATCGTAGAGAGCTGTCTCGAGTTCCTGCGCATCTGCAAGAAGGAGAATTTCCACGATGTGGTTATCAGCATCAAGTCATCCAATACCGTTGTGATGGTTCGCTCCATGCGCCTCCTGGTAGAAGAAATGGAGAAGGAAGGCATGAACTACCCACTCCACCTCGGCGTAACCGAAGCCGGCGAAGGCGAAGATGGCAGAATCAAGAGTGCCGTAGGTATCGGTGCCCTCCTGGCTGATGGCATCGGCGATACCGTTCGTGTAAGCCTGAGCGAGGAACCGGCTGCAGAGATTCCTGTGGCACGCCATCTGGTAGATTACATCGGCAAGAAGAAGGGGCATCTGATGATTCCTGCCACAGCTTGTCCTTCATTCGACTGGCTGCGCCCTAACCGCCGTGAAACCGTGGCTGTAGGCAATATCGGCGGCAACAACGTTCCGGTAGTTATCAGCAACCGAATCAACGGCGAGAGCACCGCTTGTGAGAACAAGGATGCTACTCCAGACTATATCTACATCGGCGGCAAGATGCCTAAGCAGTTTGTGGCTGGTCAGAGCTACATCGTAGATTACAACGTTTACGAGACGCTGAACAGCAAGCCAGAGACGACTGGTGCCAAACTCTACCCTATCTTCCCTACCATGGCGATGCCACTCATCGCCAGCATCAAGGCAGACGTGAAGTTCCTCACCCTGCAGTTTGGTACTCCAGCCGAGGAATACATCGCCTGTCTGAAGGCTCATCCAGAGGTGGTGGTTATCTGCGTAAGCAATCATCAGAACCGCCTGGGCGACCAGCGTGCATTGGTTCACGAGATGATGAATGCCGGCTTGAAGAACCCTGTGGTTTTCGCCGAGATGTACCAGCACGGCAAGGAGGAGAAGAGCGACTTCCAGTTGGAGGCTGCTGCTGATATGGGAGCCTTGATGATTGATGGTCTGACCGATGGTATCTGGCTGATGAACAATGGAGACATCCCTGCCCAGACAATAGATGAAACCGCTTTCGGAATACTTCAGGCAGCCCGTCTGCGCACCAGCAAGACCGAGTATATCAGTTGTCCGGGATGCGGCAGAACCCTCTACGATCTTCGTGAAACCATCGCCAAGATCAAGGAGGCAACCAAGCATCTCAAGGGTCTGAAGATAGGTATCATGGGCTGTATCGTGAATGGTCCAGGCGAAATGGCGGATGCCGATTACGGCTACGTAGGTGCCGGTCCTAACCGAGTAAGCCTCTACCGCAAGCAGGTTTGCGTAGAAAAGAATATTCCGCAGGAGGTGGCAGTAGAGCATCTACTCGCCCTCATCGACTCGGACAAGCAATAATTATTTAGGCACAGATTACACAGATTACACGACTCTTTATTAGAGATTATGATATGGTTTATTAGCAGTTGCGCCATAAATCCGTGTAATCCGCGTAATCCGTGCCTAATTTATACCCGCCCCTAATCACTCCCCGTTCCTAATCCATAGTGCCTTCAAAAGTTCAGGAATGAATGTTATCTTTAAGTTAATCTCCACCTCTTTATATGGCTCTTTCACAAAAAAAATGTATCTTTGCAACTGTAATCATCAAAAACTGAAAAGATTATGGCAAATACTAAACTGCTCCTGGTAGAGGATGATGAAAACCTCGCCTATATGGAGAAAAGTTGCTTCGAAGATATCATCGGAGGATATGAGGTGAAAACCGCCGTAAACGGCAAGGAAGGACTGAAGGTGTGGCAAGACTTTCAGCCCGATGTTATCGTATCTGATATCGACATGCCCATCATGGACGGAATAGAAATGGTGAAGAAAATACGCGAGGTTGACGGAAAAACCATAATTCTGTTTACCACCGGACTCACCTCGCCGAAAGACCTGAAGGCAGGTTATGCCGCCGGAGCCAACAACTATGTGAAGAAGCCGTTTATTCCGGAAGAGCTTGATGCTCATATACATAGCCTGCTCCAACTGAAAGCTGGAGCCCGCAGCGAAAACGCCAGCAACCAGATAAAACTGGGTAAATACATTCTAGATGCCGACCATGCTACTCTGAAAGATACGCAGGATGGTAAACAGAAAATGCTCACCGCACGAGAGGCAAAGATTCTGGAACTGCTGGCAGTAAACAAAAACGAGGTGGTGCGCCGCGAAGCCGTATTGAGCCGGTTCTGGGGAGTGGAAGACAAAGACTATTTTGCTTCCAGAAGTTTGGATGTATTCATCAAGAAAATCCGCACAGCGCTGGAAGACGAACCGGGCGTAGAACTGAAAACCATCAGAGGTGTGGGATTCAAACTCATCGCAGAATAGACGCATCTCAAGCCTCAGGATATCAGTAAAACGAATCATCTCTATACGGAATGATAGAAAAGAAAACAGATTATTAAAGACAAGCATATATGTTAAAAGCGATACTATACTTCTTTCTCCTGATAGCTGAATTTTTCATCACTATCCTGATAAGCGGTTTCTGCTTTGGCCTGTATTATGCCTATATTGGTAGTGATTACATGCCAGGCAACAGCAAGGGAGATATGACTACAACAGAAGCATTTCCTTTCATCATAGCTTTCACCCTGATAGCTACACTCATCATCTGGTTTACATTTCATAAAGGCAAGTTTTCGAGTTTTACGCTTGGCAAGGTAAAGCCAGAGAGCAAATGGCAACTCATGCTCTACGGCTCTATGCCGATGCTGGGTTTTACCATCGCCTATTATGCCCTGATGAGCTACTTAGGCATTCATTTTATACCTAAAGAAATGAGCCAGTTCGGCTTTTTCCAGTTTCTCCCACTGATGCTGGTAGGCACATTTATCTCAGCCTACGTTTTCTATGGTGCCATTCTGGAAGAACTTCTGAAAAGCGGAAAGAAGAAATGGATCGTTCTGCTTGTATACTTGCTCATGATTATGCCAACTACGCTGACAGCAGGTTCGGGCGAGGGAATGGCACTCTGGATATTTTACGTCCTGGCAGCCCTCCCGTGCACCTTATACGGTTTCTGGCTTTATTGCAAAACCCGAAGTTCCATCGTTATATTTGCGGTTTATCTCATATCCAATATGGTTCCGTTCAACCTGGGCAGCAACTGGGTTACCATCCTAGTATGCATCCTGGGACTGGGCATGATGGGCTATGGATTCTATCTTCTCAAGAAGAATATAGAACCATTGCTGATACAAGAGGATGAGGAAGAAAAAGAATACTAAAACCACCTGATTATGAAGGCAAACAGAACCAAAATGCTCGGTACGATGGCACTGGTAGCCGTACTATGCATGCAACTTTTCTGGATATACAACTCATTCCAGATGAGCGTTCACCAGATGGGCTACGATAATCCCTGGAGTCTGGCAGCCGATGTGAGGGCACATGCCTTTTTCTCGGCACTCTACCAGAGTCGCATCACCCTGCTCACTTCTCTCCTTACCATGGTGGTCATCATCCTGAGCCTCATCGACCAGATTAACTATATCGATGAGCAGGAAAGGGTTCGCCTGCTGCGCGAGGATTTCTCCTATGCAATGGTTCACGACATGAAGTCGCCGCTCACCTCTATCATCATGGGAACCAAATATCTGCACAGCGGCGTACTGGAGAAGAAGCCGGAAATAAAGGAGAAATATTTCTGTATCGTAGAAGACGAGGCACAGCATCTGCTTGCTCTCATCAACCGCCTGCTTACCATCTCAAAACTGGAACATGGTAAACTGAGCATCCAGAAGGCAGAAATAGATCTGGAGGCGATGATAGAGGATGTGGTGGATAAATACAAGGCGAAATCGGCGAAACCGATTCATATCACCACCCTATTCGGAGCCACTTCGGCACTGGCAGATGAGGAATATCTGAAAGAGGCTATCAGTAATATAGTAGATAACGCCACCAAATACTCGAAGGAAGAAATCAACATTCAGATTTCCACCTCCGAGAATGACAGAAATGTATATATCAAGATATACGATGAGGGTATCGGCATAGCCAAAAGTGAGATGAAAACTATCTTCAACCGCTTTGAGCGTGCTGCTGAGCACGAAAGAGACGCCCGGAAGACCCGTGGCGGCTTCGGTATCGGCCTGAACTACGTGCTGCAGGTAATCAATGCCCATGGCGGCAAAGTAAGCGTAAAGAGCGAAAAAGGCAAATGGTCGGAGTTCACCATATCGCTGCCGAAATAATCAGTTTGCACAGCCATATTAATAACAAAGCTCCCGATGCATCATGCACCGAGAGCTTTGTTTTATCTTATTTCACGATTGAAGAAACCGGATTTCTCACACCCTTCATTCCTACGAGGAATGCCTTGGCAGCACCAAACTTGAGGAACATATCCAAACGGATAGGAATATGATTCTCATCATCGGTTACATAGAAATCTACGATTCTCTTATACTTGCGATTCTCATACTCCATATAGGCAAGGCGCAGGCAACGGTACTTCACACCATTATCTGCCTTGATGGTAACCTTACCATCAAACTTTATCTGAGCTGGAGTGCGGTTCTTTCCATCAGCAATAGGGAATTTTACGGTATAACCCTTCTTCCAGTTGGCAGGATCGAAACTGCGGGCACGCAGGAAGATGTTCATCATGTCAAAAACACAATCATCGTAGGTGGCATTCTTCCATACATGCTTACCATCATGCTGCTGACGGTGCTGTTTGAGATGACACCTACCGCCAGAATAGCTGTAGAATACCTCATCTACCGTATAGCGCTTGCCCTCGTGAGCTCCCTTACGGAAATACATAGGCGCCAGATCGGTGCCGCTGTAGCAGAGCAGAGTGTCGCGAAGCACAAAGATATCATCTACACGCTTATTGCCTCTTGTAACAAGAGAACCGCGATAAGCAGGCTTACCATGACGGGTGGTTTGGACGATAGACATACTGGCATTACCAGCTTTTACCCAAACAAACTTCCAATTGTAATACAGATTGTAAGTAAGGAACTCACCCGACTTGAAGGCTGTATTACGGAAGGTACACTGGGCAGACACTGTTGTGCTGACCAGAAGTAGCAATAATGCAATCCCGAATGATTTGATCGTTTTCATAATTCTTTATAATTTAGGAATGTACTCGATGCCAAGTTTCTTGGCACGTTGCGCATTCTGGTTCTTAACTTTCTTTTCTTTATCAGGCTTCTGCTTGGTAATGGCACCAGGCTTCTGACGGGAAAGTTCACGGGCCGTAGGATCCCAACTCTCGGTTAAATCCCATTTAGCCTTGCATTCTATCACGTCTGGATAGTAATACACCTCTTCTGCCTGTTCATCTTTATCATAGCAGCCTGTATCCCACTTGCCGTTGCCGTTGCGGTCTACTATCAGACGCATGTAATACTTCTCCGGCTTGAGATAATAGAATTCGGCTACTCCGTTCACTGCCTTCACTTCTTTCACCACCTGATCCTGCGCATTTAGTAGCTGAACGAGGAGCGGATGATTGTCGAAATCGTGCGTTACATTAATGAGCAGCGTGCCGTAAGTATCCAGGGAATTGACCTTGAAACCTTGTTTTACAGGTTTAGATACAAGTCCGTAGATGTCCTGGAACGCGGCAGAATCAACCTCCAGACTATATTCTATGTCCGGACGCCACTCGCCTCTCAGAATATACTTGCGGTTGCCCAGCGGCTTAAACTCCATCGGCGCCCTATACCATAGCGTATCATGCTTGGCATAGAGATGAATGCCTGCCGTATCGGCCTTGGCAAGCGGCGTATTGAAGGTGAAGATAACATTCTTATCAGGATCGAGCTGAGAAGAGACACTCATCTGAACATCAAGCGGTTTTACAGCCATCACGCTATCATAAGGTTCACCCTTCTTCTTCAGTTTTTCCTGCTTCTTGGTCCATTTCTCCAGTTCCTTAGCCTGCGCCTTCATACGCTTTTCGTAAGGTTCCTTCGAAAGAATTTCGAGCGTATCAGTCTGGTTGCGGAGCACACCCGTACTGTCTGTCATACGGTAAGTAAGCTCTATATTCAGCGTATCCTGGTTGACCAGCGCCGTATCCTTGAGCCAATAGGTAAGCGTATCGTTCTTCTCCGATTTTTCCAGAATAAAAGCATCTTTCTCATTAAAATTCAAGCCCTTGATCTGTGGCAGGATAGAATCACCATAACTGTAATAGAGCGAGAAGCAGTTGGCCTTCTGACGCTCTGCCTTGAGAAAGAAGCGGTCGGAAACCAGTTCGGTAAAGGCACGGAGCACTACATTATCCGGTAGGAAATGAGTATAATTAACCTGATCTATCGACTTGATATGCAAGGAATCAATCCATGTAGTATCCTGTCGTACATCCGGCTTGCTTGACGGCACGATAATATCATGAGAAAAAGCGAGTTTTTCGCTTTTCTGGCTGAACATATAGTTGCCATCCATATCCTGCAGGGCATAGATGCGGTAAGAGCCCGGAGCCACACCTTTTATGACGAAGCGACCACGGCTGTCGGTACGGCTTACACGCAGCATAGGCTTGGTCTTGAAGGCTGAATCGGCATGATCAGCGTAAAGACCTACCAGAATACCCTTAATAGGCTCCAGATTCTCCGATTCGAGCACATATCCTGACACCTCCATCGTATCGATGACCTCGCCGGTAGAGAAACTGTAGGTATAGTTTCCCATCGGATTGCCCTCGTTATTATCGCTGATGGCATCGGAAAAGTCGATGGTATAGGTAGTATTCGGCTTGAGCGAATCTACCAGAGAAATCTGAATATGCTTGCCCGAAGCCTTGATTTCAGGCACTTCGAGCTGCGGAGGCGAAACAACCACTTTCTCGGTAGGATTATCTACCTTGATATATTCGTCGAAATAGATATTCACCTTCTTCTGCTTCACATTTACGCCCTTATCGGCTGGCGAAGCTCCAATCACCTTAGGAGGAGTTTCGTCGAACCAACCACCATCCGGCTGTCCCATCTTGGCACAGGATGCCAACATGAGGAAAGCTAAGACGTAGAAAGGCAGAAACAGTGAATTTGTCTTCAACTTGCTCTTTATGTCGTCTAATTGAATCATTCTTTATATCTTCTTAATATTGCAGCATCACTTCAACTTCAGGCGGAAGAAGCATGCTGCTTGGTTTATTTGTTCATCATGAGCATCTCATCAATGTTCTTGCGGCTGTTGCTCAAGCGTGGAATCTTATGCTGTCCACCTAACTTGCCCTTGCTCTTCAGCCATTCATTGAAGAGTCCCGGCTTGGCCTTCACTATCTCCAGATGCTGGAGGGTAACGTCGTGAAAGCGCTTGGCCTCGTAATCGCTGTTGATTTCCTGCAGCTTCTGATCTAACAGACTGGCAAATTCATCGAGGCTGGCTGGCTCCTGAGAGAACTCTATGAGCCACTGGTGACGGCACTTAGCATTACTGTCCATATAAACCGGCGCAGCGGTATAATCAGAAACCTGAGCACCTGTCTTCTCGCAGGCATAAGCCAATCCCTTCTCAGCATTATCCATGATCAGTTCCTCGCCAAATGCATTAATAAAGTACTTGGTACGGCCGGTAATGACAAACTTATAAGGATTCTTGCTGGTAAACTGAACCGTATCGCCGATGAGATAGCGCCACAAACCACAGGAAGTGGTGATGATCATAGCGTAGTTCTTGCCTACCTCAACACCCCAGAGAGGCACAACGGTAGGATTCTCGCTGCCGAATTCGTCCATAGGGATAAACTCGTAGAATACATCATAATCTATCATAAGCGACATGGCTGGGTCTGCCGGATCATCCTGCAGTCCGAAGAATCCCTCGCTGGCATTATAAGTCTCCATATAATGCATGTTCGGCGAAGTGATGAGCTGTTCATACTGCTTGCGGTAAGGAGTAAAGGCAATACCGCCATGGAAGAATACCTCCAGATTAGGCCATACCTCTTCCAGATGCTTCTTGCCGGAAAGTTCCATGACACGCACCAGCACACTAAGCATCCAGCTAGGAACACCCGAGATATTGGTTACGTTCTTATTCATCGTTTCGCGGGCAATAAGGTCGCGTTTCACTTCGAAATCGCTCAGGAGAGCAGTTGACTTCTTAGGAACACGCACCAAATTGGCAAGCGGGTTGATATTTTCGATGAGGATAGCGCTCAGGTCACCCACCAGACTATCCGACACATTATAGTTAGGCGAATGGCTTCCACCTAAGATAAGGCTCTTGCCATCAAAGAGTCTGCTCTTCGGATTATTGCGCAGATAATAGGCTACGGCATCAAAGCCTCCGGCATAATGAATGCCATGCAAGCCATCATGAGAAACCGGGATAAACTTACTCTTATCGTTGGTGGTGCCAGATGACTTGGCATACCATTTTACCAGTCCCGGCCATAGAATATCCTTTTCGCCATGACGCATACGGTCGATATCCCCCTTCAACTCCTCGTAGGTATTGACAGGAATATTCTGTGCAAATTTATCATAACTGTTGGTGGTATTTAATAAATGCTTGACACCATATTCAGTATTTTTTCCTTTATTTATAAGGTGCATAAGCACTTTATGCTGCAAATGTTCTGCATCATAGACATACTTCTCCAACTCCTTCTGCCGAGGTTTGAAGACGTTACTTACTATCGTTGTTAAACTCATATCTAGATATATATCATTTAAGTAGATGCAAAAGTAAATCAAACTTTTGATATAGAGAAAGTTTTTACTATTTTTTAATACAAAAGGGTAAGATAAAGTATACAAAAAGGAAATATACAACACAAAAGACTCCCATAAGTGGCGATATTTACCATCTTATGGGAGTCTTCTGTTAAATCGTATTTCCTATCCGGAAAGAGATACAGTTTACTCATCGTTACCGAAAGCAGCCGCTTCGGCAGCGGCAATAATCTCTTCTCTTGATAATTCCTTAGGATGAGCCGTGATGTCGCTCAAATCGAACTCATCACTCTCCTTCTTTTCATCCTTCACCTCGACCTGCACTTCAGTTTCCTGGGCAGTTTCGGCAGATTTCTCTGTGAAAACCTCCTCTTTGAAAACATTGATGTGCTTCTCCTCCACCGGTGCGTTTTGTGCATCAGCATCCTGCGAGATGATGAAATCGTCTTTCACTTCTGTGTTAGGCACGTTTTCAACAGGTTCCTCTTCCATCTTGGTGCGGTTAGCCTTAGCTGTGAACACAGCATCAATATACTGTGGTTCTTTGCGCAGTTTTTCCAAGCTAGTCTTAGAAGCCACCTGCTGGCTTTCCTTCTTGGAATAGCCCTTTCCTACTCCACCTTCAACACCTTCGAGTACAACCTGATAGGTGAAAATCGGGCTACCATTCTTGTCTTTTTGCTGGTCTAGCATAACGAAATCCAGCTTCACGCGGTTTTTCTGGCTCCATTCGATGAGTTTGCTCTTGAAGTTAACCTCCTTATAAGCCACCTTATCGATGTTTATCATTTGTGCCAGAATACGTTTCTGCATAAAATACATGCAGGCATCGTAACCACGGTCTAGATAAATGGCACCTACCAAAGCTTCGAACGCATTTCCTCCCATATAACTGTTATGAGAAGAACTGTGGCCATTAGAAAGAATCAGCTGGTTGATGCCCATTTCCTGTGCCAGTTTATTCAGCGTATCACGCTGCACTAACTTGCTTCGGGTATTGGTAAGGAATCCCTCACGCTTGCCAGGGAAATGCTGGTACACGATATCTCCTACTACAGCATCCAAAACTGCATCACCCAAGAACTCCAACCGCTCATTGTTCACTGGTTTTCCCTTAGAATTGCGGTGCATGATGCTCTTGTGCAACAGCGCCATCTTGTAGTAGCTGATGTCGTGAGGATAAAAACCGAGGATTTCATATAAAGACAAATAAAGCTCTTTATCCTTGCGGAAAGAGAGCTTTATCCTATCTATAAAATTATTCAGCATACTTCTTGAATACTACACAGCAGTTGTGACCGCCGAATCCGAAAGTATTACTCAATGCAGCACGAACCTCACGCTTCTGAGCTTTGTTGAAGGTAAAGTTCAAGTTGTAATCGAGCTCTGGATCATTATCACCCTCTTCGTGGTTGATAGTAGGAGGAACGATATCGTTCTTCACACTAAGAACACAAGCCATAGCCTCTACTGCACCAGCAGCACCAAGGAGGTGACCAGTCATTGACTTGGTAGAACTGATGTTGAGCTTGTAAGCTGCATCACCGAAGACAGCCTTGATAGCCTTAGCCTCAGAGATATCACCTACGTGGGTAGATGTACCGTGAACATTGATATAGTCAATGTCCTCTGGCTTCAGATTGGCATCAGCAAGTGCACGCTCCATAACGAGCTTAGCACCAAGACCCTCAGGATGAGATGCTGTGATGTGATAAGCATCGGCACTCTCGCCCTCACCTACCATCTCAGCATAAATCTTCGCACCACGAGCCTTAGCGTGCTCAAGTTCCTCGAGAATCAAGCAACCTGCACCCTCGCCCATGATAAATCCATCACGGCTTGCGCTGAACGGACGTGAAGCATGCTCTGGGTCATCATTACGTGTTGACAATGCATGCATAGCATTAAAACCACCTACGCCACAAGCGCAGATAGCAGCCTCTGCACCACCGCTAACGATGATGTTTGCCTTACCCAAACGAATCAGGTTGAAGGCATCAGCCAATGCATTGCTTGAAGAAGCACATGCAGATGTAGTAGTGTAGTTTGGTCCGTGGAATCCAAAGTGGATGGAAATCTGACCTGAAGCGATATCTGCAATCATCTTAGGGATGAAGAATGGGTTAAACTTAGGACCATTCTCCTCGTGAGTACCATAGTACTTCACCTCATCCTCGAAAGTCTTGATACCACCGATACCTACACCGAATACAACGCCAACGTTGTTCAAGTCTTCCTTCTCAAGATCGATATTAGCATCCTTTACACCCTGCATGGCAGCAATCATAGCCAACTGGGTATAACGGTCAAGCTTGCGAGCTTCCTTACGATCAATCCAATCATTGATGTTCAGGCCTTTAACCTCGCAAGCGAACTTGGTCTTGAAAAGGGTTGTATCGAAATGAGTAATAGGCGCAGCACCGCTCTTACCAGCAAGGAGGCTCTCCCAAGTTTCCTCAGGAGTATTACCAACTGGAGTCACAGCACCGAGACCTGTTACAACAACTCTCTTTAATTCCATTTAGTATAATTTAGCTGCTAAATTACTTAGCGTTCTCCTCAATGTAAGAGATAGCGTCACCTACAGTAGCAATCTTCTCAGCCTTATCGTCTGGGATAGAGATAGAGAACTCCTTCTCGAACTCCATGATCAACTCTACAGTATCCAAAGAATCTGCACCAAGATCATTTGTGAAGCTTGCCTCTGGCTTAACTTCAGCCTCATCAACACCGAGTTTATCAACGATAATTGCCTTTACTTTGCTTTCAATTTCTGACATAATTGTAACTTTTAAAATGTTTATAAATCAATTTCTAATTAAAAATCTGGGTGCAAAGGAACACTTTTTTTTTGAGATAAACAAATATTTTGGCGAAAAAAGTGCATTATGGTGCACAAACACCCCCTAATTGTGCATATTTTTGGCATTTTTTTCCTTTTTTGTTGGTCGTTTCAGATTATTTTGTTACTTTTGTACGGTATTAATTAAACATTTAAATCCATTATGACATTTACAGAAAAAGCCAATAAGATATTTAATCAGGCGATAGCCGATTATCATATCAAAGACAACATTGATACACCAATCAATAATCCATACCAGGAAGGTAGCATCGAGAACTACCTTTATCTGAAGTGTTGGATTGACACTGTACAGTGGCATTTCGAGGATATTATCCGTGATCCTCAGATAGACCCGGCTGAAGCACTCGTATTGAAGCGCAGAATCGACAAGAGCAACCAGGACAGAACAGACCTCGTTGAGCAAATCGATACTTACTTCCGCGAAACATACAAAGACGTGAAGGTTCAGGATGATGCACGCATCAACACTGAGAGTCCTGCATGGGCTGTTGACCGCTTGAGTATTCTTGCCCTCAAGATTTATCACATGAAGGAGCAGGTGGAACGTCCGGAAGCTTCGGCTGAGCACAAAGCGAAATGCCAAGCCAAACTGGATGTACTTCTGGAACAGCAGGTAGACCTTTCTACAGCTATCGACCAACTCTTGGAAGATATCGAGGCTGGACGCAAATACATGAAGGTTTACCGACAGATGAAGATGTACAACGATCCTTCAACCAATCCTGTACTCTACAAGAAATAAAAAACAGAATAGGAGAGCGCATATACCTTATTATATAATAAGAGGTATGGCTCTCTTTTTTCACTTTATATTATATATAGAAGAAAAAACGATGAAAACTGAGCATATCCTGGTAATTAGATTTTCAGCCATGGGCGATGTAGCCATGACTGTACCTGTAATTCAATCTTTGGCCAAACAATACCCGAAAGTAAGAATTACTGTGCTCAGTCGTCCCTTTGCCCGTCCTTTCTTTGAAGACTTGGCTCCTAACGTTGGATTTATGGAAGCTGATATCAAGGAGGAATACAAAGGGGTGAAAGGACTCAACGCACTCTATCGCCGATTGATAGCCAAACAGTTTACAGCAATTGCCGATTTACATAGCGTGCTGCGTTCCGATTATCTGCGTATGCGCTTCAACCTGGATAACTTCAAGGTTGCACATATTGACAAACATCGCAAGGGAAAACGCAAGCTGGTAGCTTCTAATGGTAAAAAACTTGTGCAGCAACCTACATCGTTCCAAAACTATGCTGATGTTTTTGCACAACTTGGATATCCTATCCACATGGATTTCACATCTATCTATGGGGATGGAAAACAAGGAGATTTAAGTATCTTACCACAGGAGGTATTCGGAGTAGGAGAGAATGCTATCTCACAAGAAGACAAGCACATAACAGAGCCGTGGATTGGTATTGCTCCCTTCGCTGCACACGAGGGAAAAATATATCCGATACAACTGATGGAAAAAGTTATCCAGCGACTTATCCACAATCATCCACACGCTCATATCTTCCTTTTCGGTGGAGGCAAAGACGAAACACCAGTGATGAACGACTGGGCTGAGAAGTATCCACAGCTCATTAACGCTTCTTCTCATCTTAACGGATTGAAACAGGAACTCATCCTGATTAGTCATCTGCACGTTATGGTGAGCATGGATAGTGCCAATATGCACTTGGCATCGCTTGTTAACACTCCTGTAGTAAGCATCTGGGGAGCTACCCATCCATACGCAGGTTTCATGGGCTGGCATCAGGATCCTGCCAATGCCGTACAGCTTGACTTACCTTGCCGCCCTTGCAGTATCTATGGTAACAAGCCTTGCGCTAGGGGAGACTTCGCATGTATGAAGCATATCTCTCCTGAACTGGTAACAGAAAAAATTGATTCTGTTTTGAACAAAAGATAGGGAATCAGAACTTCTATATATAATAATATATCAGAAGAGGGTGTGTCATAAGTTTATGATTCACCCTCTTCTTGTTGTTGGATGAGATAGGATATGTTGTTGAAAGAGATAGGATATGTTGTTGAAAGAGATAGGATATGTTGTTGGAAGAGATAGGATATGTTGTTGGAAGAGATAGGATATGTTGTTGAGATTGTCAGTATCTTCGGCCGCACAACAGCTGTTGTGCGCTTGCATAACAGCTGATATGCGCATGCACAACAGCCGTTGTGCATGCGTTGGTCAACTGTTATGCGCCAACTATTATCCAGACTTATGACACACCCTCATTACCAACCATATAAATAACTCAGACCAGAGAGGGTGTGTCATAAGTCTGTGACGCACCCCTTTTTATTTTTTGCCTTTTCACAGATACGAAATCTTTAAAAAACATTTTTATTTACAACAAAGCCCAAACTTTCACAAGCTCGGGCTTTGCCTTTCCGCAAAAGATTTGTATCTTTGCAGAAAACTTCTTTAAGTATGGCAAAGATACAAATAAAATCTGAAACTCGGCACGAATTGAGCTTTTTTCCTAACTCTTTCGATGATTATGTGCCAAAAGACAGCAAAGTTCGTATGGTGGATCGTATTGTTCGCAGTATGGACATCAACCCTCTCATGGATACCTATGATGGGATTGGTGCTCCTCCTTACAGTCCGAAGATGCTTCTAAGTTTAGTTGTTTTTGCCTATATCAATGGCGTTTATTCCTGTCGTGGCATAGCGGACGCACTTAAATACGATGTTCGCTATATGTGGATTTGTGGAGGTAAGCAATTATCTTTCGCAACAATCAACCGCTTTAGATCCCATCATATGATTAAATGCATCGACTTTTATTTTGATGCGGTCGTCTCCATATTGGTTGAAAAGGGCGTGATTAGTCTGGAGGAACAATATGTTGATGGTACTAAGATAGAGTCGAAAGCAAACAAGTACACGTTTGTATGGAAGAAGACCGTGGAAAAGAACAGGGCTAAGCTCTTGGAAAAGACCTCTGCTGCATTGGCTCAGATAAAAGAACAAATTCGCCTGAATGGCGGGAGTGACATTAAGGAAGAAGACAGCGAGCCAGCCACTTCCGCCAAGGATGTAGAGAGAAGTGCACGTTTGTGTGAGAGGCAAGTGAAGAACCTTCCTAAGGCAAAGCTTACAGGAAGAGAGAAGCAAAAGCTAAATACTCAGATAGATCACTTGTTCAAAGCCTCGGACAAACTGTGCGAGTATGAAAAATCACTGGATATACTGGGCGAGAGAAACAGTTACTCCAAGACCGATCCCGATGCGACCTTCATGCGCCTCAAGGAAGATGCCATGAACAATGGGCAGACAAAGCCTGCCTATAACCTTCAAATTGCGACAGAGAATCAATATTGGACGAATTTCGCCCTTTATCCCAATCCAACAGACACCCTGACCTTCAAGCCTTTTTTGGATAAGTACAAGAAAAGATATGGAAAGCAATCCAAGAGCGTCACCGCAGACTCAGGGTATGGCTCGGAGGAGAACTACGAGTACCTAGAGATGGAAGAAATGGTGGGTTATGTAAAGTACAACTGGTTTCACAAGGAACAGCATAAGCCTTTCAAGGAGGATGCCTTCAACCAAGCGAACTTCTACTACAACAGGGATGATGACTATTATGTCTGCCCCATGGGACAACACATGGAACCTTGTGGACAACGGCAAACGAAAAGTGACTCCGGCTATGTGTCTGTCATTACATTATATAGAGCACAACGATGTGATGGATGTCCGCTTGGAAGTCTCTGCAAGAAATCCAAAGGCAACAGAACCATATATGTCAACCATAAACTGAATGCATATAAAAAGGAAGCCTTCCTGCTACTAACGTCTGAAGAGGGCTTGAAACACAGAAGCCAGCGACCGATAGAGCCGGAAGCTGTATTTGGGCAGATGAAGGCAGATATGCATTATAAGCGATTCAGGCATTTTGGAATGGACAAGGTTTACATGGATCTAGGATTGTTCGGAATGGGATTCAATTTGAAGAAATATTTGGGTATAAAACGATAAAACTCAATTTTGTTTTTTTTATCGTCAGGGATAACTATGCCCTTTTGTGAGCTTTGGGGCTGTTTTGTTATCGATAAAACAAGAAAAGTAAAGTTTCTATACAATATAATAAGATTCCCTTTGTGAAGAAAGACTACGATTCAACTAGAATATATAGAAACACACAAAAAAAGGGTGCGTCATAGACTTATGACACACCCTCTTTTTTGTTTTCCACAAAAGCGTGGATAAGTGTACGGAAAACCCCAATAATAACTTTTTAATAAGTTTGAAAATATCCACACATACCTATCTCAAACCAACGAAAAGAGGATATCCACATAGATATTATTAAGTTTTTAGAAACTTTTTCGCAGTTTTTGACCGAAAAAAGATATAAACTTATTAACTTTGCACCGAATTGGGGAAATGTTGATAAACCGGTTAATGCATTAAGAGACAAGAAAAAGATTTCAAAGGCCTCTGCGGATAAACTGAAATAAGACTTGGATAACGAAATACGCAAGTTTTTATGCAGAATGTTATCCACTTATCCACGGCATATCATCATCTCTATATTCTTTTTTAAAAAAATAAAAAATAAAAAATAAGAAATATAATATGAATGTTATGGTGAAAAAAGAATGGATTGAGAAAGGATACGTTGACGAACCCGTTGACGAAGCCTTGGACTTGAAAGCTGAAATCAGAAAGCTTTGCAAGGAGAAAGATGCTATTATCCTCGCCCACTACTATACGGTAGGTGAGATTCAGGACATCGCCGACTTTGTTGGTGACTCTCTGGCTTTGGCTCGTAAAGCTGCAGAAACCGATGCCCAGGTAATGGTTATGTGTGGCGTGCACTTCATGGCTGAGACATGCAAACTCTTGAGTCCTGACAAAATCGTAATCTGTCCTGACTTGAATGCTGGTTGCTCGCTTGCTGACAGCTGTAAGGCTGAGGATTTGAAAAAGTACAAGGAAGAGCATCCAGGATATAAGGTTGTGAGTTATGTAAACACCACGGCTGCAGTGAAGGCGCTGACTGATTGTGTAGTGACAAGCGGTAATGCTAAGAAAGTGATTGACAGTTTCCCACAGGACGAAAAAATCATCTTTGGTCCAGACTATAATCTCGGTAACTATATAAACAGCGTTACAGGCCGCAATATGTTGCTTTGGAACGGTGGTTGCCATGTACATGAGAAATTCTCTGTAGAGGCTATAGTTAAACTGAAGCAGAAGCATCCTGAGGCTGTTGTGATGGCTCACCTGGAGTGTAAGGCACCAGTACTTACTGTAGCCGATGTAAAGGGCTCTACAGCCACCATGTTGCATTATGCCCAAGAGCATCCTGAAATTAAGGAGTATATTATCGCTACAGAGGCGGGTATCCTGCATGAGCTGGAGCATAATTGTCCTAACGTAATTTTCTATCCTGTACCTCCAGAGGTAAGCGAGGGTGGATTAGGTTGCAGCTGCAACGAGTGTGAGTATATGAAGATGAATACGCTCAAGAAGATATACAATGCATTGAAATTTGGTTGGCCAACAGTTGAAGTGGCTCCTGAAATAGCGAAAAAAGCGGTCAAACCAATAGAAAAGATGTTGTCACTATCATAGAATAATGTGGTGAAAATTATTAGATTAGTGGTGAAATATGTTTTTTAGAGAGTGTAAACTAAACTGTGTCAAGCTACAATAAAAGTAGTTTAACACAGTTTTTATATTATGGACAACTTAGAAATTGATTACAAGAAAGCAGCTCAGCAGTTGCGTAGTGGTGAAGCCTTATTTGGCAAGGACGGAGCATTAGCTCCATTGTTAGAGCGTATTCTCAACTCAGCTCTCGAAGGTGAGATGGACGCTCATTTAAGTGAAGAGGAACGCTCTTCCGGCAACCGTCGTAATGGTAAGATGAGTAAGAAGGTTCAAACAAAATATGGTGAGGTCACTATAGAGACTCCTCGTGACCGAGACGGAACTTTCCAACCTGAGACCGTAAAGAAGCGTGAGACTATTCTTGCCAATGGCATGGCAGACCAGATTATTGAGATGTACGCCATGGGCACCAGCACACGTGACATCAGCAGCTACTTTGAGCGTGAGTTCAACACAACTCTATCAGCCGATACAATCAGCTCTATAACAGACCGTGTATTACCCGAAATCACCGCCTGGAAGTCTCGCATGCTCGATCCTGTATATGCCATTTGCTGGCTTGATGCTATCCATTATAAGGTAAAGGATGAGAATGGCAGAGCTGTCACACGAGCCATTTACAACATTCTTGGTATCAACAAGGAAGGCCAAAAAGAACTGTTAGGTATGTATGTGTCTAAGAGTGAAGGAGCTAACTTCTGGCTAGAAGTTCTTACGGATCTTCAGAACCGTGGTGTTCGAGACATCTTGATTTGTTGTATTGATGGTCTCAAAGGCTTCCCGGATGCCATCCAAAGCGTATTTCCTGAGAGTTCTGTGCAGCTCTGTATTGTCCATCAGATACGCAATTCTATCAAGTATGTTGGCAGTAAGCATCAAAAGGAGTTTATCAAGGATTTAAGAACAGTATATGGTGCAGTAAACAAAGACTCCGCTGCTGCTAATTTAGACCTGTTAGAGTCTAAGTGGGGAGAGATGTACCCAATTGTCATCAAGTCATGGCGTGACAATTGGGAACGTCTGACAGAGTATTTCCAATATACTCCAGCCATCCGTAAACTCATTTATACGACCAATACGGTTGAGGGGTATCACAGACAGGTAAGAAAGGTCACAAAGACTAAAGGGGTCTTTCCTACGGATAATTCTTTGGAGAAGCTTGTGTACTTAGCTTACCGCAACATCCGTAAGAAATGGACTATGCCACTGGCAAATTGGGGACAAATTTCTCAACAAATGGCAATAAAATTTGGAGATAGATTTAAAATTATGTAACTTTGCAGCCGAAAAGGCTTCCCTGCTGGGGGCATGCCCCCAGCAGGGAGTGGGAATGAAAGTTAAGAACAAGCCTTGACACAGTTTAAATTACACCCCCGTTTTTTATGGGTGAAAAAATCATATTTCGCTACCATAAAATGTATTATTTACGACTTTATAGATAAAAATCGTCGTATCTTTGCATCAGTTAAAACAAACGGACGTTGTGAAACGTCATTTCATCATCTTTTACTTATACAAATAATATTAGAAAATTTAATCTAATTATAAAGATAGAGCGTTCAAGTGATTTGAATGCTCTATTTTTGTTTATATAGGATTTTCTCTTATTCCTCTGTATGCTTATCCGGATGGGAGAAATCTTTATGCCTTCATTCATTTATTTCTTGATAAGAAAGAGAAGTGCAATTCGTCCTACGTATGTACCTATCATCTTTCTGAACATCATATATTTCTTGGTATATTCTTTGTTCGGAAGAGGATATAATCCGTGTTTCCTTAATTCTCTGATGGCATGATTCAAGGATATCAATGAATGCTTCAAACGGATATTGTTAACCAGATAATCCATCGAGAGCTGGGCTATACGGCGGTTGAGTGCTTGGCGCTCTGCTACAGGAACCGTATCGAGCAACTTCTGAAGATGTAGAATCACCTCCAGTTTATTGTCCATGTGGATATCTATCTTATCCTTATTTTCTAATTCGCCAGGCGCGTATTTATCCACTCTATTATAATAAGGTGAGGTCTGAGTCTTGAATATTCGTTCTGCCCGTAAGAAGAGTTGTGGTGTAAATTCCTCGTCCTCACCAAAACTGATGTTTGGTGAGAATAACAGGCTACCCACAATGGCGCGGCGGAATATATAGGAACAGGCTGAGCCTAAAAGGGTATTGTTGTTGAGGTATTCTGTGCCGCTGATTGGGGTAGGGAGTTCGTAAGACGGTTCTCCTGTATCATCCTTGCTGAAACAGAATGTAACGATATCTGGATTATGGAATCTCACGATGTCAAGGCAATGTTCATAGGTTGGCTGAAGAAGATAATCATCTCCTTCTATAAACTGGATGTATTTTCCTTTGGCTAAGTATATGCCATAGTTGCGTGCCATACTGCTGCCTAAGCCTGGTAATCTTAAATAGAGCAGGTTATCCAGCAAATCTTTTATCTGGCTGGCTACCAGTTCATCGCTACCATCATCAACGAGAATTATTTCCCTCTCTTTTGCATTGAGCGAAAGCTGAATGATACTATTGATGCATTCTACAAGATGTTCCTTCTGATGGTTGCTTGTAGTAATGATGAAACTCACCAATGGTGAAGATATCTCTGATATTAATTCTTTCTGCATAAGTTATTCTTTTTTATGACTGCAAAGATAATAAAAAGATTTAATTTACGTATTAATAGTAGTACAAAAAACATAAAAATGGAAATAGTTTGTTCTACTGATAGTAAATATATCATGCCGACCGGTATCATGTTGACCTCTTTGTTTGAGAGCAACAGAGGAGAAGTTGTCAATGTACATCTCTTGCATGATCAGGATTCTGCTGTATTATTGGATTCTATCAGAACCATAGCTGCCCGTTATCAGCAAAATATTCATTTCTATCTAATTAATGATGATATCTTCAAACATTTTCCAATTGGTCTGGATTTTCAAGTAGATCATGTAGGAACTTCGTTTGCTACTTATTATCGTTTGTATCTTACGGAAATTCTGCCTGCTGATATTGATAAGGTTATCTATCTGGATGGCGATATTCTGGTTGTGGATAAACTTGTTGAATTGTGGAATACTTCAGTTGAAAACTATGCAATTGCTGCTGTTCCAGATAGTTATAATAATAAGATAGAACACTATAATCGCTTGCGTTATCCCCAAACTTTGGGATATTTTAATGCAGGTATGTTAGTTGTCAATCTGAAATATTGGCGTGAAAAGCAGGTTCTTTCCAAATTCTTTGATTATGTGAAATCTAATGCGGAAAGGTTGAAATGTCATGATCAGGATGTACTGAACTATCTGTTTAAGAATTCTAAGTTGGTATTACCTATCAGATATAATGTACTGAATGAGTATTGGTTTGATTTGCGTTATTCTCTTATCTCCTGGGAATTTGATGAACAGATATTGGAAGCTCAGGCTCATCCGACCATCATCCATTTTACGGGTATTCCTAAACCATGGTATAAGAACTGCCAGCATCCATGGAAAAAAGAATTTGATAAGTATAAAGCGATGAGTCCTTGGCATGATGAAAAAGAAAAGCGCTGGATGCCATTGAAGTTCTGCCTGGAGAAAATGGCCATAAAACTGGTGGTAAGCATGGGACTGCGCAAATCTGATTATATTGTAGAAAATAGGTATATTGAATTGTCTTAAGTTTCTGATATTCAAGTATATTATAAATAAGTATCATATAAAGTTATGAAGATTCTGTTGGTAGGTGAGTCTAGTTTGCTACATAATACTCTCAAAAAGGGATTAGTAGAACTTGGACATCAGGTAACGCTGATGTCCGACGGCAATGATTGGCACAACTCTCCTCGTGACATCGACTTGCGCCGTAATATGGAGCGTTATGGAAGATGGAGCGGGCTTATGGTGTTGTGGAAAATTGTCTGCAATCTTCATAAGATATGTGGAAATGATATTGTTCAGGTGCATAACTATCAATTTGTGCCTTTGATGGGGTGGTGGAACATGCTGATATTCTGGTTTCTCAAGTTTACCAATAAGCGAATCATTAAAGGCTGTTTTGCCGATGACCCACATCTGTTCAGACAACAGGCCAAGGGTATTCCAGCTTATTCTGATACTTTTTGGAATGGTAAATTACAGAATATCGAGGAGAATAAAGAGCGTATGGCTTTTCATTTCATGCCTCAGTTTGATAAGTGCTGGCATACTGTATCTTATCATTCTGATGCTTTGATAGCCTGTCTTTATGAATATTATCTCTGCTACGATGTTCCTTATTTCCATAAGAAGCTTTACTATATTCCTCTCCCGATGATAATTCCTGCTATAGATGAAAACAGGCAGAAAGGGAATGGTGAGGTTATCAAAGTGCTTGTAGGTTTACAACCTAAGCGCGAGTATCTGAAAGGTGCTTTAAAGATAGCTCATTTTGTGGAAATTCTGGCAAAGAAAAATCCTGGTAAGATAGAACTCAAATATGTAGAAGGGGTAGACTATGATGAATATTGCCGGATGCTGGATGATGCAGATGTTCTGGTAGATCAGTTTTACAGTTATACTTCATCCATGAATTCGTTGGCAGCCATGGCACGTGGTACTGTGGTTATCGGTGGAGGAGAGGAAGAATATTATGAGTTCATTGGCGAAACAGAATTACGTCCTATTATCAATGTGAGTCCTGAGTATTCAGAATCTCAGAATGTGGCAATCATCGAGCAGGCTTTCTTTACTTCTGGACATTTATCATATCTCTCGCGTCAAAGCATAGTATTCGTTATGAAATACCATGGTTATCGGAAGGTGGCAAAAGAGTATGAACAATTATTTATTTCACTCATGTAGAAACATAAGTGTTATATAATTGGGGGGTGTAATTTAAACTGTGTCAAGGCTTGTTCTTAACTTTCATTCCCACTCCCTGCTGGGGGCATGCCCCCAGCAGGGAAGCCTTTTCGGCTGCAAAGTTACATAATTTTAAATCTATCTCCAAATTTTATTGCCAATTGTTGAGAAATTTGTCCCCAATTTGCCAGTGACATAGTCCATTTCTTACGGATGTTGCGATAAGCTAAGTACACAAGCTTCTCCAAAGAATTATCCGTAGGAAAGACCCCTTTAGTCTTTGTGACCTTTCTTACCTGTCTGTGATACCCCTCAACCGTATTGGTCGTATAAATGAGTTTACGGATGGCTGGAGTATATTGGAAATATTCTGTCAGACGTTCCCAATTGTCACGCCATGACTTGATGACAATTGGGTACATCTCTCCCCACTTAGACTCTAACAGGTCTAAATTAGCAGCAGCGGAGTCTTTGTTTACTGCACCATATACTGTTCTTAAATCCTTGATAAACTCCTTTTGATGCTTACTGCCAACATACTTGATAGAATTGCGTATCTGATGGACAATACAGAGCTGCACAGAACTCTCAGGAAATACGCTTTGGATGGCATCCGGGAAGCCTTTGAGACCATCAATACAACAAATCAAGATGTCTCGAACACCACGGTTCTGAAGATCCGTAAGAACTTCTAGCCAGAAGTTAGCTCCTTCACTCTTAGACACATACATACCTAACAGTTCTTTTTGGCCTTCCTTGTTGATGCCAAGAATGTTGTAAATGGCTCGTGTGACAGCTCTGCCATTCTCATCCTTTACCTTATAATGGATAGCATCAAGCCAGCAAATGGCATATACAGGATCGAGCATGCGAGACTTCCAGGCGGTGATTTCGGGTAATACACGGTCTGTTATAGAGCTGATAGTATCGGCTGATAGAGTTGTGTTGAACTCACGCTCAAAGTAGCTGCTGATGTCACGTGTGCTGGTGCCCATGGCGTACATCTCAATAATCTGGTCTGCCATGCCATTGGCAAGAATAGTCTCACGCTTCTTTACGGTCTCAGGTTGGAAAGTTCCGTCTCGGTCACGAGGAGTCTCTATAGTGACCTCACCATATTTTGTTTGAACCTTCTTACTCATCTTACCATTACGACGATTGCCGGAAGAGCGTTCCTCGTCACTTAAATGAGCGTCCATCTCACCTTCGAGAGCTGAGTTGAGAATACGCTCTAACAATGGAGCTAATGCTCCGTCCTTGCCAAATAAGGCTTCACCACTACGCAACTGCTGAGCTGCTTTCTTGTAATCAATTTCTAAGTTGTCCATAATATAAAAACTGTGTTAAACTACTTTTATTGTAGCTTGACACAGTTTAGTTTACACTCTCTATAATTGTTCTCTCTATAAGTTTTACCCATTTAGGAAATATCTGTTCACGATAGTATTGTTTTCCTACTTTTATAGCATGGATTCCAAATTTTTGTCTCAGGTTTTCTGAACTTATCATTTGTATGATTGCTTCAGAAAACTTATTTTTATCCCCTTGTGGTATTAAAAAACCATTATATCCATTGGTTATAATATCTTTTGCACCATATTTAAAGTCAAATGCTACAGTTGGTATTCCGCAGGCTTGCCCTTCGATAAGAGTTATGGGTTGACCTTCATATCTTGATGGTATAACTTGAATACTATAATTAGGATAGATATCCCATATATTATCGGTTCTGCCACAAAGTATAATTTGTTCTTTTAGATTGAGAAAATTGATTTGTTGTTGTAATTGTTCATAGCAACTACCTTCTCCATAGATATGGAGTTGCCAGTTTGGATATTTTTTTGCAACTTTTTTCCAGCATTCTATAAGAACATCAAATCCTTTAGCATATTCTAGTCTACCAACAGCTATTACTCTTTTGGTGTCATAGTTTTCCACTAGTTTATGGGGTGTGTTGATAAAATTGGGTATAATACTTATTTTTTTTGTATGTTTATATTCTTTAGCGTCACCTTTAGTTAAGCAAACTACTTGATCGGCCGCTTTTTCCATAAGAAAAAATAATTTATGATAAGGAGTAAATGAACGAGCAGAATGCGACTCGTATACTTTTTTTGCTTTTGTTTTGATTAAGGGTAATAAGATAGCTCCCAAACTCATAGTATAGAATATGAGTTTAGGTTGGATACGATTGATAATAGTTTGAAATTTTAAGATAATTTTTCCTATTGTTATTATTCTAAAAAGAGTTTTTAATAGAATAGAACTATTTTTGGGAGTGAACGGAATTTCAAGAGAGATGAAATCCACGCTTTCTTCTAGATGGTAGCTTATAGGACGCTCATCATGATATATGGAAACAATAGTAACATGATGCTGAAATCTTGAGGCTAAATAATTAGCCTTTTCAGCAATAATTCGTTCTGCTCCACCTTTTATTGAAAAATCTTCTATAACATATACTATTTCCATTTTATAAAATAATAATGAGATTTATTTATTCACAAAAATACGATATTTCAATTTATCTACCAAAAATACTTGTTATATTTAATAATTCTTATCATATACTCCTTGCTATTAGCAATAAAACAGGATTATTTTCGTTTAAATAGTATGATTATACAAGAGCTGTCTATACTTATTCCTGTTTATAATGATGAAGCCACTTCGCTGGTAAAATCTCTTCATAAACAAGCACAAGCTGTTTCTGGTTTGTGTTATGAAATTATTGTTTTTGATGATGGTAGTACTAACAAAAAAACTATTGAAAATAATTATTCATTGACTCTTTTGCCAAATTGTCGTTATATATGTTCAGAACATCATGGTTGTCGTGCTGCGATGCGAAATTCATTAGTTAGACAGGCAAAGTATGAGTGGCATTTAATGATAGATGCTAGGTTGATATTAGTGAATAATGATTTTTTGATACGTTATCTTAGTTGTGATGTTCGGGTTGGAGAAGTTGCCTGTGGAGGAGTTTGTGTGGATGGTGGTTCTCTTACTGTTCAATTATATCGTGAGAATTTGCGTTTTAGATACGAAAAGCATGAAGAATCTAAACATTCATATATAGTGAGAAAGTCTGAACCTTATAAATCCTTTCGTACAACCAATTTCTTTTATCATAAGTCTGTATTGGAACAAGTTCCTTATAATGAACAGGTTAAGGGGTATGGTTATGAGGATGTTTTGCTGGGAAAGGCATTAAGTGAAAAGAAGATAAAAGTAACCCATATTGATAATCCCGTTGCCTATACTGAGTTTGAGGAAAATCTGGTTTATCTTCGAAAAATAGAAGAAGCATTACGTACTTTGCATGCATTTGAAGGAGAGTTGAATGATTACTCTCCATTATTGCATGCAAGAAATATCTTGAGAAAGTTTCATCTTCTGGGCGCTTTCCGAAAGTTTCATGCTCTCTGTAAAGGTTGGGAGCTTATGAATCTTTGTAGCAATATGCCTTCTCTTTTCATATTTAAACTCTATAAACTAGGCTATTACGTCAGCCTTTAAGTTTAGGAAGAGATAGAATTGTTATTGCAAATGGAATGGCTGCATCTATATAGGTTATGTCGTAGTTTGAATTAAATATATCTGTCCAATTCCCATAAATATACATAGAATATCCATAGGAGATTATTGGGATGAGCAGTAGTATTATAACAGAATATAGAACCTGAAATTGGTAACTACCTTTCCAGGTTAGTGACATGGTAAGAGCTATTGTAACAAGGAATATTGTTGCAATAGGGCTACCTTGTCTAAACTGTAAGGAAAAAGGATTATTTTCAGCTCCAAATAACTCCTTGGCATCCCATAATATTAATGGTAGAAATGTCATTGCAAATACTCCCACAATAAGAAGTGGGATAAGAATCTGCTTCTTTACTTTTAATTTTATATAGTATGGAAAAAATAGAATGAACAGAGGAAATGCTACGCTCAGTCTGGTAGATAACCATAAACCTACACACACAGACAGAATCCATGGGTGCTGTTTGAAATTAATTTGATAGACTTGCAGTATATTGATAAAAGCTGCTAGCAGAAAGAAGTTTGATATGAGATCGCTTCTTACAGCTACTTCATACCAAAGGTTAATAGAAAGGAACAATAAAAGTGTGGCCTTGATGGCTGCTTTGTAACCTGATAATAACTTAATACTGTAGATAAATATCATGCAAGTGAATATTTCTGATAATCCTACGTTCTGTAATAGATAGAATGGTATATGGAATACCAGCCATATAGGAAATGGTGATGCATTTCCGCCTAGATGTGTTTTGGCAGAATACGGAAATTGTCCATTGAAAAGATTTTGGATAGGATAAGCTAAGGCAGACCATCGATCAACTTTGTTGGTCAAAGGGTCAAAATGGTATTGTACTATCAATAGTCCTATTACAAGAACAGTTGTTGTTGCAGCAAATAGATAGGGTAAATATTTGTTTGTTTTTTTCTCTTCTTCTTTTGTTGCAAAGAAGAGTATACCTAAAGCCAAAACTAAAGCGTATCCAATACAGATATATCCATAGTGTTCTGTAACTCTCATACTATATTTGCACATGAGCGTATAGCATATCCCTATATAGAGAATGCCTGTTAAGCTATAAATGAAATAGCTTTTTTTACTTAGAAACTGATTGATTCTTCTGAAAATAACACTTATGATAATTGAATATGCAGAATAGATGAATATGGATATAATACCAGTGATGGCTGGCATAAAGTTGTAGTGAACTATATATAATTCGTAACTGATTTTACCTAATTTATTGAATATACCAATCTTTTTTAATAGTGGAAAAAGGAAAGGTGCGGCTATGATAGGCATAGCCAACGGCAGTTTAATGTTAAGCAGTATAACATTAAACAGTATCGATCCCTTTATTTGCTGAATAGTTGGTATTTCTTTGATTAACAGGAATATAATTCCGTATATTACGCTTAGGAAAGTATACTTCAATACATGCTTTTTGTTTAGTTTGTTCAGCTTCCCAACATATTCTGATGCTAGGTATCCACAGAAAAAGGAGAAAGCTTGTTCACTATATAGTTGTTGCTGGAATACATTATATATTCCAAAGACAAAAAGAATGTATTTCGTATTTTTCGTAAAAAATCTTCTGCTTATCCAATATACAAGATACCATCGTATGATATAATCGACGAACCAGAGATCTGAAGCGTAAAAAGTCAAATTCTTTAGAAGTTGTACTGAATTAAAATGTTCAACGAATGGTAGTTGAAATAAAAAGATAGTCCAGCATGGGATGATTACACGAAGAAATCTCTTTTTCCAAAAGTTATTGATGCCATTTATTTTATGGCTTTCATTAATTCCAAATCCTGAAATAAATAGGAAAACAGCAACAGCAACGCTATCAAAAATATTAAAAAAGCGAGGATAGTCCTCTAACTGCATAACAAAGTGCATCAGCATAATTAATAATGCTGATACACCTTGCATCCATAAAGTATTTTGACGTGATAATATATTATTTTCTGTCATTGATAGTCTTTTATCTAATAATAGCTATTTTACAAACAATTCCCTTTTTACAACTCTCTGTCGCAGTTTCTACCATGTAGATACCGCTGGCTACTTTCTTGCCGTTTAGGTCACAACCATCCCAGGAATAACTGCCTCCTGCACTTCTGCCTTCGTTTATTAAAGTTCCATTTGTTGATACAATTTTAATATTAGCATTGAAAGATAATCCAACGATGTTTATTTTGCCAGTATAATCTGGTTTCACCGGGTTTGGATATGCATAGACATTATCTTTGGTCATTTCAGAGTTAGAACCGACAATTCCATTATTGAAAGAGCACAGTCCTTTATCTGTAGCAAAATATACCTTTCCTGTATTGTTATTGACAGCAATACTATATACTATATTCGATATTAATGGAGAATTATCTGTATCAAAATGATAAATTTGTGTATTGCAATCATCACTAACCAAATATACTCCATTATCGGTACCGAACCATTTCTGGTTTGCTCCGTCTACTGCTATACAACGTATATTACTATTATCTAATAGATAGTCTGCATAATTAGTATTATCATTACGAGGTACTTTATGTTGTGTAAATATATTGTTACCATTTTGGATGTCTGACATTGAAAGATAAAGAGGACCAGATGTTGTTCCTATCCAAATATTACCATTTCTGTCTTCTGCCAAACAATGTACGTAAATTGGAGTAATGTCTCTTCCATCCTCATTGGTAAATGTAGGTCCATACATTGTTAATTCATCTGTATTATAGTTATATTTATATAGTCTATTCTTTTCATAATAATTGTTTGCGAACCATATATTCCCATTATTCTTGCCGATAATTAATCCTGTTAGATTATATCTGTCATTAGAACCTATTTCCGAATGAGGATAGTGTTTCCATTCTTGTGTAGTTTGGTCAAACGATAGAATAGAATTATCTCCTAAGCTATTTAAAAGCCATAATTTTCCTCTTGCATCATATTTTACAGATGAAATAATAGTATAATTATTACCCAAAGGTGATGTAATAACGCTTGTATTGTCTTTATTGTAACACTTTATGAATTTTCCATCTTGAAATTCATATAATCCTGCCTTTGAACCTACCATGATATGTCCTTCTTTTGATGGGTCAAAGTCAAGACAGAGCAGGTCTCTGTACAGATGGCCTAATGAAGCATCTGAAGGTTGCTCAAATTCTTCCCATTTTTCTCCATTCCAGACATGTACTTCTCCCATGTTATTACAGTCTTTTTCTTGTGACCAAGCACCTGCTACTGCATATAATTTATTTTTATTAATATATAAACGGTAGAATTTGTTAGATGCAGGCCCATCAGGAATAATACCTTCTGTTTGATATATTTTTTCCTTATCTGTATTCAGGGTATAGTAAGTCAATTTACCTTCTTTTACCGTCCACCAATACTTATTAGTTGTATCATAGACGTTAGTAGAATTCATTGTTTGTTCTTTGAAATTACCGGCTTTTTCCCAATTATTCTTATCTATCAAGTTATTCTTTAAAACTCCTCTGTATAAGCCAGCTTCTTTCGAAGCTGCATAAAGGCAGTTGTCTTCTATATAACTATAGTTAACATTAAAGCCCAACTTGTATGCATCGAGTATTTTTCCTTCTTTTGTATCTAGTTTAATAATTCCAAAAGAGAGAGATAAATAAACATTTGCTCCACTTATATATATATGGTTTATCTGTTTATTATCTGTCATACTTTTCAGATACAAATCAGGCACATTAACTACATTTCCATTGGCATCCAACAGGTCAATATTGCCATTGGTATATGTAATTACCAATTTTTTGGTAGTCTTATTCCAAGCTATATGATTAATATCAAAGTCGGAAAGAGTGTTTGCTTTATCGTATGTCGTAACTGAACCATTTTTTATATGATAAGAGAAAAGTCCGTTAGACGCTAAGGCAAACACTAGGTTTCCTGCTGGCTCGATTTCTGTTATATCATTATAACTGGTGTATATTTCCCAACTTTCCTTATCTGTGGCCGATAAGGGAAGTACCATGAATAGTATTGTAATTAATAATGTTATTGTCTTCATTGTCTGTTATTTTAAAGCCTAATACTATATTAACTGCAAATATAACTATTTATTGTTTTTATAAACAGATACTTATAGATATTTTTGAAGTTGATGCTGGATGGGTAAAACGATGGCTTTCTTTGCTATCCATGCTGTGAGGATAATAAAAGCGAGGGATAGGATGAATTGGAATTCTTGATGTGGATTTCCTTCTCCATATCGTTTAAGAAATATACTCTGTATGATGCGAAAGCAGAGATTATGACAGAGAAATATTTCAAAACTGATGCTGCCTAGCCATAGCAAGAGTTTATTATGGAATATCCTAATAAAACAACCTTTACCTTGATCTCTTGCTGTAAAATAGAACACGGTTATGGCTGATGGTATCCAATAAATAATGGCACAGCGAATGTTCGGATTGCAATGGATTGATAGAAAATACATTGCGATAAACAGCAATACCACTCCCATATCCGATAGGTTTACTTGCCAGAAAGAAGTTGGGTTTGTTATCTTATCTGCTATTTTTTTACCTTTTTCTGATCTGCATACTTTATATAAAAGGATACCTATCATGAAATCTATCATTCTGAATAATGGGTGGGCATAAATGTAGCCGGCTGAATAATCTGCTTGTGCACAGAGCGAGATACTGATATAAACTGCCATATATATACTTATTGTTACTAATAAGTATAACCAGGAATGTCGCATAATCCAAGCGTATAAATACTTAAATATAAGATAGAAGAAGATAAGATCAGAAATAAACCATGTAGCTGCATTGAGATGAGCCATAAAGTCATGTGCCGGATACCAGGTTTGTATCAACAGCGAATGGGATAGAATCTGATACCATGGTAATATACGCCCTAATCGCCAATCCATTAATATGAGAATGGCGAGAATCAGAATATGCAGAGGATAGAGTTTGATGATACGGGAAAGGAAAAACTGGCAGTTTCCCAATTCTTCTTTCTGTAGTTTTTCTCCTTTGCTTAAAGAGAGTACAAAACCACTGATAACAAAGAAAATGGCAACAGGAAACTCGCCCAAGTAATTGATTAAATCTTGGGATATGGGTAGGGTGGAATGCGAAATCACAATCATTAGGATAAGAATGAATCGCAGGGAATTGAGTGTCCTGATCATGATGCCTTTTCTTTGTTATAATGTTATTCTATTCTGTATTGAACAAGAATGAATCTTATTTCTTTTTCAAATACTCTACCAATTTAGCCACGGCTCTTGCTCTGTGGCTGATGCCGTTCTTGATTTCCTCACCTAGCTCAGCAAAGCTCTTGTCATAGCCTTCCGGAACGAAGATTGGGTCATAGCCGAAGCCTTCGGTACCATGCTTCTCGGTGGCGATATGGCCGTTTACGATACCCTCGAACTGGTGGATTTTCTTGATGCTGGTGCAGCCGCAAGGACATACATCCTGCTTTTCGATGTAGCAGATGACGGTGCGGAAACGGACCTGACGGTTTTCCTTGCCGTCCAGTTCTCTCAACAGCTTAGCCATGTTAGCCTCACTGTCGTGGTCGGTTCCCTCGGCATAGCGGGCACTGTGAACGCCAGGGGCACCATCAAGTGCCTCTACCTCCAGACCGGTATCATCGGCAAAGCAACTTACGTGGTAATGGTCATAAACATACTGCGCCTTCTGCAAGGCATTCTCTTCCAATGTGTTGCCTGTTTCAGGAATATCCACATCGCATCCTATCTCCTTCAGCGATACTACTTCGTAGTCGCTGCCCAGGATGTCGCGAATCTCCTGGAGCTTATGCTGGTTATTTGTTGCAAAAACTATCCTTTTCATAAGTTTATAATTTATAGTTAATATTTTATAGGGCATTCTTGCAATAGTGCTTCTTGCTATACGGCGAAGCCGCTATAAACTTTTAACTTTTAATTGTTTTAATGTCTTTATCTTTGATTTTCACCTTCATCTCATCAAATCCCTCGCCATACACACCGATTACGGAACTCTGACTTACAAAGGCATTTGGGTCGATGATCTTGACGATACGGAAGATGGTGACGCTCTCGTTCTTCTTTGCTAGGATACAGAGCACCTTCATCTCGTTGCCCGTGTACCAGCCGTGGCCATCGAGAATGGTTACGCCATGATCCATCTGCATACCGATGGCATTGGCTATCTCCTGATATTTTTTGCTGAATATCATAAACTGCACACTTTCTCGCTTGGCATTCATCACATAGTCGAGTACCAGGTTTTCTATCACCATCGTACAGAGACCGAATACTACCTTTCTAACGGCATCTATCGTGGTAAACTCTGGTTTTGCATTGAAGACAAAGAATGAACTGCCCACGATGAGGAGATCCACGAAGATGAGCACACGGCCCAGCGAGATGTTGTGATATTTGTTGACGATGGCAGCAATGATATCCGTTCCACCTGTACTTCCATTATGCAGAAAGACGATGGCGAGTGATAAACCCGTAAACAGACAGCCGATGATGAGCGACATGAAGTCCTGTCCCTCTCCCAATATCTGCACCATCTTGCCATCTTCACCTATCATCCAGTCTTGCGCCAGTGCCAGGAACACGGAGAGCATGATGATGGCATAGACGGTCTTCACCATGAACTTGAATCCCAGAATCTTCAGCGCTGCAAGCAGCAAGGCGGCATTAATGAGAAAATAAGACAAATAGATAGGTATCCCCGTGCCGTAGTAAATCACGGCTGCGATACCCGTTACGCCACCCGTTACTATCTGGTATGGAAGCAGAAAAATGGTCCATCCAAATGTGTAAAGCAAGAGTCCAAGGGTGATGTAGAAATAATCCTTGCACTCATTCTTAATTGTTTGACTGATTGCTATTTGCATAATATTTTCCTCGTATTTTTAAAGCACAGAAGGTCGCCCATTTTTAGATGAGACGACCTTCTGTATATTATCAATAAATTACTTTTTCAACACCACGTTGACGATCTTCTTTGGTACGATGATCACCTTCAACACGTTGAATCCTTCCAAGTACTTCTGGCTCTTCTCGTCTTCCAATACCTGCTTCTGGATTTCCTCGTTAGGAGTATCCACAGGGAAAGTCATCTGGAAACGAGCTTTACCATTGAAGGAAATAGTGAGCTGCATATCGTTCTCCTTCAGATACTGCTCATCATACTTAGGCCATGCAGCATCGCAAACGCTGCCCTGCTCGCCAAGTGCTGCCCACAACTCTTCTGCGATGTGTGGAGCGAATGGCGCGATGAGGATGACGAGATCTGTCAGAAGTTCCTCGTTGCGGCACTTCTGCTGACCGAGTTCGTTCACGGCAATCATGAAGGCTGAGATAGAAGTGTTGTAAGAGAACTTCTCGATATCCTCACTAACCTTCTTGATGAGTTTGTGAACGCTCTTCAGACTCTCTGGCTTTGCTGCCTCGTCGCATGGCAAGAAGTTGTCTGTACGGTTCTCGTAGAACAAGCCCCAGAACTTCTTCAGGAAGCGGTGGCAACCGTCGATACCGTTGGTATCCCAAGGCTTGCTTGCCTCTACAGGACCCAGGAACATTTCGTAGAGACGCAGGGTATCAGCACCATACTTCTCGACAATCATATCTGGATTTACCACGTTGAACATACTCTTAGACATCTTCTCGATAGCCCATCCGCAGATGTACTTACCATCCTCCAGGATGAACTCAGCGTTCTGATACTCAGGGCGCCAAGCCTTGAATGCCTCGATATCCAAAACATCGTTGCTTACGATGTTTACATCTACATGGATAGGAGTTACGTCGTAATCCTTCTTCAGATTCAAGCTTACGAATACAGGAGCCTTGTCGTGGTCATCGCTGTTGATGCGGTAAACGAAGTTAGAGCGACCCTGGATCATACCCTGGTTCACCAGCTTCTGGAATGGCTCTTCCTTGCAGCTTACGCCGAGGTCGAACAGGAACTTGTTCCAGAAACGGGAGTAAATCAAGTGACCGGTAGCATGCTCGCAACCGCCTACGTAGAGGTCTACATTCTGCCAGTACTCATCAGCCTTCTTGCCTACGAGTGCCTCATCGTTGTGAGGATCCATGTAGCGCAGATAGTAAGCAGAAGAACCTGCGAAACCTGGCATGGTGTTGAGCTCCAGTGGGAATACGGTCTTGTTATCTACGAGGCTCTTGTCAACCACCTCTTTCTTCTCGGCATCCCAAGCCCACTTCTTGGCTCTGCCCAATGGTGGCTCGCCAGTCTCTGTTGGCTTATAGGTCTCAATCTCTGGCAATTCGAGTGGCAGGCACTCCTCTGGAACCATCTGTGGCATTCCATCCTTGTAATATACAGGGAATGGCTCACCCCAGTAGCGCTGACGGGAAAAGATGGCGTCGCGGAGACGATAGTTTACCTTTACTCGGCCGATGCCCTTCTCGGTAACAAATTTCTTGGTAGCTGCGATAGCCTCCTTCACGGTGAGTCCGTTCAGAGAGAAGCCATCCATGCTGCTCTTGCCTGCTACAGGTGAGTTGGTTACGATACCTTCCTTGGCGTCGAAGCTCTCCTCTGAAACATCAGCACCCTCGATAAGAGGAATGATAGGCAGGTTGAAGTGCTTGGCAAAGGCGTAGTCACGGCTATCGTGAGCTGGCACAGCCATGATGGCACCTGTACCATATCCTGCCAATACATATTCAGAAATCCATACTGGGATTGCCTCGCCAGTGAATGGGTTGATGGCATAACTTCCTGAGAATACACCGGTTACGCTGTGGTTAGCCATACGGTCAAGTTCAGTACGCTTCTTCACATAGTCGAGATATTTCTCTACTTCTTCCTTCTGCTCGGCAGTAGTTACCTGCTGAACATATTCGCTCTCTGGAGCCAGAACCATGAAGGTTACACCAAACATAGTATCGGCACGGGTGGTGAAGATGGTAAACTTCACGTCGCTGTCCTTTACAGAGAATACTACCTCTGTACCCTCAGAACGGCCAATCCAGTTCTTCTGGGTTTCCTTGATACTATCGCTCCACTGGATGGTCTCCAAACCGTCGAGCAGACGCTGAGAGTAAGCAGATGTTCTCAAGCACCACTGCTGCATCTTCTTCTGGATGACAGGATAACCGCCACGCTCACTTACGCCGTTTACCACCTCGTCGTTGGCAAGTACAGTACCCAAGCCTGGGCACCAGTTAACCATCGTTTCACCGAGGTAAGCGATGCGGTAGTTCATCAGAATCTGCTGCTTCTTCACGTCGTCGTAGCTGTTCCACTCCTCGGCTGTGAAGTCAATCTGCTCGTTCTGAGCCACGTTCAAGTCAGCAGAACCCTTCTCCTCGAAGCGCTTGATGAGCTTCTCGATAGGCTGAGCCTTCTGGCAGCTGTTGCAGAAGAATGAGTTGAACATCTTCTGGAAAGCCCACTGAGTCCAATGGTAATACTTAGGGTCGCAAGTACGAACCTCGCGGTCCCAGTCGAAAGAGAAGCCGATTTTGTCGAGCTGCTCACGATAACGGTTGATGTTAGCTACGGTAGTAACCTCTGGGTGCTGACCTGTCTGGATAGCATACTGCTCAGCAGGCAATCCGTAAGCATCGTAACCCATAGGGTTCAGTACGTTAAATCCGTTCAAACGCTTGTAGCGTGCATAGATATCGCTAGCGATATAACCAAGTGGGTGACCTACGTGCAAACCAGCTCCTGATGGATAAGGGAACATGTTGAGCACATAGAATTTCTTCTTGTTTTCATCCTCTGTCACCTTGTAGGTCTTGTTCTCGACCCATTTCTGGTGCCATTTCTTCTCGATTTCTCTGAAGTTGTATTCCATTGTTTTATCTAATAATTATGTTTCTTTTCTTAAATATAATAAGGTATAACCCTATTCAAGGTGCAAAATTACATTTATTTTGGCACATAACAAAATAAAATGCAAGTTTTTTATGAATTTAATGTCTTAGCATGCACACACTTCATGTTCTTTTCCAGCTGGGCGGTAGAGCTGGCTCCTACCAATACGCTGGTTACACCTTTCTGCTGCAATATCCAGGCAAGTGCCATTTCGGCGAGTGTTTCGTCTCTTTCTCCTGCTTCTGCGTTCCATTTCTTGAGCTGTTCCAGCAGTTCTGGAGTTAGAGCAGAGTGTTTCAGAAAATGCTCTTTTGCCATACGGCTGTCTGCCGGTATTCCGTTGAGATATCGGTCGGTTAGAAGTCCCTGTGCCAGAGGTGAGAACGAGATGAAACCGATGCCGTTTTCTGCGCAATAATCTAAGGTTCCATTCTCTTGTGGCGCATGGTCGAGCATGTTGAGTCTGTCCTGAAAAATGAGCAGCGGACAGTCGCGCTCCTTCAGATATTGATCAGCAAACTTCAGGGCTTCCAGTGGCCAGCGGCTGATGCCGAGATAAAGAGCCTTGCCTTGCTTCACGATGTCTACCATGGCTTGAAGGGTTTCTTCGAGCGGTGTGTTCGGATCGTAGCGGTGGCTGTAGAAGAGGTCAACATACTCGAGATTCATTCTCTTGAGACTCTGATTCAGACTGGCCATCAGATACTTACGGGAACCCCAGTTGCCGTAAGGACCTTCCCACATATCATAACCTGCTTTGGTTGAGATAAAGAGTTCATCGCGATAGGATTTGAAATCATCTTTCATCAGTCTGCCCATCGTTTCCTCTGCACTTCCGTATGGAGGTCCATAGTTGTTAGCCAGGTCGAAGTGGGTGATACCATGGTCGAAGGCATAGTGAGTGATGGCACGACTTCTTTCGTAAGGATCTACCTCTCCGAAGTTGTGCCAGAATCCCAAACTTATTTTAGGCAGCAAGATACCACTCTTGCCGCATCTCTTGTAGAGTGCTTCTGCATCGCTATAGCGATTGGCGTCAGCATGATAAATACCTTTAATGTCCATTATTCCTTATATTTTTTATTACGGCGAAGAGCCAGAAACTCTTCACTCTTCACCTTTCATTTGTAAATGCCTATAAACAAGGCATTTGGCGTGGTGAAGAGTTTTTGTTCACTCTTCACCCACTCTTCACCACTCTTCACCGGTATGTGGTTAGGAGCCTGCCGGCTCTTCCTTTTCTACATCGCAAAGGTAATAAAAATATTCAATATAATCGTTGTATTGAATAAAAATTATATTTTTTTCGATATGGAAGAGTAAGTGGGGATGTAGTAAAGGTCGATTGGTTATGGAAAAACATTCTGTTTGTTTGATATGCTTTATCAAAATACACTTTTAAGGAAGACTTTTTGTACTATAAGAAATAAAAGTTAGCAGTGTGATAGGAAGATGTGCCGACATCTAATCGTGGTGCAACAAGTTTGCTGGTGCCACAGCGGTTTATAATTTCTTGGTGGCAGACGATGAAGAACATCTCCAACTCATGCGAAACAAATGGCGACCGAGAATGTTCTTTGGCTTTAGGTCCTAAATTTGTCATATTGTTGCTCTTTCGCTGGGCTTTTTGTTTATATGAGGCAAAAGATATTAAAAAATCATTTAAAAATAGATGACTTTCAGTATTATTCAGTACTTTTGCACCGACAGTATTTGAAAGTATAAATTTAAATATTACAGACATGATAAGACTGAATGTATTTTTTGAAGTGAAAGAAGGAGTGGATATGGAGCAACTTAATGCCCTGTGTCAGGAGTTAGTGGAAAAGTCATTGGATGACGAAGGCAACATTGCCTATGATTATTTCGTTAGTGGTACTCGTGATGGCGTGATGATGATATGTGAGACTTGGCAGAATGCTAAGGTGCTGAAAACTCACATGGAGTCTGCTCACTTTACCACATTGGTTCCTCAAATAGAGGCTTTGACCAAACATGGATTGAAATTGGAACAATTTCAGTTTGAGAAATAACAAAGTTTTCTTAAAGACGATATGTAGTATGAAACTTCACATAGTCTTGCACAACTTTTTCATGAGTGTCTATTTGGAAAAAACTCTAAATTGAAAAATTAGGGGAAATTAGAGGAGAATGTCCCCTAATTTCCCCTACAAGTTATTGGTAGTTCCAGTCTTGCTCAAATCTAGAGAGTATCAGTCTCCCAGGCTTAACCACCATCGCAGAGAGCACTTTCGATGGTTGTAGTAAACTACAGGAAGTAAGAGTTCCTAGCACATTGGAGCGTATCGGTGACATGGCTTTCAACAATTGCAACAATTTGAACAACGTATATACTTATACCGTTCTCCCTATCAACATCGACCAGAATACGTTTACCAATTTCAAGGCTACTACCCTTTGGGTGCCATTTGGGATTATATTCTGTACTATTTTACATCATTTCCTTCTTAAACCAAAGCTCGAACACACAGTCGGCGATGAAAACTCCATCCTTTTCCAAGGTGATCAATTCCTTGTCGATGAGGGCTTTCTTGATGCGGTCGATATTGGATTTGCTGCCCAGCGGATAGGTTTCAGCTACAGCCTGGGCGGTGAAACCTGAGTGGACGCCACTGCAGAGGAGGCGCAGAAAATTGAGTTGATAGGTGGTTAAGTCCTCGGTTTGCTGTATGAAAAGACCATGACATTGTTGCAGCAAGGCGCTGATGCCACTTTGTAAGGTTTCTTCGTTTACTTCTTTCTCGGTTTCTGCCATCACGTTCCAAGCTAGTTGCTGCACGTAGGAAGAATAGTTCTTTATGGTTTCACAGATTCTTGTTGCATATTCCTCAGATATACTCTTACCATATTTCTCGAACCGGGAGCAGATGAAAGGCACCCAATATTCTGTAGGGATGCAATCCAGGTGAAGCATCTCTCCAAACATAAGCAAAAAAAGTTCACAAGGTTGTGGACCATAAACTTGTGAACTTTTAATATTATTTTGTAAATCAAGCATTTAAATGTGAGGAGAATTTACAGGCTAAGAGTCTGAGTGTGTTCTTTGTCTCATTAAATAAACAATTCATCCATCGTAATCTGTTTCTGTACGATGTCGCTATGTTTGTTCTGCTTCAATCCGAAAGAAGTAATCAATGTGAGGAGAAGCGATTTGGAAGTCTTAGTCTCTTCTGTGAAGATACGCAGTTTCTCCAGCAACTTCTCCTCATATTCCTTGCTGATTTCGAATTTGCTCTTGTAGAATTTCATCTCACAGATATTGATGGTTTCATCTTTCCGGTCTATCAGCAAGTCTATTTGAGTTCCCTTTTCTGTGTTGCTGCTTCGCCATGAGCAAACCAAGGTCTGTACTCCCGAAATTCCCAGGGCGTGCTTGATTTTGGCTATATGGTTTAGACAAAGCATCTCGAAAGACAAGCCAGCCCAAGTATGGTATAGCTGACTGTTCTGGGAGGATGACCAGAAACTGGAATCCTGATACTTGTTGTGCTTGATGAAACAGAAGTAGAAGAGTGTATAGAAATCTACTAACTGGAATAAGGTGTTTCGCTTTTGGCGAATGTCGGATGTCATCTTATTGGCTGTACTGAATGGTTCATACAGACGGATGAATCCGCATTGTTCCAATTCTTCCTGTACTGTAGAGAAGGCTCCGTTATCTTTTCCTCCCGATGCCTTGACCAGTTCCTGTCGGGTCATACCCATTCCTTTGGTAGCAAGGGCAGTAACCACGGCGATATGGTCGGCTGATTTCTTAAACAAAGCTCTGTATAAGTCGTTGAACTCATCTTTCAGTTCTGCATTGTCTGCGAAAAACAGCTGGTCGATGTTCTGTGCCAGACTTTTCGATTTATCCATCATTGACAGATAATAAGGTATTCCTCCCATAACCATATAGCATTCTGCTATCTGTTTTCGGCTGTAGCCGAAGTGGTAAGCCTTGAAGTATTCTTCACATTCGTGCAGGGTGAATGGTTTTACAATCATATGATGGGTCAGTCGGTTGTGCAAGCCACCACGGTTGCGAATCAGGTTGTTGATCATCCAGGAGGTGGCGGATCCGCAAACGATGAGTTTGATGTCGTTGCGCAGTACAGCCCAGCTGTTCCAGAAGTTTTCCAGTGCTGGTATGAATCCCGATTTGGCGGTATCCATCCATGGCAATTCATCGATGAATATTACTTTCTTGCCTTCCGGAAGTGTTTCTATGTATTGTGACAGGGCATAGAATGCCAGCAGCCAGCTCTTGAATGTCTGCAGAGTGGTGGAGTGGGTATATTTTTGCAGGGCAATGCTGAAGTTGACAAGCTGTTCGCCTTTGGCAACTCCGTTCATTCCTGTCATGAAGAAGGCAAAATGGTCCTCTACGGCTTTTCTGATGAGAAAAGTCTTGCCTACACGTCGTCTTCCATAGACGGCGATAAACTCTGATCTATCGGAGTTTATATATTCATTGAGCAGTTTGAGTTCTGCTTCTCTTCCTATCAGTCTCTGTTCCATCGTTATTTTCTTTTTGCAAAGAATAATGCAAGCGAGCGCAATGAAAGCTTGCTTTCAAATTGCGAGTGCAACTTATTTTCTGCGCAAAGATATGAAAAAATACCCATTAGCGCAGATTATCTGCGTATTTTGGCCTTTTTATTTAATACAGAATCATCGGCAAGAAGGGATAAACAGGGGCTATAGTTTCTTCAGTTTGGCCCCATTGATTTGTTAGATGGCTATTATAAAATACACTTTAAAGGACGACTTTTTGTGATTTTCCACACTTTTAAGAACGACTTTTTGTAGTTTTATACATTTTTAAGGACGACTTTTTGTGCTCTTTGAAATAAAAAATGTATCTTTGCATTCTGAAATATCAAATAATCAGATAGTTATGAAGAGAAATGCCATCAAATACCTATATCAATGGAAAGCAAGCAACGACCGAAAGCCGTTGATCATGCTTGGAGCCCGCCAAGTTGGCAAAACCTGGCTGATGCAGGAATTTGCCACAGAGGCCTATACCCATAGTGCGTATATAAACTTTGAAGACAATGAAATGCTCCGGGAAGTTTTTGCTCATGACTTTGATATCCCCCGCATTATTAATAGCATACAATGGAGTACAGGCGTTACTATAGACGAAGATACGCTTATTATCCTTGATGAGATACAAGAAGCGCCCAGGGGTATCACAGCATTAAAGTATTTTGCGGAAAAAGCACCTCAATATCATGTCGTAGCTGCAGGTTCATTGCTCGGAATAGCAATGCATCAGAATGACTCTTTTCCTGTAGGTAAGGTAGATTTCATGCATTTATATCCCCTCACATTCTTTGAATTTCTAGATGCAATCGGTGAAAGCCGTATGGTTGAACTGCTGATGTCAAAGGATTGGAATATGATAACCATGTTCCGGAATAAATTTGAGGAATGTCTGCGACAGTATTATCTGGTCGGGGGAATGCCGGCTGTAGTACAGTCTTTTGCCAGCGAGGGAAATCTGTCTGAAGTCAGAAGCATTCAAAAAGGAATCCTTGAAGCGTATGAGCGTGATTTTTCCAAACATGCTCCGGCCATAGAAGTTCCACGTATCCGAATGGTATGGAAATCCATCCCATCCCAGCTTGCCAAGGAAAACAAGAAATTCATCTATGGTGCCGTCAAGGAAGGAGCTAGAGCAAAGGATTTTGAGCTCGCTATCGAATGGCTGAAAGATGCAGGGTTGATCTATAAGGTAAACCGTTGTAAGAAAGCCCTGTTGCCATTGGCTGCATACGAGGATTTTTCTGCTTTCAAGTTATTCCTGTCTGATGTGGGACTGATGGGAGCCATGAGCAATATTCCTGCCCAAAGCTTGCTGGAAGGAAATGTGCTGTTTTCAGATTTTAAGGGGGCACTGACAGAGCAGTATGTCCTGCAGCAGCTTAAGGAGAAATCTTCCTTGTCTATCTATTATTGGTCGGCAGAAAATTCACGTGGTGAAATAGATTTTCTAGTGCAGGATGAAGAAAGAATCATTCCGATAGAAGTAAAGGCTGAGGAGAATTTGCAGGCTAAGAGTTTGAGGGTGTTTGTAGAGCGCAATCAGGGATTGAAAGGTATGCGCCTATCCATGTCACCTTATAGAGAGCAGGATTGGCTTGCCAATTATCCATTATATTCCGTGTCTGCAATATTTGGATAATTATATAGGTATAGTATGCAGATAATCAGCGCTAATGGTATGAAAAAAGCACATTAGCGCAGATTATCTGCGTGTTTTGGTCTTTTTGTTTAATACAGAATCATCGGAGGGGGGGATAAACATGGGCTATAGTTTCTTCAGTTTGGCCCCATTGATTTGTTAGATGGCTAATATAAAATACACTTTTAAGGACGACTTTTAGTGCTATTTGAAGTAAAAAATGTATTTTTGCATTCAGAAACATCAAATAATCAGATAGTTATGAAGAGGTTACTTCATTAAAATTGATTTATTATTGTAGCCATAGCCGATAATCTTGACGTCTACTTTTGAATGGATTAAAGTTGGTGAACCTTGTATCTTGTATTGGAAGTAGATTGTATCTATTTTCTCTGTTGTGGCTATTTTGAGAGTTTTAACTTGATTGAATATTTCCATTGTTATCTTTTTGAATTTTTTATTGTCGCAAATAACCACTCTTTTTTTTACAATATATCCTTGTTGGTCTGTCTTGTACTCAATAGCAACGTATGCCTCCAAATTATTTTTTTGAAACTCAATAGGATATTTACATTTTCTTTTCAATTCGTTTATAAACAACTCTTTATTTCTATAGTCAGGATTACCTGTGCTTACTTGGCATACATCAAATAGTTGCGGAGACGTTCCCACAAGAGACACATTAGTATTGGAGTTGCATGAATCAAATACTACCAAAACTGTCAATAATATAATACCCACTAATTCCTTCATCTTTATTCTATATGATTTTATCTATGACACATATGCCTTGGAAAGCCTTTATGCAATCCTCGGCGTTAACTAACTCTGACAACGTAGAACACACCTTGTTTCGGCTTTGCATTGCCCTCGTCCAATCTGCGAAATACCTCGTCTATGTGCTTATTGGTTGCTTCAATGTGCTTATCGGTATCTTGTTGATGTTGCAGGATTTCCAACTGATGATATTCCATCGTTTCCAAACGACTAAAAACAGAAGCATTGTTTACCATAAAGTGACGCATGGAAACAAATGCTCGCATGATCTGAATATTAACCTCAATAGCTGTTTGTGAACGAAGAACGCTACTAAGCATTGCCACGCCTTGCTCTGTAAAAGCATAAGTTGAATAGCGGTTGCCGCCTCTTCCATTTGAGATCACAATTTGTGACCTCAAACGTGTTGTTACTTATTATTGCATTCAAAGGTAGTGCTTTTAGCCTTTAAGCCACTATTGCACAACCCCTTTTTTTGAAAAAAACGTAAAATTAATAGTTTTATTGCTGTGATTGTACTTTTATTAACTAAAGTTTCCCACCCCAAAATAATAGGGTAAAAATAACAGTTTCTCGATAAAAAGTTGTATCTTTGTAATCGCTAAAGAACAAAATTGAAGAAGTTCCTCCAAGGGTGGAATATTCTTTCACACCAATAGCCAAGGACTTCTTGTGAGAAATCAGTTACGTCATAGAATGGGGGCAGCTGCATTTTGAGCAGATAGTGAAGGGTAGAAAATAATCATATATATACATTTATATTCTTTAACTAAACATTGTGCAGTCATCAAGCCTTTGATGTATCTATATCAAAATAGATAGTACGAAACAATTCGCTCATGGCTTCAAATATAACAACATTAGTAGAAAAAGCAAAACAAGGTGACGCTGACGCTTTCAGCACATTATACCAAATGTATTATCCTAAGATGAAAGGGATATGCATCAATATTCTTAGAGAGGACAAGGCTGTCGTTGACGACCTTGTCCAAGATGCTTTTATACTTGCGTTTGTTTCATTGAAAGACTTGAAGAATACTCATAGGTTTAGTCAATGGCTTACAAGTATCACTACTAACCTTGTATTGAAATATCAGGAGAAAGGTAAGAGATACGATTTCATTTCCTTGTCTGATATAGAGGATGAATTTAGTTCCGTATTGGAAGATGGCAACACTTCCAAGCAATCAATTCCGTATGAGGAAATTATGGTAGCAATAGACAGTTTGCCTGAAGGGTATAAGAAAATATTCAACATGTCTGTTTTGGATGGCTTGTCTCATCAAGAAATCAGCGAATTACTTGATATTGCTCCACATAGTTCTTCCTCACAATTGTCAAGGGCAAAGGCAATGTTGCGAAACATATTGTCTCCAAGAGCTATGTTTATCATCGTATTGGCGTTGATAGTCATCCCTGTATATAGATATTTTACAGCAAAGAAAAAAATAGTTTCAGAAAATGATGTGAATATAGTTCGAACTCGAAAGCCTAATGAAGACATTACGCCTATACAAAAGAAGCCTAATGTTTCTGTTAGTAGAATACAAAACGCTATTTTGTGCTCTAATTATCGAAGTGTTCAACAGGGAAAGAACACTGTAATAACTGTTGGCGATTCGATTAAGGCAAGTCAAAATGTAATAGTCGAAATATCCGATTCTTTGCAGGATAACCAACATATTTGGGCTGATAACAAGAGAGATAGTATCATCACAAAAGATACTGTATATACACCTATTCCAAACGAGGAAAGATGGATTGCGGATGATACAAAGACGCACAAGAAAAGTAAATGGCAATTGCTTGCAACTGGTTCTTTGGGTACTACTCTTGCGCAAAATGTTTGTAAGATTCTAACAAGTAGCGGTGATGATATTACGAGTGAACAACCTTCAAAAAAGATTTTTACTACATGGGAAGAGTATTCTGAATATCTACATCGCTTAACACCAACTGACCCAACGGCGGAAAATGTTGCAATGATGGATATTGCCGATAATAACAAGGGCAAAATTGAAGAGGTAGAACATCATGACAAACCTATAATATTAGGATTGGCTGTGAACAAGAGCATAGGAAAGCATTGGAGTTTAGAAACAGGACTCCAATACTCTTACTTGAAGTCATATTTTACTTTGGGTACTGGCAATTATCGTGTTGACAAGGAACAAAAGTTGCATTACATCGGTATCCCTGTCAAGCTCTCGTACCAATTCATGGCGTACAAGAAACTGTCGGCTTACGGTTCTGCAGGAGCAAGCATTCAGATACCATTGTCAGGAAAGACATATGCAGACTATGTAGTAGGAGGAAAGTCTGGCTATACAACGGATTGGAAGACAATACCTTCTATACAGTGGACTGTAAACACTAACATCGGAATACAATATCAATTTGCACCAAAGTTGACATTGTTTGTTGAGCCAACGCTGAATTGGTACATTCCGAATGGAAGCGAAGTCAAGAATACTTGGACAGAACGTCCATTTACATTGACTGTACCTTTCGGTATTAGGCTCTCTTGGTAAGAAAGTATCATTTTGCATGCAGTCTTTATGAATGATCTGTATCTATATATACAGAAAAGTCAAAAAATAAGATACATGCAAAAAAGACATACAGACAGAAAGATGTATTTCCGTGACTTGGAGATAACATCTAAGGAGTTTTACATCAGCTATTTGTCAGATTTTACGGAACTGACATCAAAGAGTAGAATCTTGGAGGTAGGCTGTGGTGAAGGAGGAAACTTAGTTCCCTTTGCACAGTTGGGCTGCAAAGTGACAGGTATAGATATTGCCGAATGCAGAATTAAAGAAGCCAAAGCATACTTTTCTGAAATCAGCAATCATGTCACATTTGTATGCAGTGATTTCATGCAATATCCTGTTCCATGTAATGAAGAGGATAAATATGACGTAATACTATTACATGATGTGATAGAACACGTTCCGACAAAAGAGCCATTTCTTGCACACCTAAGAAAGTTTATGAAAACAAAAGGCGTGCTGTTTGTCGGATTCCCCGCATGGCAAATGCCTTTTGGAGGACATCAACAGATTTGCAGAAGCAAACTTTGCTCACATCTGCCATTCATTCACTTGCTGCCAAACCCTTTATACCGGTTGTTGCTAAAAACATGCAATGAAAAAAAAGGAACTATGAATGAGCTTATGAGCATAAAAGAATGCCGAACAAGTATAGAGTTGTTTGAAAGACTCATACACCAATGCGGCTTCTCGATAACAGACCAAAAACTTTGGTTTATCAATCCTCATTACAAGCAGAAGTTCCACCTTACCCCACGACTCTTGCCACATTGGGTCTGGAAGATGAAGTATATCAGAAATTTCTTCACCACTTCATGCTGGTATATATTGACCATAAGCCATAAATAGAACTTACGTTCTTTAGGCAACCATTGAATCTATGAAACAATAAATAAGATATACTTAACCATTTCGGAAAAGCAGACTCCAAAAAACAGTATTGGAATCTGTTTTCAGTCTTGCTTTAATCTGAAGTCTATTCAGTTCCCTCCATCATTGAGAACAATTGGTAATCATGCATTCCAGTCTTGCTCAAATCTTGAGAGTATCAGTCTCCCAGGCTTAACCACCATTGCAGAGAGCACTTTCGATGGTTGTAGTAAACTACAGGAAGTAAGAGTTCCTAGCACATTGGAGCGTATCGGTGACATGGCTTTCAACAATTGCAACAATTTGAACAACGTATATATTTATACCGTTCTCCCTATCAACATCGACCAGAATACGTTTACCAATTTCAAGGCTACTACCCTTTGGGTGCCATTTGGGATTATATTCTGTACTATTTTACATCATTTCCTTCTTAAACCAAAGCTCGAACACACAGTCGGCGATGAAAACTCCATCCTTTTCCAAGGTGATCAATTCCTTGTCGATGAGGGCTTTCTTGATGCGGTCGATATTGGATTTGCTGCCCAGCGGATAGGTTTCAGCTACAGCCTGGACGGTGAAACCTGAGTGGACGCCACTGCAGAGGAGGCGCAGAAAATTGAGTTGATAGGTGGTTAAGCCCTCGGTTTGCTGTACGAAAAGACCATGACATTGTTGCAGCAAGGCGCTGATGCCGCTTTGCAAAGTTTCTTCGTTTACTTCTTTCTCGGTTTCTGCCATCACGTTCCAAGCTAGTTGCTGCACGTAGGAAGAATAATTCTTTACGGTTTTACAGATTCTTGTAGCATATTCCTCAGATATACTCTTACCATATTTCTCGAACCGGGAGCAGATGAAAGGCACCCAATATTCTGTAGGGATGCAATCCAGGTGAAGCATCTCTCCAAACATAAGCAAAAAAAGTTCACAAGGTTGTGGACCACAAACTTGTGAACTTTTAATATTATTTTGTAAATCAAGTATTTAAATGTGAGGAGAATTTACAGGCTAAGAGTCTGAGTGTGTTCTTTGTCTCATTAAATAAACAATTCATCTATCGTAATCTGTTTCTGTACGATGTCGCTATGTTTGTTCTGCTTCAATCCGAAAGAAGTAATCAATGTGAGGAGAAGCGATTTGGAAGTCTTAGTCTCTTCTGTGAAGATACGCAGTTTCTCCAGCAACTTCTCCTCATATTCCTTGCTGATTTCGAATTTGCTCTTGTAGAATTTCATCTCACAGATATTGATGGTTTCATCTTTCCGGTCTATCAGCAAGTCTATTTGAGTTCCCTTTTCTGTGTTGCTGCTTCGCCATGAGCAAACCAAGGTCTGTACTCCCGAAATTCCCAAGGCGTGCTTGATTTTGTCTATATGGTTTAGACAAAGCATCTCGAAAGACAAGCCAGCCCAAGTATGGTATAGCTGACTGTTCTGGGAGGATGACCAGAAACTGGAATCCTGATACTTGTTGTGCTTGATGAACCGGAAGTAGAAGAGTGTATAGAAATCTACTAACTGGAATAAGGTGTTTCGCTTTTGGCGAATGTCGGAAGTCATCTTATTGGCTGTACTGAATGGTTTATACAGACGGATGAATCCGCATTGTTCCAATTCTTCCAGTACAGTAGAGAAGGCTCCATTATCTTTTCCTCCCGATGCCTTGACCAGTTCCTGTCGGGTCATACCCATTCCTTTGGTAGCAAGGGCAGTAACCACGGCGATATGGTCGGCTGATTTCTTAAACAAAGCTCTGTATAAGTCGTTGAACTCATCTTTCAGTTCTGCATTGTCTGCGAAAAACAGCTGGTCGATGTTCTGTGCCAGACTTTTCGATTTATCCATCATTGACAGATAATAAGGTATTCCTCCCATGACCATATAGCATTCTGCTATCTGTTTTCGGCTGTAGCCGAAGTGGTAAGCCTTGAAGTATTCTTCGCATTCGTGCAGGGTGAATGGTTTTACAATCAGATGATGGGTCAGTCGGTTGTGCAAGCCACCACGGTTGCGAATCAGGTTGTTGATCATCCAGGAGGTGGCGGATCCGCAAACGATGAGTTTGATGTCGTTGCGCAGTACAGCCCAGCTGTTCCAGAAGTTTTCCAGTGCAGGTATGAATCCCGATTTGGCGGTATCCATCCATGGCAATTCATCGATGAATATTACTTTCTTGCCTTCCGGAAGTGTTTCTATGTATTGTGACAGGGCATAGAATGCCAGCAGCCAGCTCTTGAATGTCTGCAGAGTGGTGGAGTGGGTATATTTTTGCAGGGCAATGCTGAAGTTGACAAGCTGTTCTCCTTTGGCAACTCCGTTCATTCCTGTCATGAAGAAGGCAAAATGATCCTCTACGGCTTTTCTGATGAGAAAAGTCTTGCCTACACGACGTCTTCCATAGACGGCGATAAACTCTGATCTATCGGAGTTTATATATTCATTGAGCAGTTTGAGTTCTGCTTCTCTTCCTATCAGTCTCTGTTCCATATCTTTCGTTATTTTCTTTTTGCAAAGAATAATGCAAGCGAGCGCAATGAAAGCTTGCTTTCAAATTGCGAGTGCAGCCTATTTTCTGCGCAAAGATATGAAAAAATACCCATTAGCGCAAATTATTCGTGGATAATCTGCGCTAATGATGTGAAAAAAGTACGTTAGCGCAGATTATCTGTGTGTTTTGGTCTTTTTATTTAATACAGAATCATCGGCAAGAAGGGATAAACAGGGGCTACTATTTCTTCGATTTACCAAGTTGGTAAAACCTGATTCTGCGTCTTTGATTCTTCTACATGGTAAGAAAAATTGGCAGCAGGGATGCTTCCCGTCACGATGAATGGATTATATTGATAGTCATATCTTCTTCTTCAGTTATAATTATTTAGGTGCAAGGATAAGGCTAATATTTGGATAATGGTGGATGACTGAGATATAATTCTGTCAAATCTATGCTAAAATACTACGATTTGGCAAAATGGCGGAATGTTTTTAGGCTCTTGTCCCATCATCTATGAATACCGCCAATATTCTGACAACAAGGACAAGCAGACTGGAGGTTCACGCATAGGTGTGACCTGTTCTGTCGTTTGTTGTTGTGTAGGTCGCTTGGCGGTAACCGATAGATGTGACAAACTGAAGGAATGGTTGCATGCCTTTTACTTTTTACCTAAAAACGGAATAGCATTAGCCACCGCAACGATTACCATAACTAAAAAATATTAATTAAAACTTTTGACTATAATTGCTTCAATAGAAAATATTGCTGCTTCGCAACACTTTTTTGCCGTTTCGAATAAGGAGACGTTGTGTATAAAAACAAACTATTGTACTTTTGCAGCATAATAATAAGTTCTCAGGCAACTTGTCCTTTGAACGAACCCATAAATTGAAGCATAAAATGAAAAAGTTTGGATTTAGACATTTGATGTACGGATGGCTTGCTGTCGTAGCCCTTGTGCTGACTTCATGCGACTCTGAAAATGTGACACCGATCAATGACAAAACTTTGCCGGAGGCCATTGCCAAAGATTTCCACGAACGCTGCGAGGACTACACTATCAAACGCGTTTACACAGGTCCAGTGCCTTACTTCGACAGTGGAGCAATGGAAACGTATGTCACCTCTGAGGACAACGCGGGGAATGAGTGCGTGGTTGTATACGTTGACAATGCGTGGAACCGCACAGTGCGGATGCTCTCTGACATTGACCAGTTGCCCAGCTCGGTGCGATACCGGCTGCTCACGATAAACCAGGAGGCCAGAAACGATGAATTCTGGGAGATAAAGGAAGTGACACAGGCCAGCATAAACGGGACATACTATATTCTCTGCTATCTGCAGGACACTCCCAAGCTCAAGAATCTCGTCCACACACTTGTCATCGACAGCAAAGGAACGGTGGTCAAGGCATGCACATACAAACTGAACGACGCTGAATATATAGGTACGATTCCTGGCGATATGGAATGGATTACAGCGCACTACAAAGGCTCCGAAGTGCTTGGTTTTGTCAACGACAGCGGCGATGACAACTATCTCATCATGCACGACGGCGTGCTGAAGTCCGTATACTTCAAAACTTCCCGCAAGGGTACGACATGGAAAGAAACCTGTTACCCCTTGCCGAAAGGCACAACGGTACCAAGCAATGTATTGGAATCCTTACACGCTGACTACCCTGATTTCACCTATACTGAGGTCTCTATTGTTGAAACCCCAGACGGAATAGTCTACCTCTTTACCGATGGAAACAGCCCCGACCGTTTAGGGCATTATGTTGAAGCAAACTAAAGACAGTATGAAATCGTCTGAAGATTTGCCTTTATTTTTAAGGCGTTTTGGAGCCTTGAAGAGGGAGTGTTGCAAGCTACACGACCGATGAACGTGGGTGATAGAATATCCACCGACAATAAACATATGATAAAATATATAATGAGAAAGATTGTATTATCATTATTTGCATTATGCTGTTTTTCGGCAGTAATGGCACAACAGAAGACACGTAACCTGTCTGTAGAATTACTTGGTGCCCAAAATATTGTGGGCATCAACTACGACAGTAGATTCGATGGAAACTCCGGGTTAGGCTACCGCATAGGCATTGGCTATGGCTATGGAGACAATTCTGGTTTGTTCGACCAGAAAATCAATGGCGTTGGCGTTCCGTTGGAGCTAAACTATCTGCTCGGAAAGAAGAATAGCAAATTGGAGCTGGGTTTCGGTGCGAGTCTTGGTGTATATCAAGTAAAGGAAACAATGGGATACGTCAAAGATACAGGGTGGTATCCAGGTGGGGAGAATACAGACGAAACTTCTCCTAAAATTGATTTTTATACTTCATCAAAAACTCAATTCGGCTATTTTCTCTTCGGCAACATCGGCTACCGCTATCAGCGCCCCAACGGATTCATGTTTCGTGTTGGCGTATCGCCGTCCTTCAATTTCGGAGACAAGTATGGACTCAAAAAGGCAGCCTTCTTTCCATATATCGGTTTAGGTTGGTCGTTCTAAGTAGATTTCGAGTGCTCCAGATGCATATTTATGCTTCAGGAGCACTCGCTTTAATTATTTTTCCAACCATTTCTTAAACAATGTCGCTTTCTCCTTGCTTATCACAATATTCTCATCCTCACATCCTTTCAATCTTACTATGAGTTTGGAACTGAAGTAAAAACTGATTTTCCTGATGCCATTAATGTTGGCGATATACTGTCGATTGAGACGGAAGAAACGGGCAGGGTCTAAAGCCTGCTCCAGGTCGTTCATGCTCATGGGCAGCGGATAGGATGTGCCGTCGACAGCAAACGCCGTGATTCGGTTGTCGTGTATATTGATGTAGCTTATGTCGTCGGCGCAGAGCATGCAAAGCTCGTCGCCTTTCGTGATTAGGAAGCGCTCACGGTATTGGCGTGTGTCGTTAAGCACGCCGTGCAGAGGTCTCTCTACGGCAGACTGTTGTGCATTGCGGTTAAGCTGCAGCTTGCCGATTGCGGCACATAGCTCGTTTGCGTCAATCGGCTTCATCAGATAGTCGAGTCCGTTGTTCTTAATCGCCTCCATTGCGTATTCATCGTAAGCCGTGGTGAATATCACGAACGACTGTGGCATCACCTTGCGGAACGCTTCAAACACGTCGCCGTCAGCAAGTCGGATGTCGGAGAAGATAAGGTCATAGTCGTTGTTGGCGGCAAGCTCCTCTGTCACCTCCGCCACACTTTTCAGCGGTCCATGCACGTCTATCGTGTCGTCAATATCCATAATGAGCCTTTTCAGACGTCTTGCGCTGAAATGGTCGTCTTCTATAATCAATACCTTTTGCATCGTTCTTCTATTGTTTTCGTTTTATGATTGGCAGTCGCACCTCAAAGGCATCCTGTCTGGCTACGAACTCTGGCTCTGCCTCGCCCTCCAGTCGGTAGCGTTGCTTCAGGTTGCTGATACCTATTCCGTACGACTCTATGCTCTGGTCGTTGGTCTGGTTGGTATATATGCGGTTGTTCTTTATGACGAGCATGTCGCCCTGGCGCCCAATAGACACATGAAGCTCAGTGCCGCTCTGCGGACAGTTGTGCTTCACGGCATTCTCGATGATAAGCTGTAGACTCAGCGAGAGGATGCATTCGTTGCGGTCGCCGTGCAAATTGTCGGCGTGCAGGACGATGGTGTTGTCGTAGCGCATGTTGAGCAGGCCGATGTACGACTTGATGAAGTCGGTGCCGTCGGCAAGGGTTATATACTCCTTGTCGATATGCTGAAGTATGTAGCGGTAGATATGTGAGAGTTTCACGACATAGTCCTCAGCCATCTTCGGGTTTTCCCCTATCATTCCAGCAAGTGAACTAAAACTGTTGAACACGAAATGTGGGTCCAACTGCAGCATAAGGTATCGCTTCTGTAAGGCGAGGTTCTCCTTGCCTTTCAGAACAATCATGTCGGAGAAGTGCATCGAAAGGTGGATGAGCGCTACAAGACTCGCTATCAGTCCAAATAGGAAAGACGTTCCCCATATATCCTGCATCATAAGCTTAGGTGCTACAAGGCTCAGCAGCAGTTCGCAGCCACCAGCAATAAGCAGGTTGAAGCCCAACACCACCAGTCCGTTCTGCACAAACACACGGTGGCCCTGCCATTCGCGCCAAAAGCGCTGCTGTTTGAACAGCCATCGGTTGAGATACAAACTCGAAAGCGAGAACAAACCGCAGAGTGCAAAGTCAACAAGCAACTCAGGATACAGTCCGCTTACCGACTGTAGGAAGTCGGGCAGGTCAACCAATATCCAGATGATATCGTACAGGAAGAAGAATATAAGCGAGTAGACAAGCCACTCAAGAAAAGAGTTCTTGGATCTATGCATAATTATATAATAAAATGATTATCCTTGCCACCAAGTTCAACCAATCCTACCCGTGGCAGTCCTCCAAAAGTATAGTAATCCAACCAAGCTTTGCGTATATCTCCACCAATACCACTAAAGTATTCGTCAAAGGTGAGAGGCCAGATGCGTATCTCGTCACCTCTGCCTCGGAACTCAGTCACAACATCACTTGACTGGAAACGAGAGTTTGAGCCTGACACATACACATCTACATTCCGCATGTGTGTCAAGCTAAGAATAACCTCCACAAATTCTTCTACCAACTGTACCTCGTCCAAGACTATATAATAAGGATTGCCATCATCCACAACCTTTGAATCTATATAATCGAGCAAGGCATCAGGCTTTCTCAACCGTCTGTTTCGGAAATCATCAAGTTGTATTTCGATGATGTGACTATTAGTCACCCCATGTTCCAACAACCAGTTATGCCAGATATCAAACAGCAGGAAAGACTTTCCACATCGTCTGACACCAGTTATAATCTTCACAAGACCATTTCCACGTCCTGCAATAAGTTCATCCAAGTATTTCTTACGTTCAAATATCATATTAGAGTACTATTTTTGAAATTGGTATCATATTTTACATCATTTCCTTCTTAAACCAAAGCTCGAACACACAGTCGGCGATGAAAACTCCATCCTTCTTTAGGGTGATTAATTCCTTGTCGATGAGGGCTTTCTTGATGCGGTCGATATTGGATTTGCTGCCCAGCGGATAGGTTTCAGCTACAGCCTGGGCGGTGAAACCTGAGTGGACGCCACTGCAGAGGAGGCGCAGAAAATTGAGCTGATAGGTGGTTAAGCCCTCGGTTTGCTGTACGAAAAGACCATGACATTGTTGCAGCAAGGCGCTGATGCCACTTTGTAAGGTTTCTTCGTTTACTTCTTTCTCGGTTTCTGCCATCACGTTCCAAGCTAGTTGCTGCACGTAGGAAGAATAGTTCTTTACGATTTTACAGATTCTTGTAGCATATTCCTCAGACATTTTCTTTCCGTATTTCTCGAATCGGGAACAGATGAAAGGCACCCAATATTCAGTAGGAATGCAATCCAAGTGCAGCATCTCGCCAAACATATAGAAAGGCATGCGTCGGTTTTGGAAAATGTTTTCCATCAGATGCTTCTTGCTTCCAAAGAAACAGTATGATACATTCTGATGATGCTGCCAGGCGCCACGCAGTTTTTTCTGAACCGTAAGAGTATCAGGGAATTCTCCAATTTGCTGGAATTCGTCGATGCAGACCACCATGCGGATTCCCTTTTCCTGAGCGATTCTTTCCGGAAGATTCAGAATCTCTTCAGGGGAATAGTCCTTTGGTGTAATTCCCATAGATAATGAATATTCGGATGTAGGATCTGGACTAAAGGAGATTTTTGGTGAAACTCTTACCAGGAACTGCTTGATGTTTTCTACTACTTGTTCCAGCTTATTACTCATAGATTTCATAATGGTTTCTACAAAGCGATTGTAGAAATCATATTCGCTTCGGCAGTCATAGATGTCCATATACACCACTTTTATCTCTGGATTATCAATTTCGGATATAACCTTTTTGACGAGCGAAGTCTTGCCCATGCGTCGGGGAGAGATGAGAATGACGTTGATGCCATGCTCAAAGTCTGCCTTGATGCGCTTGGTTTCTTCTATTCGGTCGGTGAAGTTGTTTCCTGCAACCGACATACCATATACGAATGCCTTTTCCATTGTTTTTTTGCTTGATTACGGATGCAAAGATAAGCAAAAAAATGAAAGTTCACAAGGTTGTGGACCACAAACTTGTGAACTTTTAATATTATTTTGTAAATCAGGTATTTAAAAGCTGTTTTTTATGCATAAAATAAGCCGTAATCAGAGGCTTTTCTTATCAAACACACCATTCATCGTGATGCAGAGATGCTGGAACTTGCTGAGGAGCTTGTCTGACCATTTCGTCATATTGTAAAGGTCCTTGATTTCCTTAAACTTCTTTTCCTCCCATTGCGGATAATCTATCTCTGAGAAATAACGGCGGTAGTCGCGGAGATTGTCGCCCGAGAAATGGAGATAATCGTCGATGTCGCCAAACCATTCGGGTGTCATCATCTGGGTGGCAAAGGCTTCGAAATTCTGGTTGTCCTGAAGCATGCAGTTGTGATTCAATACACACCATACGCAGAACCAGTGGTTCTTGCGGGTAACAAATTTCAACATATTGGCTATCTGAGTCTTCAGATTCTGCATGTCGATGTATTTGCCGTCTTTTACTTTGTAGAAAACCTCGTTGGGAAGGGTTTCCGGAATGCCTTCGGGATGTTCCAAATCGTAGATTTCCTGCTCGATGATGTGCCATTTTACGGTGGCTGATACCAGCTTGAGATATTCTTGTGCTGTAAAATTGACGTGGGCAAGCTGGGCGCCCAGCAGTTGGGTATCTCTTATATATTTCATAAAGTCGAGGCGCAGATTTTCCGGTACCTCGTCTTTTAGCGTTTTTCTTACTTCCAGCAATTGGCTGACGGAGAGCTGCTTTCCGTTGTTATCATATTCCAGGGTTGTAAAGTATCGGTCTATGTCGCTGATGCCCTTTGGTTCTTCCTGATATTCCTGTAGCGACATTTCGAAGAGGCGGGTGGTTTGCTCTTCGCTCATGGCGAGGTTGGTGAAATGGCTCAGCTGGCGGAAGTGGAGCATCAGATAACATGCCATGCTGTATAGCTGGAAGAGATTCCAGAGGCGCTCTACGGGTTTTACGCCGGGGATATGAGTGGGTTTTACCTGGCGTAACAGTTCTTTCTGGAGTTTGGTTACTTCGTTTACATCGATAGTACTTCCTTTGCCCAGTTCATCGGTTTCAAAAAATTCGTTGAGTTTCGGCAGGATGCGGGTCATATCCAGCGGCGCCACTTTCATCCGTTTTCCTTCTATCTGTTTTCCCTTTTTCATGTCTTCCATGATATGCGCCATCAGGGGGGTAAACTTCTGCATTACGATGATGCTGATGCTTACTTCATGGGTTTCGTTCTGCTCCTTTCGCTGCTTGGCTATGTCGTTGTGTTGCAGCACCATATCTTTCTCTGCCATATAGCAGAGCCGGGTGGCTTTGGTGCAGAGCGAACGGATATCGAAGGTCAGTTCCTGCGGACTGTAATCTTCCCATGCATCTACCAGAATGCTGAGCATTCGGCAGAAGTTGTCGAGCTGTCGGTCGAAGACTTCGTAGCTGAATTCTATTTCATCTTTATCTTCATTCATTGTCAGTCTGTTTTAAGAAAACCTTATTACCGCAACACTATAATTTAATATTTTTATAAGCACCTGAGCAACAATAAGTTGCTCAGGATTTTGGCATGTCAGAAATTTCACTTATCTTAGTGCTGCTTTTTAAAACAAATAAAACTCTGAATGACATGGCAAAAATACAAATAAAATCTGAGAAACTCACTCCTTTTGGAGGAATTTTTTCTATTATGGAGCAATTTGATGCTCTTTTAGCTCAAACCATAGATTCCACCTTGGGATTGAGATGCACATTGTCTGGTTATCAATATAGTGAGATTCTACGTTCTCTGATGTGCGTATATCTTTGTGGTGGCTCATGTGTTGAGGATTTTTCAACACACCTTATGAAACATTTGTCTCTTCATCCAACTCTTCGTACTTGCAGCGCAGACACCATATTGCGTGCTATCGGAGAACTGACTTATAAGAACATCACCTATAAGTCTGCTTCTGGCAAATCCTATGATTTCAATACAGCAGACAAGATGAACTGCTTATTGATCAAAGCCCTGCTTGCTACTGGTCAATTGAAATCCGGTCAAGAGTATGATTTTGACTTTGATCATCAGTTCATAGAAACAGAGAAGTATGATGCAAAACCAACCTACAAGAAGTTTTTCTATGACATGAACAATGGCTTAGGCTGGAATAGATTGCCAAAATCGTTCATGGCACAGAATACAGTATTCCTACTTATGACTGCTCTCATCAGAAACTTCTACAAAGCTATTATGCAGAGATTGAAAACCCATGAATTTGGATTGCACTCCACCAGCAGAATCAAGACCTTTGTGTTCAAGTTCATCTCTGTTCCTGCAAAATGGATTTAGACGTCACGTAGGTACGTATTGAACATTTATTCAGACAACTATGCTTATGCCAACCTGTTCAAGACAGACTTTGGTTAAAGGCCATGCTTTTCTGGTTAAACCGGCGTATTACCTCAAGTCGCTTTATGGGGTAAGGGGATTTTGTGTCTGCGACATTTCTGTTGTGCAAGAAATATGTACAATAAAATGAATTTTGTCGCTTTGCAAGCAAAATCCCACTAAACCCTATAGGTTGCGGATTTGAGGATCATATCTTTTATGGTTCAACATTGCAGATTCTCTGTTGTGAGATGTGATTTATGACCTATCTCCTTATGAATTCGGACAGCAAAGAACAGTGTCATTAAAGTTGCAAAGACGTCGGCAATAGGCTGTGCATAAAGCACTCCATTTAGTTCCCAATACGATGGAAGCAGCAATATTATAGGGATAAAAAACAAACCTTGCCGTCCGATGTTTAGCAGAAGACTTTGCCTTGCTCTTCCGATTGCCATATATAGTGTGGAATACACAAATTGGAATCCGAAAGTGAAGAACATAATCGTATTGGCTCTAAGCGCAATTCTTGCTATTTCCTGCATTGTTTCGTCTTTACCGAAACAACTGATGATAGGAGAGGTAAAAATGACTATAAGAATACTCCAGAGCACACAAAACGAGGTTGAGAGTATCAGAGAACAGCACACCGCTTCCCTTAATCTTTGAAAATTGCCTGCCCCGTAGTTATAGCCTGCCATAGGTTGGAGTCCTTTTACAAATCCGAAGACCACGTTTGTTCCCAATGTGACGATTTTCAGGACGATACCCACAGCCGCAACAGCCTCTGCCCCATATTTCACAGCGGCTTTCTGCAACAAACAGATGGAAAGGGTCTGGAGTAGTTGCAAAAAGAGCATAGAGATACCAATCTTAATGATGTCTGCGTATATTCTTATCGTGGGAGCGAACAAGGCAAGAGATACTTTTACCTCTGCTTTCGTAAGGAAACGGATGTAAATAGCTGTCGTGATGATTCTTGAAAGAATAGTTGCCCATGCAGCACCTTCCACACCCCAATTGAAAGTGTATATAAACAAGGGGTCTAATGCAACATTAACGATAGAGCCGATGATCATTGCCGACGCAGATGTCTTCGACGCACCTTGTGAAACAATGATATTGGACATGGACACATTCAATGTCCCTATGACACAACTGATGATAAAAAGCCTACCGTAGGATTCTGCCAAACTTATCATCTCCTCGTTTGCTCCCATGAAAAGTAGGATGTCCGGCAGGAACGCATTGCACACAAGGGCAATGAGAGCTGCCAACATCACAGAGGTTATCACTGAGACGGAAGCGACCTGACTTGCCTTGACAACCTGTTTCGCTCCCAACAGACGGGATATATACACTCCGCCTCCGACACCGAACATCAGTCCTATCCCAAGAAATAACAACGATATAGGGAAAACAACCGATACAGCGGCGACAGGAAGAGTTCCAAGACGTGCAACCCAAAAAGTATCTACCACATTGTATATTGCCATAATCAGCATTGCGATGACAATAGGTATCCCCAACTTTGTCAGGGCTTTCATCATACTTCCTTCTCGCAAAATATTAACAGCGTTGTTCATTCTTATAATCCTTTCTTTTTAAGTGAATAAATTTCGCTGCAAAGGTACGGTGAAATACAAACTTTCACAATAGACGGACAACGGTAATGATAGCACTATTCGTGGTAAGTCCTTCTGAAGAGCGTGGGAGAAACGCCTGCAACCTTGGTAAACAGCCGTGTGAAGTAGGAGTAATCGTTAAAGCCTAAACTATGTGCAATCTCTTTGATGGAATCTGTAGTATAGACCAATTGACGTTTAGCCAACAAAATAATCTCGTTTTGGATATGGTGGCTCACACTTGTCCCCAGAACAGAATTTACAGCTTCATTCAGGTAGGCAACGGTAATGTTCAGCCGCCCGGCATAGAATGATGGCGAACGTTTGCTTCGGATATTGCTTTCCAACAAATCCCGAAATTCCCATACTATTTCCTTGTGTCTGGTCACTGTCCCCTGCAATTTGGATTGAGCTATCGTTGCATTTACAATGTTCTCCACGACTAACCCTACAATGACGGTGGTCAGTCGCTGAACGACTGCTTTGGCAGATGGATTTTCCATGCCACTCAGTTTGCTGTCAAGAAGTGATAATAATAGTTTCTGTTCCGGTATGTCGGATAGTTGTATTTGAGGGCGACCGTATCTCTCAAGCGTTCGTTTTTCCTCCTTATCCACCAATATCGAGTCGATAACCAGAAATTTTGCAGAAAGATTGGAAGCGTCGATGATACGATGCACCTGCCCGGGTAGAATGATAGCCAGACTTCCTTTCCCGAAAGTGTATTCCTCGAAATCAATATTCAGACAGCATTGCCCACCCTCTATGAAGCCAAAGAAATAATAATCGTCGGTATGAGAAAAGGCGTATCTGTCTGAAGATGCCGATGTCCGAGAGATGACGGTCTTCAGATAGACTCCGAAATCTGAGAGTTGTGAACTTCTATGGATAGGTAACCGAGACATATACCTTAATTCCGCAACACTATAAATTTTAACTTTTATAATCCCCTGAGCAACAAAAAGTTGTTCAGGATTTTGCCATGTCAGAAATTTCACTTATCTTAGTGTTGCAAAATAAAAACAAACAAAATTCTGAATGACATGGCAAAAGTACAAATAAAATCCGAGAAACTCACTCCTTTTGGGGGATTTTTTCTATTATGGAGCAATTTGATGCTCTTTTAGCTCAAACCATAGATTCCTCCTTGGGATTGAGATGCACTATGTTTGGTTATCAATATAGCGAGATTCTACGCTCTCTGATCCTGCGAAATGGATTAAGACATCACGTAGGCATGTATTGAACATTTACTCAGACAACTATGCTTATGCCAACCTGTTCAAGACAGACTTTGGTTAAAGGCCATGCTTTTCTGGTTAAACCGGCGTATTACCTCAAGTCGCTTTATGGGGTAAGGGGATTTTGTGTTTACGACGTTTCTGTTATGCCCAAGGAATATGTACAATAAAAGAATTTTTGTCGTTTTACAGGTAAATTCCCACGAAACCCTATAGGTTGCAGATTTGAGGGAAAATAAGTTTTGCCACAAAGGTAAGATTTATTTTCGGATTATGCAAGGATATGCGCTTGTTTTTCCTCTTTTTTCCCCATACTTTTCCCCGTAGCCCCCTTGTTTCTTCCCTAATTTCAGAAAAGTAGCGGGAAGGTGGCGGGGAAATTTGGAATCGGCGAAGGGAAGTATTAACTTTGCAATCGAAAACGAAAGAGCGGCGAAATGCTGAACCATGAATGAGCTGAAACTCTTCACTCTTCACCTGAAGCCCGGAAATGCCCATAAACAGAGGGGTTTCGAGGGGTGAAGAGATAGAGACAACTCTTCACCCACTCTTCACCACTCTTCACCTTATTATATATAAGGGCTAAAAGATGATTATTATTAACTAAAAAAATTAATATATGAACAAAGTTACAGCTTTATCGTCATCAGATAAGATGACAAACGAAATTTCAGCACTCTCTCTTGTTGAGAGTTTTCTCGATGAGTATTATCTCTTCCGTAGAAATGTGCTAAGTGGTAAAACCGAGTATCTCACTCTCTCAAAGAATGAGGACGAAACAGAGGAGCCCGTAGAAGAGGAACCGGAAACCGGTGGGGAAGAGGAGGAATCTTCTGACTCAACCTGGAAGGTGCTGACTCCGGAGGCTTTCAATTCTATCGTCCGTCATGCCAAGCGGTTGGGTGTGGGAGGCAAGAAGTCGCCCCGACAGGATATTGAGGAGTTCGTACGTTCTGAAGAGGTTCCGGAGTTTGACCCTATCAGGGAATATCTCGAAAACCTGCCTGAATGGGATGGAAAGAACCATGTGGCTGAACTCTTTGGCAGGATTCCGGGGCTTACAAGTGAACAGTTGGGATGGTGCGCCACCTGGCTCCGTTCAGCTGTCGCCCACTGGTTGCAGATGGATATGTTTCATGGCAACGAAACCACTCCTGTGCTTATCGGCAAGCAGGGTTGCGGCAAGAGTACCTTTGCCTATCGCCTGCTGCCGGATCATCTGCGCCAGTATTTCCTCGACCACATCAACTTTGCCAATAAGTTTGACTCCGAGATGGCGCTCACTCATAATCTCTTTGTCAACATAGATGAGTTTGCGAATATGGGACCATCGCAGCAGGGCAAGCTGAAGCAGATGCTTTCGAAGGTGAAGGTGAACGGGCGCCCTATCTTCGGCAAGTGTCAGGATGACCGTCCGCGTTACGCTTCCTTCCTGGCAACTACCAATGATGAGCATCCGCTCTGCGACCCTACGGGTAGCCGCCGATTCGTCTGTCTGCACATTCCGGCAGGTGAATATATCGACAACGGTTCCCCCATCATTTATGACCAGCTCTATGCACAAGTTATGTATGAGCTTTGCCATAAGAAGACGCCTTACTGGTTTACCAATGCCGAGGTGGACCGTATCCAGAAGTGCAATCTTCCTTTCTTCAAGGTAGATGATTTTGAGTCGATGCTGAAGAGCTGTTTCCGTGTTCCTGAGGAGAATGAAACGGGCGAATGGCTCATCTGTTCGGATGTTTTCGAGGTTCTTCACGAAAGATTTCCGATGCTGATCAGTAATCTGAGTACCAAGATTCGCATAGGCCAGTCGCTCAAACTCCTGGGGTGCAAGATGAAGCATACCAAGAAGGGTCAGGCCTATCTGCTTGTAAGAATCTGAAAATATAGCTAAGCGGCAGATGGGTGAAGAGTGGTGAAGAGTGGGTGAAGAGTGAGAAACAACTCTTCACCCCTCGAATCCCCTCTGTTTATCGGCATTTCCGGGGGTTAGGTGAAGAGTGAAGAGTTTTTCGCAGTTCCTTTCTTAAATTTCTTTCTCAGGCTTTTCCGATAGCTGTCTGACTAGAACAGCCCACTGTTCTCATAGCGGCTAGTTGGCTGTCTGTGGTTCGCCAGTTGGCTGTTTGCCGATAACAGCCTCTCAATCTTTCGAAGAAAAAATTATTTATCCAACTTAAAAAATAAAGAACATGAACAATATTTCAATCCATTCCATTGATACGGTATGTCTCAAGGAGGCGTGCCCGGTACATCACCTTTGTGCTCGTTTTGAGCGTTATCAGAAGTTGCGTAAGTCGGAGAAGGTATTCAGTATTCTGAACCCGGACCATATAGCCTGCAGCGAGCAGGGCTGCGCCTATCGTCTTCAGAAGAAGATCATACGCATGGCACGCGGATTCCGCCGCATGTTCGGTACGATACCTTCTGCCAATACGCCTCATTTCTGGCACTTTTCGCCCTATATCAGCGAAAGCACCTATTGCAAGGCGAAGCGCGGCGCCATCCTCATCGCACCCGATATGCAGCAGAAATTACTGCGTCTCTTCGAGCAGAATGGCGCCGATATCAGCATCGGTTTTGATGAATATGTAGAGCAGGAGGGCTATGAAGAAGTAGATACCGCAAACTGTAAAAAAATATAATTTTTGCCATCTTTTAGCGGTAATGAAACAGATTTTTATTATTTTTGTTTTCTGAATTTTACAACTAAACAATAAGAAATAGATTATGCGTGTTATTATCGAAAAAGATTATGAGAAGCTGTCAAAGTGGGCAGCTGATCATGTAGTTGAAACAATTAACAGATTTCAACCAACTGCTGAACGTCCTTTTGTTCTGGGTTTGCCAACCGGTTCTTCACCTCAGGGCATGTATGCCAATCTGGTAAAGGCGGTAAAAGAAGGCAAGGTTTCGTTCAAGCATGTCATCACCTTCAATATGGATGAATATGTAGGTTTGCCGGAATCTCATCCTGAGAGCTATCACTCTTTCATGGCTACCAATCTCTTCAATCATATCGACTGTCCTAAGGAGAATATTCATATCCTGAACGGTAATGCCGAGAACCTGGAAGAGGAGTGCCGTCATTATGAGCAGATGATAGAAGAAGCGGGTGGCATCGACCTCTTTATCGGTGGTATCGGTCCTGATGGCCATATCGCTTTCAACGAGCCATTCTCTTCTCTAACCTCCCGCACACGAGTAAAGACGCTCACTACAGACACCAAGATTGCCAACTCCCGTTTCTTCGATAATGATCCTGAGAAGGTACCTAGTCTGGCTCTGACCGTAGGTGTGGGTACCGTGATGGCTGCCCGAGAGGTAATGATTCTCTGCAACGGTCATAACAAGGCCCGCGCCCTGCAGGCTGCCATCGAAGGTCCTGTTACCCAGGCTTGGACCATCAGCGCTCTGCAGCAGCACCAGCATGGCATCATCGTTTGTGATGAGATTGCCTGCGATGAACTGAAGGTGGGTACTTACCGTTACTTCAAGGATATCGAAAAGGATAATCTCTAGCATATAGCTAGGGACGATTTCGTGGAAAATAAAAATAGCGGCATTTCTCTATCTCAGGGAAATGCCGCTTTTAACATGAAAATATGAAGTATATCCCTTGACCCATAGAAACTCCTCGAAGTCCATGGAGTGCATGGTATAGTCTTCTTTATATCCCACGCTGTTGGATTCTATCTCCCGATAGTTGATGCCCATGAGGGAGCCAGAGCAAATCACATCATATCTTCCATCAATCTTGAACGCCTTTAGGGAGGTGGCGCAAGCCGGACAGTCTTGCATCTCATCGAAGAAAATGAGCGTGTTGCCTGGTTCTAGTTTAATGGAAGGGTCGATGAAGGTTAATGCTCTTGTAATGGAGTCTACATCATATCCTTCTTCGAAGATTGCCTTGTATTTTTGTTGTAGCACAAAGTTGATGGCAACTACATTTTTATAGTTGCTATTAGCAAATTGCATGATGGAGGCAGTCTTTCTTATTTGTCGTGCTCCCTTGACGATAAGAGGCATTCTGTTCTCATTTTCTCTCCATTTTTTGAGAAATTTATCTACGTAATAACTTCATAATCAGTTCGTTTTGGTTGTAAAGGTACTACTTTTTTACAAAATTTCAAGGAAATCTGATGAAAAAATTACAAAATTCCAAGGTGTTTGTTGCTCTTTATCACATTTTCTTAAAATGGCTTTTGCTAATGGGATTTTTTTATTATCTTTGCAACCTGTATACATTTCCGTTTGGGATTACGCTTGATAAACAAAACTAATTTAGAGCATGAAACATAGATGGATATATCTCGTTCTGCTTTTGGTTGCCATTGTTTCTTGTACGGGTAATAAGAGATATGACAATTTGATGCAGCGAGCAGACAGCATTATGGATAGTAACGATGACTCGGCGAAAGTTGCCATCGAGTTATTGGACAAGGTGAAGCCCCAGTTGGATGACTTTACCAAAGGGCAGCGTATGCGTTATGAACTGCTCTATCATAAAGCTATGAACAAGGCTTGCATCACGTTCACATCTGATACCGTGATGAAGGAGGTCGTGGATTATTATGACCATCATGGTTCGGCTAATGAGCGGATGCTAGCCAACTATGTGTTGGGCTGCGTGTATAGAGACATGCATGAGGCACCGATGGCATTGGAGTATTATAATAAAGCGACGGAGCAAGCCGATACCACTGCCGCAGATTGTGACTATGGCACGCTTTATAGAGTATACAGCCAGATGGGTTTTCTCTTTAGTAAGCAATATTTACCTTATCAAGAGTTGAATGCTTTTGATAAGGCGGAGAAGTATGCCTATTTGGCAAAGGACACCTTCAATGCTATCGTAAATTACCAAAATCAAGGAGAAGTCTATGATTTTTTAGGAAAAAAAGATTCGGCTATTGCTATAAATTTACAGGCAGCGAAGTTGTTTAAAAAACATGGCAACGATTATGCAGCAGCCATTGCTTTTGGATGTAATTACAAATATTATATTGAAAAGAAAGATTCTATTAATGCAAAGAAAGCTTTTGAGGCTTACAACTCTACAGGATATGAAGGCAATTCTAATTATGAAGATGCCAAAGCGTATGTATTATACCAAAAGGGAACTTATTATCTGTTTGTAAATAAACAGGACTCTGCCTATGATAATCTATCCCTAAGTTTTAAAATATGTAAATCATATAGTATTAAAGCTGCTACGACCAAAGCCTTAGCTCAATATTATGCAAAGGTTAATCAACCGGCAATGGCTATGAAGTATGCCTTGCAAAGTTCTGAGTATAATGACTCGGATTTGATAGAAGCCAGGAAGACTCAGTTACAGCAAGTTCAAGCCATGTACGATTATAGCAGAAACCAAGAAATAGCCAAAAATGCAGAGCAGAAAGCTGAACGCAGTACTCGGATGAACTATATGATAGTTTTATCTTGTCTCATGCTCTTTTTACTGCTTTCTTATATCTATAGGAAACAAATTGCTATTAAGAAAAAGAAAATAGCCGTCTCAAAACTATTATATGAAGATAGTTTACTTAACCTTAAAAGGTTACAAGATGAAAGAGCCAAACTTGTTGCAGAAAACGACAATAAATTAGCTCAAGTCATCATGGAAAAAGAAAATACCATCAGTAAATTAAAAGCTGAAATAACTCATATACAAGAAAGATACTCGCTATCTTCTGTGTCAGATGCCGATTTAATATTAAAAGATTCTTCTATTTATAAGAAAATTAAATTTATAGAGGTGCATCCTAAGGAGAAAATGTGTGAGGAAGATTGGAAAGAGTTAGCTGATACAATAGAGGAAGTGGTTCCTAACTTCATTCCTGTATTGAAAAATAAACTTAATGATAAAGACTACCAAATTTGTTTATTGGTTAGATTAGGTTTCTCTACATCCTTGGTAGCAAGACTGCTAGGACTATCAGATGCAGCAATCTCAAAAAGCAGGAAAACAATGTTGAAAAAGATATGTAGAAAAGAAGGCAAGCCAAAAGAATTTGATGAGTATATTCTACAAATTCAATAATTTTGTGCATAGTAAATTTTGGGTAAAATACTTTGGTAAATGCTTAAAGTTGAATTATTTATGTGAAAGGTAAAAAATAGGTAAATTTTAAATTGATGATTTATTTGTGTGTTTCGTTGTAAATTTGTACTTTTGCAGCAAAGTTTTGAATAAACTATAATCAAAAAATATTGTAATATGAAACAGACATTAATGAATCTCATTATTTATGGGGGGGGCATTATTTTTATGTCCTACTCATTCAATAGCCGAACCTTATACCTTATCGTATAGCTTGGTTGGTACTAATCGTGGAACTATCACTGGGAGTAAATCACCCAAGCGACCATTGGTTGTTGATTTGGTGGATCACACATTGACCTTGCCGAGTCAAGTGATTGGTAATACGCTCATACTTGAAAGTGAGGAAGGGGATGTCTATACCTATTACATAATAGATACAACATTTCAAATTTCTGAAAATCTGAGTGGTGAGTATGAGATTACTATTTCTGATGGAAATAGTATGTATCATGGTAAGATTGATATCGAATAAAAAAGGATATAAAGGTGTCAAAAAGATACGAAAAATATTCCAGATAACAGCATAAATTAGAGATTATTTTCGTGAAATGTAAAAATTTTAGACAGGCCTTGCTTTTTAAAGTTGGCTCAGTATTTTATAAATCTAAAAAATAATAGTTTATGATTAGAAAGAAGTTTTTGTTTTTATTTGTTGGATGTGTAATCTGGGTGTCATGTAGTGAACATGCTTTTGATACACATAATGTGGTAGCAGATTCTAATTCTGTATTATTGACAAAAATGTCATCGTTTAATGATAGTTTAATCCAAAGTAGAGTGGAGACGCGAGGTTGGGTTAAGCCTGGAGCTTGGAAACGTGCACAAGTGATAGCGGCTGATTGTGGTGGAGCTTGGTCATTAGGAAAAGCTGGCTTTTGGGCTGGTGGCCTTTTTTCGCCAGGAGGTGCAGCTGTTGGTGCTACAATTGGTGCTCTTATCGGAGGTACTTGTGGTTCATATACAGCTTATGCTTCTTTGTATTGGAGTCGTGCATTGCCTTTACATCCTCTTACACCTCAAAAGGCAACTACAGCATATGCTTCTTTGTTGAATGATGAAAATGTAAATTTTGAGGAATATGTTCCTAAAACAATAAATGTAGATTATCCTATTTTAGATGATAATATTACATTAATGGGAGCAAAGCATAATGTTCTTCTCAAAAGTATAATGCTTGATGATTTCAAAGAAAATGATTATAAAGACATTCTTTCGGATGAAGAAGTTAAGGTGATTGAATCAAAGGAATATAAAGCTTCGTTCGATTCTATTATGGCATCTATTTCTGTTATTGATGGAGTTCTTGTTTTAAAAGGAAACGATGTAGGAACAAAATTGATGAATCTTTTTTATGATGTATTTCAAAAATATTCTGAAGACTCAGATGATGTTCAGTTTTTAATCAATAAATATATTGATGAAGTAAATAGTACATCAGAACTTTCAGATGAAGATAAAAAGCTAGTATATTCTAGTTTGAGTGTTATTGCTTCAAGTTATGAATTTTGGTCAAATATAGATTTATAATTATGAAATATCCATGAGCTAAAAAAATCTTGCCAAAGCGAATGTAAATTGGAAATAAAATGCTATCTTTGTTGCGTTAAATCAACATTGAGCAATTATGACTAACGTAACATTTCCTCAGTTGATCCAGCGAGGCTGTGGTATCGACGTCCACTTGAAGGTGGTGGTGGCAACAATTGATGGTGTGGGCATCCGTAAGGAGACTCGCACTTTTGACACCTTCACGAGTTGTTTGACAGAAATGAAAGAATGGCTGTTAGCTAATGGTATTACCCATGTAGCAATGGAGAGTACCGGTGTTTATTGGAAACCAGTAATGCGTGTCTTGGAAGACTGCAACATCAAGCTTTCAAGTGTTGTAGCTAACACCTCTGGTGTTACAGCAACAGCTTTGATAGATATGCTTTGCGAAGGTCGTAAGTTGACAATAGAAGACATCGAAAGTGTTTATCACAAGAAATTGTCGGCTAGTCCGCAAGAATTGTTGGAGGCTTGCACTGGCTTTGTCGAGGAGCACCATGTATATATGCTTCAGATGATTCGTAAGAGTATTGCTCAAACGCAAGGACTCGTTGATGAATTGTCCAAGCGTATCAAGGAAATACTTATCAAGTATGACAATGTGCTAGAATTACTGAAGGAGATACCTAGTTTCAATACCAAGGTAGTCGAGGACCTCGTTTCAGAAATTGGCCTTGACATGTCAGCTTTCCCATCCGAGAAGCATTTGGCATCTTGGGCAGGTATCTGCCCTGGCAATAATGAGAGTGCTGGTAAAAAAACGGAAGAATTACTCGCGGTAACAAACAAGTAAAGGCTGTCCTGACAGAGGCAGCGTGGGCTGCGACCCGTACCAAGAATTCATTCTTCAGTGAACGTTACCATCGTATCAGTGCCAGACGTGGAAAAAGCGTGCCTTGATTGCGGTTGCACACTCTCAATTAACTGCTGCATATCTGATTCTCAGCACAGGTGCTAGATACCATGAGTTGGGTGCTCAATATATGCAAGCCAAAATTGAGAAAAAGTGAAAGCTTTACTTGGCAGCAGAATTGAAGAAACTTGGGTACAAAGTTAGTCTTGAGAAAAAAAGGAAGCAACAAAATCTTGAGACAACACTATCTTAGGCCGATTTTTACTGGAACACCCATAGTCCGATTATGAAATTGGTCTCAACAGTTAAGCGGCAAAGACTGTGACTTATGGACACGTGTATGAAACTTTTAAATCTTAGCTGTTACATAAAAATGCCGTACTTTACAGTCGCACTTATAGGTATTATGAGTGCTATTCTTTCTTGTGTCTAATACTTACATAAATATAAATTTAGTGTAAAACATATGTTCTACAGTAATGTAGGACGATAATAATTTACGTATGAAAAAAATAAAAACTTATATTGTATTACTTTTATGTGCAATATTACTTTCTTGTACAGAATATGTTGGTAATAATGTATTACAAGAAAGCGAACCAAAAGTAATAGAGAATTTGACTTCTTATAATGATAGTTTAATGTTGTCATCAAAAAAACTCGTGTATCTACTAGGAGATTACTTTATTACCTAAGTGTAGCGAGTGCTGATGCTGGTGGCGCATATAATGGTGGGCAGGCTGGGTTAAAAGTTGGGGCACTTATAGGACAACCTCATATTGGAGCAGCGATAGGTGCTGTTTGTTGTGGAGGATATGCTTCTTATATGTGTCACCGTTTGTTGTCAGATGCAAATGTAACTAGGGGAGTAAGTACTCCCAATTTAAATTTGAAGGCAATGGATATAGCTGCAGCTTATGCTCCAGTATTGAGCGAGGAAAAGGTAATTGAGAAAAATCGTACAGATAATATTTATTTAAATGATGTGTCTGTAGATATAAAAGATATTGGTGCAAAACATAATTTGTTGTTAAGTAATTTGCAAACCAATCACTTTGAAAAGAAAAGTGTTAAGGAAAATTTGACATCAGAAGAATTATGCATTTTGAATTCTGATGAATTTGAAATTAAAATGGACAGTACTGTAAATCAACTTCAAATGTCTGTACAAGATGGAAAAATAGTGCAAATTAGTGGTAACGATATTCCTGCTAAGGTAATGAATCTTTTTTTTGAAATATTCACCAATTATCCAAATGACGAAAATGATGTAGGAATGGTAGTTTCAAGATACTTAAAAGAGATAGATTTAGATGCTAGCTTTTCAGAATTGGATAGAATACTAATTCGTCAAGCATTAAGTGTTGCTGTTTCTAGTTTTGAATATTGGAGTAATTATGACAAAAATAACTAAATATACAATACTGATTTTTTTAGTAGCTTTACAAGTTGTCTATTTAATAGAAATAATTGAAAGGGTTATTTTAAATAAATGGAGTGATATATTCTTTCCATGTATTTTTTCTTTATTTATTTGGAATGCTATCTATATATTTTACAGAAAGGCAAAATAATAAAAGGCCGCAAGTTACCAATACGAATAAAAGTTAAAAGTGCGTTTCTTTAGTTTACCCAATGGTAAGAGTTGCGTATTTTCTAATAAGAATAAGTATGTAGGAAACATATATAAGAGATATACAATGGAAAAGAAAATGATAAAACAAATGATGATGGCGTTGCTTTTGGCGATGATGCCTTTTGCTGCAAGCGCACAGGAAACTCCTGTCGTACAGGAACAAGCAGATAGTTTGCTGTCTCCTAGTATAATGGTGAATCGACATTTCTATGTCAAGGATTTGCCTTTGGATGTATCGAAGGTAAAGTCTATGTCAGCCATCAAGTATGGAGAAAATGGCAACTTGATGATTTTTACGATGTATCCCAACTTTACTATACCTAAGGAATGGGAAAAATATGAGATACCTCGCAGTAGAGTGAAATCTCTATCAGAGATAGAAGACCAAATAGAGACCAATCAGCAGATGTTTTCTTTGACGAGGCATAACGAGAATACTGACACATTGTGTGGCAAGCCGTTGCCTGGTTCCTTTACTTTGCACGATTTGAACGGAAAACTTTGGACAGAACAGTCGCTCAAGGGACATAAGGTAGTTATCAACGCATGGTATTCAGGCTGTGGACCTTGTTTGCGAGAAATGCCTATCCTTTCGGAGTGGAAGAATAAGTATCCTAATGTGATATTTCTCTCTGTAAACTTCGAGAAAGCTGATAAGGTAAGGAAGATAACGGAGGCACGTGGCTTCAATTGGACTCATCTTTATGGTGATAATTATTTCGTGAAATTTGTTGGCTCAGGCGGTTTCCCTCTCTTCATCGTCCTAGGTGAGGATGGCTTGATACGTTATATGGTAAATGGTACCAATGAGAAGATACGTCAGGATATTTTGAACGTTATCAATAAGTAGTAAAAGCCAAAGGGGGCATGAACACAAAATGCGAGAGTGTAAACTAAACTGTGTCAAGCTACAATAAAAGTAGTTTAACACAGTTTTTACCTCAGTTCGGGATAACGAGCTCTATCTAAAGGCTTTATAATGTTTTTATATAAGGGACACAGAGGCTTGGCAACCATCTATATATCTTGGATGGTTGCTGAGACAAAATCCTCATGTAAAATATGCAATGTTAGAAAAGACTAAGCTGTTTCGTATCTTCGATAACGTATCCAGTAAGTGCCTTGGGCTTGTTGTCAAAGAAACAGTATGCCCCTAATGCAGAAATAATATTTATGATGAAATTCGCAACAGACCTGTGACGTGAATGTACTATCTGAGCCGTATTTTTCAACAGGTCATTAATCGTTTCAATGATGTATCTTTTGCGTAGCATCATCTTGTCATAGAACGGCATTAGTTTGTTCTTCATGTTCACTCTCAGTCCTGTTACCAACTGGATGCCTTCCTCAAAAAGCGAATCGAAAAGTTTTTGCGAGATATAGCCTTTATCTGCAAACAGCTTACCATACAGACGTTTAGCCAACACATCGAATACCGTTGGATCTTTGTCGCTAACGTTTGCACCAGTGAGAACAAAAGCAATTATCTCACCTCTATCATTACAAGCCAGATGTAGCTTGAACCCATGACACCATCCCATTGTTCCCTTTCCGTTTGTGGCAATGCCTTTGAACACTTTGTTGGCATAACGCCTGAGATTGTGGCATATTGGTATCATGGTTGAATCAACAAAGGTTATACCTGTACATCTGCCAAAAGCACGGAGATTCAGGAAGAACATAAGAGGGAAGAATACGCGACTTTCAAGTTCTACAAAACGGTTATAAGACACCGCATTTGGAAAATATGACTTCAAAGTTCCTCTAATAAAAAATAGGTAATAATGCTTGAAGTTTCGGAACGAGCCGAAATGGAAATACAGCAAAATCGTCATGATTTCACTATCAGATAAAGAGGCTTTACGTCGTCTGCGCTTTACTCCATCTTCACCCAAAAGCAATTTTCCTGCATTTTCAGCATCAAAAACTTTGTAAAATTCATCAATAATACAAAATAATTCTGTAACTTTGTCCTTGGTAATCTCCATAATGATATCTTTTTATGTTTGTAACTAATTGGATTTCAACTACAAAGATACAAAAAATATCGGAGATTACCAACTTTTTTAGGCACTATTTCTTATCCCGAACTGAGGTAGTTTTTATATTATGGACAACTTAGAAATTGATTACAAGAAAGCAGCTCAGCAGTTGCGTAGTGGTGAAGCCTTATTTGGCAAGGACGGAGCATTAGCTCCATTGTTAGAGCGTATTCTCAACTCAGCTCTCGAAGGTGAGATGGACGCTCATTTAAGTGAAGAGGAACGCTCTTCCGGCAATCGTCGTAATGGTAAGATGAGTAAGAAGGTTCAAACAAAATATGGTGAGGTCACTATAGAGACTCCTCGTGACCGAGACGGAACTTTCCAACCTGAGACCGTAAAGAAGCGTGAGACTATTCTTGCCAATGGCATGGCAGACCAGATTATTGAGATGTACGCCATGGGCACCAGCACACGTGACATCAGCAGCTACTTTGAGCGTGAGTTCAACACAACTCTATCAGCCGATACTATCAGCTCTATAACAGACCGTGTATTACCCGAAATCACCGCCTGGAAGTCTCGCATGCTCGATCCTGTATATGCCATTTGCTGGCTTGATGCTATCCATTATAAGGTAAAGGATGAGAATGGCAGAGCTGTCACACGAGCCATTTACAACATTCTTGGCATCAACAAGGAAGGCCAAAAAGAACTGTTAGGTATGTATGTGTCTAAGAGTGAAGGAGCTAACTTCTGGCTAGAAGTTCTTACGGATCTTCAGAACCGTGGTGTTCGAGACATCTTGATTTGTTGTATTGATGGTCTCAAAGGCTTCCCGGATGCCATCCAAAGCGTATTTCCTGAGAGTTCTGTGCAGCTCTGTATTGTCCATCAGATACGCAATTCTATCAAGTATGTTGGCAGTAAGCATCAAAAGGAGTTTATCAAGGATTTAAGAACAGTATATGGTGCAGTAAACAAAGACTCCGCTGCTGCTAATTTAGACCTGTTAGAGTCTAAGTGGGGAGAGATGTACCCAATTGTCATCAAGTCATGGCGTGACAATTGGGAACGTCTGACAGAGTATTTCCAATATACTCCAGCCATCCGTAAACTCATTTATACGACCAATACGGTTGAGGGGTATCACAGACAGGTAAGAAAGGTCACAAAGACTAAAGGGGTCTTTCCTACGGATAATTCTTTGGAGAAGCTTGTGTACTTAGCTTACCGCAACATCCGTAAGAAATGGACTATGTCACTGGCAAATTGGGGACAAATTTCTCAACAATTGGCAATAAAATTTGGAGATAGATTTAAAATTATGTAACTTTGCAGCCGAAAAGGCTTCCCTGCTGGGGGCATGCCCCCAGCAGGGAGTGGGAATGAAAGTTAAGAACAAGCCTTGACACAGTTTAAATTACACCCCCCAAAATGCCCCCTTTGGCTTTTACTACTTATTCTATACTGCTAAGATTATTCTTCATCATCCTTGTTGTCTGCCACAACCTGCGGACCTCTTACCTTGTCCTTCAGGCTCAGACCTTTCTTGATTTCTATGTTCACACCATCGCTCAAGCCGGTGGTTACCTGCTTGCGCTCGTAGGTCTTCTTCTCGCCGCTGCCCTTTACGATATAGACAAAGGTGCTGTCGCCGCTGAATTCGATGGCACTCTCCGGAACGGTGATCACGTGGTTAGCCTTTGCCAATACTATCTCGGCGTTGGCACTATAGCCGGAACGGATCTTGCCGCCCTTTACTGAGCGGACGGCTGCCTTTACCTCAAACTGGTTGGCGCCATTGTTCTCTACAGCCTTTGGAGAAATATACTCCAGGTCGGCATCAAACTTCAGGTCCTGCATCGCTCCGATGGTAATCTTCATCGGCATTCCTACTACCAGGTTGCCCACCTCGGTTTCGTCGATGTTGCCACGGAAGATGAGGTCGTTCATGTTTGCCACGCTGGCGATGGTGGTTCCGTCATTAAAGGTGTTGGCAAGAATCACGGAGTTACCCACCTTGACAGGAATATCAAGGATAATTCCCGAAATGGTAGAACGGATGAGGGTGGAAGAGGCGCTGGCGTTGCTCTTGGAAACACCATCACGAACCACTTCGAGCGCATCCAGGGCGGCAACTTTCTCCTCCTTCGCCTGCTGCAACGACTGTTTTACCTTATCAAACTCATCGGCGCTGACCAGCTGTTTCTTGAAGAGCTGTTCCTCGCGACCATAATCCACCTGTGCCTGTTTCAGGTTGATTTCAGCAAGGCGCACGCGTGCTTGCGCCGAACTGAGCTGTCCCATATCCGGAATCACCTTTACCTTGGCGATAACCTCGCCCGCCTGAACATAATCACCAGCTTCTTTGCAAATCTCGGTGATGATACCGCTAATCTGAGGCTTTACGCTCACCTCGTTGCGAGGCTCAATCTTACCCGTGATGACGGTAGTTTTCAAAACATCAGCCATCTTAGGAGTAAACTCAGTATACTCCACAGGCTTAGGCTGCGATTTCTCATAAAGGAACACGAAGGTTCCGATGAAAATCAAGGCGACAATCGCCGCAACAATCAACTTTGAATACTTTTTCATATCGTAAGTTTAAGTGAAGAGTGAAGAACGAAGAGTGAAGAATTCAATTGCTTTACTTTCGTCTTTCATTCTTATTTCGTTAATATTATTATTTGTCAGGAGTTATCATTTAGAGGACAAGTGAATTCTTCACTCTTCACTCTTCGTTCTTCACTCCTATTCGTCTCTCATCGCATCTACCGGTTTGATGCTCATGGCTCGCCATGCAGGGGCGAGTCCGGCTAGGCCGCCGAGAATGCAGATGAGGATGGCAGAAGAGATGGCCGTCCAGAAATCTACCTGGAAGTGGGCGGTAAGAATGCCATCCGTGGAACTTCCTACTTCCAGCATTTGCAGGATGGCAACACCGAAGAGAATGCCGCTCATGCCGGCTACCAGGGTGAGGAGAATACTCTCGGAGATGATTTGCGAGAGAATCATCTTAGGCGTGGCTCCGATGGCTCGGCGGATGCCTATCTCGGTGGTTCGCTCCTTTACCGTTACCATCATGATATTGGAAACTCCGATGGCGCCGGCGAGAAGGGTGCCGATACCCACCAGCCAGATGAGGAAGTTGACGCCCTTAAACAGGTTGTCGAGCATCTGGAAGAGAACTTCGGTATTGAACACCATGATGCCCTTTTCGTCCGTAGGGTCGATGCTGTGGGCTCTTGCCACGGTTTCTCTCATCCGCTGGGCAATGCTGCTCATTACTACGCCCGGTTTGCCGGTGGTGGCTATGATGTCTACTGCCTTACCCCGGTTATAAGCGCTGCGCAAAACCGATTGGGGCAAGGTGATGGTTTCATCGGCACGACCGCCGAAGTTCACGCCGTTGCCCGAGCGGTAATCTACGCCTATCACCATATAATAGGTAGAGTCTACTCTTACGCTCTTGCCGCACGGATCACCGCCGCCAGGAAAGAGATTCTTGTAAATCTGTTTGCCGATGACGCAAACCTTGCGCTGCTGGCGCACATCCATCTCGTTGATGTATCTGCCGTAAAACATCTGTGGTGCAGAAACTTTGGCGTAGTCAGGATTTACGCCCTGGGTGCTGCCGCTGAATTTCTTGTCTCCAAACACCACCGACTTGTTGCCGCCGAAGAGCAGCGGGGTGATGACATCGAGTTCGGGCACCTGGTGGCGCAATCTGTCCAGGTCTTTCTCTTCCATCTGCCAGGAGCGCCCCTTGTTGAATCCCTTGTAGGGTTTGGTGGTGTTCTGCGCCCAGATGATAGCGGTGTTGGTGGCAAAGCCTGTGAAGTTGTTTTGCAGCATCTCCTTCAGTCCTTGTCCGCCACCCATCAGGGCGATGAGCATAAACACGCCCCAGAACACGCCGAAGCCCGTAAGCAGACTGCGGCTCTTGTTCCTCGTGATGGTGTCGAGAATCTCTTTATATGTATCTAAATCTAATCGCATAGCCTATTCTATATATATAATAAGGTGTAAGCAAGAATGAATTCAACATTTAACACTTAACATTCAACATTTTGCATTACTCCGCTCTCAGCGCTTCTATCGGTCGGATTCTTGCAGCCTTGATGGCTGGGATGAGTCCGGCGATGGTGCCTGCGATGACGATGGTGATGGTGGCGCCGATACAGGTGCCGATGCCCACCGTAGGGTTCACAAACATGGCGGCTTTAAACAGTCCGGTATCTACGGTGGTGTGACCGATGGTTGCATCCATGATTTCGTTTGCCGCCACACCGCAGACCATTCCGATGTAGCCGAAAAACGAGGTGATGATGATGCTCTCGGTAATGATGAGCTTCAGTATCGACCAAGGCTTGGCTCCGATGGCTTTTCTTACGCCAAACTCTCGGGTTCGCTCCTTCACGGTGATGAGCATGATGTTGCTTACGCCCACGATTCCGCTCAGCAGGGTGAACAGACCTACTATCCAGAGTGCCGTCTGCATGATGGCGATTCCCTGGTTCATTTGGATGTTGTCCATGTATCGGTTCCATAGCCAGATGGTACGGTCGTCATCAGGTGCAGCCTGATGGTTGTTGTTGATGCTGGCGCGGTAGTTCTTTTCAAACTGCTTATTGTCCTCCCTGGTCTTCAGGTTCTTGATGGTGAACTCCAGACTTCCCGCATCATCGCCCTTGGCGTAGATGGTCTTTATGGTGGAGTAGGCGATGAAGGCTTCGGTATTATTGCGCGATTCATCATCCTTGTAGATTCCCACCACCTGGAAGTTGAGGTTGCTGATCTTTACGTTCTTGCCCACCAGCGAATGGTAGTCTTTGCAGAGTTCCTTGGCCTGGCTTCGGCTCAGCACCACATTCTTGCGCTGCTCCTTCATATCGATTTCGTTGATGAATCGTCCGGCAATCAGCTCCGTCTTGTCGATTTTGGGATGTGTAGGAGCCACACCCACCAATGACTGGCTTGCCACATAATTATCGCCATAGTTGATGTTCACGTTATACTGTTCCAGTCTTCCGCCCACATCATCTACGTATTGACCATAGGTCTTGTTGCTGATGAGGATATCCTTGTCGTTGAGCGTGATGCTTCTTCCTTCTTTCAGTCCCTTGTAAGCCTTGGAGGTTTCGCCCGGGAATACTCGCATGGAGTTGGCTAGGAATCGGGTGCTTTGCTGCAACTGGGCATTAATCAGTCCGTTGCCGGCGCCCAGCAGGAATATCAGCATGAAGATTCCCCAGGCAACGGCAAATCCCGTGAGCGAAGTGCGGAGCTTGTTGCGCTTCGACGTGCTCCAAACCTCTGAGAGGAGTGAAGAGTGTAGAGTGAAGAGTGAAGAATTCATATGCATTGTGTATTGTTTTAAAAATTAATAACCCCGAAGAGATGTCAGAGAAAGACAATTGGATTCTTCACTCTTCACTCTTCGTTCTTCACTTACTTTACGTAGTCTTTCGATACGAGATGATGGTCTCTGTTGTCTTCGATGCTTCCGATGAGTCCGTCCTTGATATGGATAACCTTATCGGTCTCGTTGGCAACACCACTTTCGTGGGTTACCACCACGATAGTCATTCCCTCCTTCTGGTGCAGTTCCTTCAGCAGGTCCATCACTTCCACGCTCGTTTTGGAGTCGAGGGCTCCGGTAGGCTCATCGGCTAGGATGATTTCGGGTTTGGTGATGAGGGCACGGGCGATGGCTACACGCTGCTTCTGTCCTCCCGACATCTCGTTGGGATAATGGTTGGCCCATTGCTTCAAGCCCAGTTTGTCGAGATATTCCATTGCCAGTTCGTGGCGCTTCTTGCGGCTCACGCCCTGGTAGAAGAGTGGAAGCTCCACGTTTTCCACCGCCGTCTTGAACGAGATGAGGTTGAACGACTGGAAGATGAAGCCGATCATCTTGTTGCGGTATTCGGCAGCACGGGTTTCCGAGAGGTCTTTGATGAGCACATCATTGAGTCGGTATTCTCCCGTATCGTAGTTGTCGAGAATACCCAGTATATTTAATAAGGTGGATTTTCCCGAGCCGGAAGCACCCATGATGCTGACGAACTCGCCACGTTCGATGTCGAGGTCGATGCCCTTCAGTACATGGAGTGGCTGAGCACCCTGGTAGGTCTTGTTGACGCCTTTTAGATGAATTAATGACATGTTACTTTCGTTTTATGGATATCAATTTAAACCATTAGACGCTTGCAACTTTCAGAAAGTTGCAAGCGTAACTCTTTTTTTAAAACGTTATTACATACACCTTATTATATATAAGGCAAAAACAGAAGCTATAAATATATATTTGAGGATGAATAGTGTCATCATATCTTTATCTTTTTGAGATTCTTCTCCAACTCTTCCTTCACTTCATCGATGGAGATGTCGAGAAGCTGCATTTGTCGGGCGAGTTCCGGGAGTCTTTCTTTCATAAACTCCTTCTTGCGGGTCTTCTTAATCTGCTTCTTGGCTCCTGCGGAAACAAAGTAGCCTAGGCCTCGCTTGTTGTAGATAATCTCATCGGTGGCAAGCAGGTCGTATGCCTTCACGGTTGTGTTGGCATTTACCTCCAGCAGTACGGCATATTCCCTGACGCTCGGTATTCGCTCGTCCTCCTTGTACTTGCCCGCCAGAATTTCATCGCTCAATCGTTCGGCTATCTGTACGTATATTGCTTTATCATTACTGAAATTCATAATCTTCAATTTTAATTTCTTAGATGTTGATCCACTTGTTGCAGATAACCTGCATACGGGTGAAGAGCTTGTAGGATGCCCAATAGTTGAAGGCAGCCAAAGCCAGGAAAACAAAGAATGCTGTAATTGTTATACAATAGTCAGCTGTGGAACCATTGCTGAAGTTAATATGACTGAAGAAATCAAAAACTCCAGCTTCTCCTAATTTGTTGATTATGTATCCCAAAATCATACTAAGAAGAATGCCCGTGCAAGCTGTTAGCAATACAGGCAGCTTGCGATAGAATGTTCCGCCAAGTGTTGCGAAAGAATGGGAAAATAGTATGAATGAATAGAAGGTAATCCATTTCAGCCAGTCGTTGTCGAAAGGGTGAATTGTGGGAATAATATGGCTGAGCACAGCCCAGGTGATGCTGATATGAAAATCTGGAGTGATGATGAAACTAAAGATGAACTGTATAACATCGGCCAAGATTACTGCTGCAAAAAGTTGAACCAAAACACCGATACTCATCATGAGTAGTCGGGCCACAAACTTCTCTAGATTACAAGCAGGAAGCATCAGGAAACTCTCTCTTTGCAATTTAGTCTTCATGTTATTGAATATACAACTTGCCAAGACGTAGAACGCGATGAATGCTATTACAGAAAAGAACATGCAAACACTTACCTGGTATTGATGACCAGCCAGCTCTACATCGGTTGAGTTAAGCCAATATCTCATGCTAAAAAGTCGCAATACACAATAGATGGAAATGCCGATGGCGAGACCTGCTGTAGCTCCAAGATGACGCTGCCAGTTGGTGAGAATATCCCAACGAAGTACCATGCTTAATCTATGTAAATCGAAATTCTTTTTCATAATCGTCTAATTTTTAATCGTTTAATTTTCCATTAATTACTGCATTGAAGAGCAACTCCAGGTTCATCTGTGTTTCCTGTTTTCCCTCCTGACGCTTGCAGATGGCGGCATTGCCCTGCAGGGTTGGCTCGGCGTAGAGCACGGTGTCGTCCATTTCCTGTGGGTTGCGATATTCGAAGGTGTATTTCTCGCAGATGTTTGAAATAGATGCGTCGAGCAGAAGCTGGCTCTGGTTCATGATGATGATGTGGTCGAGCAACGACTCTACATCGTGCACCTGATGAGTTGAGATGATGAGGGTGCGGTCTTCCGTCATGTTGTTGGCGATGACCTTACGGAACTGGCTCTTCGATGGGATATCGAGACCATTGGTTGGCTCGTCCATCAGAAGAAAGCGGGTACCCGTGGCGAGTGCGAAACTCATGAATACCTTCTTCTTCTGTCCCATCGAGAGTTCGTTCAACTTGAGAGAGAGTGGTAAATCAAAATCCTTGAGGCAACGGTCCAATACTTCCTGCGAGAAGTTTGGATAGAATCCCTGGTTCATCTTCACGTAGGTGGCGAGGGAAACGTTGGGCAGTTCAAACTCTTCGGGCACCATGAAGATGTCCTTCAGCATCTCGGCTTTGCGATCTTGTGCCGAAATGCCATCCACGAGAACGGTACCTTGTTGCTGGCGGAGCAATCCGCTGATGAGGTAGAGCAGGGTGCTCTTGCCTGTACCGTTCTTACCAAGCAAGCCATAAATGTTGTTCTCCTTGAGTTCCAAAGAGAAATCTCTAAATACAAGGTGCTTGCTACCTGGGTATCTGAAATCAATGTCTTTAATCTGTATCATAATCTTTAATGTTTTAGTGTACTACTTCAATAGAACACTGCAAAGGTATGCTTTTCTGCGATAAGTTCCAAACTTTTGGGCAATTATTTTCATACTTTAACGTATTGTTAACAATTCCACCTTATTATTTATAAGAAGAGTATGATATGGATGAATGTCTTATAATATAGAACTTTATAAAAAAACAAAGGCATCAGAAAGCGAAAACTTCCCGATGCCTTTTATTAAGTCGTTTAGATATATTTCATGAGAATATCCCAAACTGCAATGATGTGGCAGATACTACCAGCTAAAACGAAGAAATGGAACACGGAATGCATGTATTTCTTCTTGTTAATACTGTAGAATACGGCGCCCGTAATGTAGCAGACGCCTTCGGCAATAATCCACCAGACTGTGGCGGCGGATACGGAGTCTATCAAAGGTTTGAAGGCAACCAGTACCGACAATCCCATGCCTACAAAACAGATGGTCTCCAGGTTGCTGTGATCCTTGAGTCTGGCAAAACTCATGATGGTTCCGGCAATGGCGCAAGCCCAGATAAAGATAAAGAGGCTCCATCCCCAATATCCCTGGTCTCGCATCGCAATGAGCGTGATTGGCGAGTAAGAACCGGCAATATGCCAGTAGATGGCGGCATGGTCCCATTTGCGCAGTCGCTCCTTCCATTTGCTCCAGGCAGAAACGGCATGGTAAACCGTTGAGGCGATGTAAGACATCAACATACCGAACAGATAGAGGATAACTCCCGCCGTAGCCCATCCATTATGCATCGTAAAGCACCAATATAAGAAGATTGCTCCCACGACAAAGCCCATCAGGATACCTCCTGCATGCGACCATGAGTTCCAAAGTTCTTCTTTATGACTGAAATGTATCTTTAGTTTCATATCTCTATATATCTTTTCGTTACACATTCTGCTGATTTTGAAAAATAGGGCATTCAAACCACTATACCTAAATCGTTATCAGCTATAATATTGCAAAGATACTAAGAATTTCTTAAAGTGGACTATCTTTTAGGAATTCTTTCGATTTCTAAAGTGTTTTCTTTGCTTTATTTGCTGATTGTTTGTCCTTTTCTGCTTTCTTCGAAAAATAAATCAAAAAAGTATTGGAATGTATTGGATTTTTTTATAATTTTGCGATGTGAAAATGAGAAATCATCTCTCACAAAATAGAAACTATAAACGCAACTAATAATTTGGAAAGGTAATATGAAGTTAAAATCAATTGCACTTATATTGATGACTGTCGCACTTCCGGCGATGGCAGAAAAAGTATCTGTAAATACAAAGGGTATGTCGCTCATTCTCGATGTTGAGAATGGAAAACCTGCCCAGTATCTCTATTTCGGTACAAAGTTGAATCCTAACGATTTGCAGAATCTGAAGGTCGCTACTGATGGCCGTATGGATGCTTATCCGGCTTACGGACTGAATACTCCAGCTGAAGCGGCGCTTGCCATGCGTCATAGTGATGGCAATCTTTCAACTGCACTCGTGGCTACGGGCTGTGATGTGAAGAACGAAGGAAATGCTTCTGTTACGACCGTTCATCTGAAAGATCCTGTATATAATATAAAGGTAGATTTGAAGTATCGTGCATACAATGATGTTGATATGATTGAGGCATGGACCGAGATTCTGAATGGTGAAAAGGGTACTGTTACCCTGACTACCTTTGCATCGGCTATGCTTCCTATCCGTCGTGGAGATGTCTGGATGAGTCATCTTTCCGGTACTTGGGCAGCAGAGGGACAGTTGAGTCATGAAAAACTGCAGCCAGGAGAATTTGTAATTCGAAACAATGATGGTACCCGCAATTCGCATACCGATCATGCAGAAGTCATGTTCTCGCTCGATGGTAAAGGACAGGAAAATGCGGGTAATGTTATTGGTGCAGCCTTGGTTTATAGCGGAAACTATAAGCTGAAGACGGTTACCGATGATACCGAATATCATTATTTCTTTGCCGGTATTAATGAACAGAATTCTGAATATCATCTTAAAAAAGGTGAGACTTTCAAAACTCCTGCACTCGCTTTGACTTATTCAACGCAGGGCTTGAGCGGTGCAAGTAGAAACTTCCATAAATGGGGACGCAAATATATCTTGGCACATGGAGATAAGGAGCGTGATATCTTGCTCAACTCTTGGGAAGGTGTTTATTTCGACATCAACCAAAAGGGAATGGACCAGATGATGGCTGATATCCATAGTATGGGTGGTGAACTCTTCGTAATGGATGATGGATGGTTCGGAACCAAATATCCTCGTGTTACTGATAACTGTGCACTCGGCGACTGGGTGGTTGATACCAAGAAACTTCCTAATGGCATTGAAGGCTTGCTGAGCGATGCCAGGAAAAACCAGGTAAAGTTTGGTATCTGGATCGAACCGGAAATGACCAATACTACCAGTATGCTCTATGAGAAGCATCCTGATTGGGTTATCAAGGCTCCTAAGCGAGATGCTGTTCTGGGCCGTGGCGGTACTCAGCTGGTGCTCGATCTCTCAAATCCAAAAGTACAGGACTTTGTTTTCGGTGTAGTAGACAATTTACTTACTAAATATCCAGATATAGCCTACATCAAGTGGGATGCCAATATGCCTATTATGAATCATGGCAGCCAATATTTGTCTGCAGCCGATCAGAGCCATCTCTACATCGCTTATCATCAGGGATTTGCGAAGGTTATTGACCGTATTCGTGCTAAGTATAAGGATGTGGTGATTCAATGTTGCGCAAGTGGCGGTGGTCGTGCCAATTGGGGCATGCTCCGTGGTTTTGATGAGTTTTGGGTAAGTGATAATACGGATGCCATGCAGCGTATTTATATGCAGTATGGAACCAGCTATTTCTTCCCAGCCATCGCCATGGCAAGTCATATCTCTGCTGTGCCAAATCATACCGTATTCCGCACTACTTCTTTGAAGTATCGTATTGATGTAGCTATGAGCGGACGTCTTGGAATGGAAATCCAGCCAAAGAATATGACGGATGAGGAGAAGGCTCTCTGTCGAAAGGCTATCTCTGAATACAAGGAGATTCGTCCTGTTGTTCAGTTTGGCGACCTTTATCGTTTGGTTTCTCCGTACGATAATCAGGGCTTATCTTCTATTATGTATGTTAGTGAAGCAAAAAACAAGGCTGTCTTCTATTGGTGGAAATTGGCGAACTTCTATAATGTTCATTTGCCAAGAGTTAAGATGGCTGGTTTGGATGAGAATAAGATGTATAAGGTAAAAGAACTTGATGTAATTGATAACAAGCCTCTTGATTGTGAGGGAAAATCTTACTCAGGTAAGTATCTTATGGAACATGGCTTGGAAATGCCGTATGTTCATGAGGTAGACTGGGGTAAGAAGAACGACTGGTCGTCTCGTGTTCTCTATTTGGAGGCAGAATAGTTTTCTGGTACCATTTATGTATATGCGCATGCTTGTGTGCCCACACGCAGATATGAGCGCGTGTATGTATATAATAAAGTGTTTGGTATCAAAATAAGTGCAAAATAAGATGAAAGTGTTAAAATACTGTTAATTTCAAAACTTTTTCCGGAAAATGTTTGGCGGTTTCGGAAAATGTTTGTACTTTTGCACTCGCTTTTGAGAAATACGCTTTCTCTTAGCGATTAAAGAAAGAGTTCTTTGAAAGATTTTACATAAACAGACAAGTAGTACAAGAAGCGGTTTTGGATTACACCTTATTATATATAGGGAGTATGAAGGAACTGGGTAAAAGAAACGAACCGTCAAGCAATTGACAAGTCAGGTTTACTAAGCTTCAATAAACGAAAAGGATATTCGTCCTAAGTACAGACAACAAACACTTCGCTAGACTTTCGGGTATAGCAAAGTAAAAATGATATTTTACAATGGAGAGTTTGATCCTGGCTCAGGATGAACGCTAGCTACAGGCTTAACACATGCAAGTCGAGGGGAAACGATATTGGAAGCTTGCTTCCGATAGGCGTCGACCGGCGCACGGGTGAGTAACGCGTATCCAACCTGCCCATCACTTGGGGATAACCTTGCGAAAGTAAGACTAATACCCAATGATATCTCTGGAAGACATCTGAAGGAGATTAAAGATTTATCGGTGATGGATGGGGATGCGTCTGATTAGCTTGTTGGCGGGGTAACGGCCCACCAAGGCGACGATCAGTAGGGGTTCTGAGAGGAAGGTCCCCCACATTGGAACTGAGACACGGTCCAAACTCCTACGGGAGGCAGCAGTGAGGAATATTGGTCAATGGGCGAGAGCCTGAACCAGCCAAGTAGCGTGCAGGAAGACGGCCCTATGGGTTGTAAACTGCTTTTATAAGGGAATAAAGTGAGAGTCGTGACTCTTTTTGCATGTACCTTATGAATAAGGACCGGCTAATTCCGTGCCAGCAGCCGCGGTAATACGGAAGGTCCGGGCGTTATCCGGATTTATTGGGTTTAAAGGGAGCGTAGGCCGGAGATTAAGCGTGTTGTGAAATGTAGACGCTCAACGTCTGCACTGCAGCGCGAACTGGTTTCCTTGAGTACGCACAAAGTGGGCGGAATTCGTGGTGTAGCGGTGAAATGCTTAGATATCACGAAGAACTCCGATTGCGAAGGCAGCTCACTGGAGCGCAACTGACGCTGAAGCTCGAAAGTGCGGGTATCGAACAGGATTAGATACCCTGGTAGTCCGCACGGTAAACGATGGATGCCCGCTGTTGGTCTGAATAGGTCAGCGGCCAAGCGAAAGCATTAAGCATCCCACCTGGGGAGTACGCCGGCAACGGTGAAACTCAAAGGAATTGACGGGGGCCCGCACAAGCGGAGGAACATGTGGTTTAATTCGATGATACGCGAGGAACCTTACCCGGGCTTGAATTGCAGAGGAAGGATTTGGAGACAATGACGCCCTTCGGGGCCTCTGTGAAGGTGCTGCATGGTTGTCGTCAGCTCGTGCCGTGAGGTGTCGGCTTAAGTGCCATAACGAGCGCAACCCCTCTCCTTAGTTGCCATCAGTTGAAGCTGGGCACTCTGGGGACACTGCCACCGTAAGGTGTGAGGAAGGTGGGGATGACGTCAAATCAGCACGGCCCTTACGTCCGGGGCTACACACGTGTTACAATGGCAGGTACAGAGAGACGGTCCCTTGCAAAATGGATCAAATCCTTAAAGCCTGTCTCAGTTCGGACTGGGGTCTGCAACCCGACCCCACGAAGCTGGATTCGCTAGTAATCGCGCATCAGCCATGGCGCGGTGAATACGTTCCCGGGCCTTGTACACACCGCCCGTCAAGCCATGAAAGCCGGGGGCGCCTAAAGTCCGTGACCGTAAGGAGCGGCCTAGGGCGAAACTGGTAATTGGGGCTAAGTCGTAACAAGGTAGCCGTACCGGAAGGTGCGGCTGGAACACCTCCTTTCTGGAGAGACGAATTTCCTGTAGAAGATTTAGGGACAGGACTTAAAAGTTCGCTTCTCTTCTTGTACGCACCATCTGTTTAATTAAATAAGAGATAGAGAATGTTCGGCAGAGATGCTACTCTTTACCAACACAGTCCTATAGCTCAGTTGGTTAGAGCGCCACACTGATAATGTGGAGGTCGGCAGTTCAAATCTGCCTGGGACTACTTCTTTACTTCTCGATTTGGGGGATTAGCTCAGTTGGCTAGAGCACCTGCTTTGCAAGCAGGGGGTCAACGGTTCGAATCCGTTATTCTCCACCA